>JBEBHC010000033.1:0-27859 GCA_040081185.1 Devosia sp. | reverse complement strand
ATACTTGGCATCTGCATCGACGTTCCAGTCGAACTGCAGGCGCAGGAATGTCGGATTGCGTCCGACAGTCAGCACCGCCGCCGGATGGCTCGCCATCGCTTCGGCAGCCTTGCGCTTCTGCTCGGCGACTTTGGCCGCGTCCTTGGCGCGCTCAGTCAGTTCGGCCACCACCTCCGGCGGCAGGCTGGGCGGCAAGCCCTGCCAGTTGGCCGGAAGGATATCGATGAACAGGCGCTCACCCGCCTCCATCGTGTGAACAGTCACGGCGCTGCGAAGGCCGAACCGTACGCCGCGCTTATCGGGATCGACGCGACCGACCGACACATAGTCCGGCAGCGCCACGGCCGCATCGGGCAGCACCATCTGCACCGGATCGGTGAAGGTAATGGCGAGGACGCCGTTGTCGTAGTTCAGCTTGTAAGCCGGCAGATCGAGCCGGCTCGGGAAGTCGAGGATCATCCGGCCAAAGCCGGTCTCGGCGGTGACCAGCAGCGTCGCTTTTTCCTGAGCATCAGCCGCCACGCCGCAGGCAAGCCAAAGCAGCGCGGCCAACATCAACCGCGCCGCCCAACTCGGCCGCTTCAACGCAACATCTGCGGAACGCAACGCCACACCACGCAAAACTCTCGTTAAGCATACGCAATCGGGCTTAACGCGGGCTTACGAAAGCATGGCCGACGCGGGGTCTTGCGGCGGCTTCTTGTGGACTACTGGCCCTGGATTTGCGGCAGGTTGGCGAGGTCCTCGCCACCGGCGCCGGTCGTATCGGCCACAAGGGCCGGCGGCAGGTCGGTGGCCATCACCGCGGTGAGGTCTTTGGCCCGCTGCGCGTCCATCGCCGCAAGAATCGGTGACATCTTGCGTGGGTTCATCGCCCGGGCAACGCGAACGAGCACCCTTAGGTCGAGGCCGTTGAAGATCTTCGCGGCATCGCGCGGCTTCATGTTCTCGTACATGTTGACCACGGCCTTGAACTGCGAGTCTTCCGCGGCCTCCTTCTGGTCCACGAGCGCATTGATCTGCGCTTCGAGTTCCTTGAGCTGCGCGGTGCGCTCGTCGATCCGCTTCTCGGCGGCTTCCACCAGCGCCAGGCGCGTATCGAGGTCCGCGGCAAACTGATCCAGTTCGGCACGGCGCTCGCCCAGGCGTGCCAGGAGCGCCGCCTCCGATTTGTCGCCGGAGACTTCAGACAGCGGTACGATCATGCCCTTGGCGTCACGCGTGGTCGGCACCGCATCGCCTTCGGCGGTCTTGGGGACCTCGACACAGTCGGCGGGCACGCTGGGAGCGGCCGCCTCGGCGGGCGCGGTCGCTTCCGGGCCGTGCGCAGCGGCATCGGCTGCGACTGGCTCCGTCGTTGGGCACGCGACAGATGGGACCGCAGCCACTTCGGCCGGCGCTTCGCTGGACGGCGCCGGTGGCAACGCTTCGCTGCTTGTAGCAGCGCTGCTGTCGCCATGCCCTTCAGCCTGCGCGGCCTCGCCGTGCCCTGCTGCGGCCTCGGCGCTCACCTTCACAGTCGGCGACGTATCCTCGATCGTCGGGGCAGTATCCTCGAGCGTAACCTCGGGCTGGGCCGTCGTGCCGCCCACACTCGCCGCCGCCTCGGCATGCGCCGGCGCGGCACCTTCGGCCAACGCCGTGTCGGTGCCGGTCAGCACGTAGCTGCCGTTGCTTACCAGCCCGATGCCCTTGAACAGGAGCAACGCGATGGCAGCAAAGATGACGACGGGTAGGAGGCGTATCCTCAAGCGGCCCTGCCCCCGATGCCCGGGCGCATCGCCAGCTGCTGCAAGGCGGAGTGCAGCTTTGACGTGGAGTCGATTTCATCGCTGGCCGGCTTGGACGGTTCCGGCACTGCGACCGGGTTTGCGCGCGCCGCCGCCGTGATCCGCGCGATCTTCTCGATCAGCTGCGAGCCGGCCGCGAGGTGATTGTTGAACTCGATGTGGAACTGCGCCGCTTCCTCGAGCCGCGTTGTGAGCGATGTATCGGCTTCGAGCGCGGCCGCCTTCAGTTCGCGCACCGCGGAATTGGCCAGCGCCGTGGCCTGCACCAGCTCTGCGACGGTTTTCACCATCATTTCGCGGTCCTGGTGCAGCCCCTTGAGGCGCTGGTTGAGAACCATGCAATAGCCGATCGTAACGGTGAGCAGAATTGACACCGAGCCTTCGACCAGCAGTCCCATCGACAAACCCAGCATCAGCGTCCCTCAGCCTGTTGATCCAGTGCTTCGAATGCAGCCATCGTGACTTTCGGCGGATTGAGCGGGCGCGTGACGCGGACCGACACATGGCTCCCGATATGACCCATGATCGCCTCGGTCAGCGCCACCTCACCGCAGCGCAGGTTGATCGGGTCCGACGGCGAACGATCGAACATGATCGTCTCGCCCGGCATCAGCCCGAGCATGCGGCTCAGCGGCAGATCGAACTCGTGCAGCACCGCTTCGACTTCGACACCGGCAGCAAAGATTTCGGTCGCGAGATGGCCTTCCCAGATCGGGTCGCGGCCGAATTTCTCGCCCATATACATCTGCAGCAACTGCTCGCGGATCGGCTCGATCGTCGCATACGGCAGCAAGATTTCGACCTTGCCGCCGCGATCGTCCATGTCGATCCGCAGCTCGATCAGGATTGCGGCATTGGCCGGCCGCGAGATCGCGGCAAAGCGCGGATTGGTCTCCATCCGCTCCAGCTTGAAATTGATCGGCGTCACGGGCTCGAAAGCCTTGCGCGTATCCTCGAGCAGCACCTCGATCATCCGCCGCGCCAGCGCCATCTCGATGGTCGTGTAGGGCCTGCCCTCGACGCGGATTTGTCCACCAACCCGGCGCCCGCCGAGCAGCACGTCGATCATCGAATAGATACAGTTGCTGTCGACCGTCAGCAGTCCGAAATTGTCCCACTCCTCCGCCTTGAACACCGAAAGAATGGCCGGCAGCGGTATTGAGTTGAGATAGTCGCCGAAGCGCACCGAGGAGATGGAGTCGAGCGAGACCTCGACATTGTCCGAAGTGAAATTGCGCAGCGACGTGGTCGCGAGCCGCACCAGTCGATCGAATACGATCTCGAGCATCGGCAGGCGTTCGTAGGACACCAGCGCCGAATTGATGAGGGCCTGCACACCGGTCAGCTCGACGCCGCCGCCAGACGCTGCAGGATCGAAACCGAGCAGGTTGTCGATCTCATCCTGGTTGAGGACGCGGTCGCCCTCGTTGTCCCCCGTGGCCTTGGTCGGATCGGCGCCACGGCCGCTATCCGTGCCCGGCATTGCCGGGTTCCAGTCTTCGGCGAGCTTGTCGTCCTCGTCCCCGGCCATCACTGCACCAGGATTTCTTTGAACAGGATGGAGTCGATCTGCGCCGGGAAGATCGCGAGATTGACGCGCCGGCGCAGCTCTTCCTTCAGCCGGTAGATGCCGGCCGACCCTTCGAGGTCGCTCTTGCGCAATTCGCGCAGATACACCTGGAACGCATCGACCACCTTGGCCATGCGCGGCTGGATCTCCTTCATCGTAGCCTCGTCGGCCACTTCGATGGCCACGGTGAGCTTCATGAACTGGTCGCCCTCGGCGCCATCGTCGTTGAGATTCACGGTCATCGTGGGGAGATTGAAGATGAAGCTCGCTGGCGCCTCGGCATGCGCAGTCGCGTCCGCCGCAGGGGCCTTGGCGAACACGAAGAAGTAGAGTCCCGCTCCACCGGCGATCACCACCAGCGCCGCGGCGGCAATGATGATCAGCAGTTTACGCGGCAGGCCCTTCTTTGCCGGCTGTTCAGCCGCGCCCTCTTCGACCTCGGCTTCGACGGCCATCGCCTGAAAACCCCTGAATTCCGGCCGATTCCAGCCCTGCCTAGAGCTAAGCGCCCGATGGTTAACGACCTCTTAATCCACACGGACTTCCGGCAATTTTTGCCGGGTGGAACTTGCCGCGCGAACCCGGCAACAGGTGCCATCCTGATCCCGGCAACACTACGACAACATTGAGATCGTTGGGTTTTTTGCTCTGGCACGGTTTCTGCAACGTTAATTGCGGAAGCAGCGACGCATGGGGATGTGGACCTGCTTCCGGATTAACGGGGACCGCCGCGCCATGGAAAACGCGCAACTCATTTCGCTTAGCCGGCAGATGGCGATTCAGCGTCAGATGGACGTGATCGCGAACAATCTCGCCAACATCAACACGACCGGCTTCAAGTCCGAGAGCTTGCTGTTCGAGGACTATCTCTCACCGACCGGTGAGGACGAAAGCTTCACCGCCAGCCGGGACCAGGACCTGCACTTCACGCAGGACTGGTCGACCATCCACGATCTTGCAGCCGGACCGATCGAGCAGACTGGCAATACACTCGACGTCGCCTTGCAGGGCAACGGCTTCCTTGTCGTGCAGACGCCGGCCGGCGAGCGCTATACCCGTGCCGGCTCTCTGCAGGTCGATCCGTCGGGTACGCTCGTCGACGTCAACGGCAACCCGGTACTGACCGATGCCGGGCCGATGACCTTCTCGCTCACCGAGACCGATATCTCCATTGGCGCCAACGGCGCGATCGCGACGAACGAGGGTCCGAAAGGGTCGCTTCGACTGGTCGAGTTCCCCGATGCGCGTGCTCTGGCTCGTACCGGCGACAACCTGTTCTCGGGCACTGGCGCAGTCGCCGCCACCGGAACCAGGGTCGTCCAGGGTTCCATCGAGCGGTCCAACGTGTCGGGCGTCACCGAGATCGCCGGCATGATCCGCGTGCAGCGGGCCTACGCCTCCATCGCATCGATGATGCAGCGTCAAGACGAAGTGCTCCGCGGCGCCATCCAGCGCCTCGGCAGCCTCAACGCCTGATCGAAGGGAACACCGAATGAAAGCTCTCTACATCGCTTCGACAGGCATGGCGGCTCAGGAACGAAACGTCGAAGTCATCTCCAACAATATCGCCAACATGCGTACCTCCGGCTTCAAGCGGATGCGCGTCGAATTCCAGGACCTGCTCTACCAGTCTTACCGCCGCTCCGGTGCGCAGACCTCCGACCAGGGCACGCAGGTCCCCGTCGGCATCGAGGTCGGCTCCGGTGTGAGGACTGCGGCCACCCCGCGCATCATGAGCCAGGGCAGCGTGACGCAGACGGAGAAGGAACTCGACATCGCCGTACGCGGCGAGGGCTTCTTCATGGTGCAGCTGCCCGATGGCCGCACCGGCTATACCCGTGACGGCAGCTTCGAACGCGACTCCACCGGCCAGTTGGTCAACGTTGATGGCTTCCAGGTCCAGCCCGGCATAACCATCCCCGAGAATGCCAACTCGCTGTCGATCAGCGCCGATGGCATCGTGCAGGCCTATATCGGCACCGATGCCAACCCGACCCAACTCGGCCAACTGCAACTCGCCCGCTTCGTCAACAAGGCGGGTCTCGAATCCGCCGGCGACAACAACTTCGTAGAAACCGCCGCCAGCGGCTCGCCGCAGCTCGGCGTTCCGAACACCGACGGCATGGGCAACGTCCTGCAGGGTTACCTCGAGGCCGCCAACGTCAACCCGGTCACCGAGATCGCCGACCTGATCGCCGCTCAGCGTGCCTACGAGATGAACGCTCGCGTCATCTCCGGTGCCGACGAGATGCTGCAGGCCACGAGCCAGTTGCGCTGAGGAGCTGAATGATGAACCGCTTCGCCCTCGCCACCCTCCTCGCCCTGGCCGCCACGGGTGCACAGGCCGCGCCGTCGCTGAAGGGCGACATCACCGTAACCGCGGCGATCGTCACGGTCGGGGACATGTTCGACAATGCCGGCCCGCTCGCCGAGACGGCGCTGTTCCGGGCCCCCGCGCCCGGCACCACCGGCATCGTCCCGCTGGCCGCCGTGGAGCAGGCTGCCGCCGGCATCGGTCTGTCGGACTTCGAGAATGTCGGCTTCACCCGTGTTCGCGTGGCCCGCGCCGCGACAGTGGTCGACAACGCTCTACTCGGCGACCTCATCGCTGCCGACCTCCGTACCCAGGGCTTCGTCACCGGCGAAATGCAGGCGACCGCGCGCTTCGATGTCGCGAGCATCGCCATCAACGCCGAAGCCATTTCGCAACCGGCGAGCCTGATCACCCTTCGCTACATGCCAGCGACCGGCGCCTTCGCCGCCCGCTTTTCCATCGCCGGCATCGACAAGCCTGTCGACATAACCGGCTCTGTCCAGATGACGGTGCCTGCGCTCCGATTGATCGCCACCCACCCGGCAGGCACCGTACTCACGGAAGCCGACTTTGAAACGGCGATGGTCCCACTCAAGGTGGCCGATGCGGGCGCCTATGCCAGCCTCGACCAGCTTGTCGGCATGGAGCTCAACCGCCAGAGCCGCGCGGGCATGATGCTCAAGGCGTCGGATGTGTCGACGCCGACGGTTGTGTCCCGCAACACGCTCGTCACCGCCTACGTTTCCGCTGGTGGCATGAAGCTCACCATCCGCGCCCAGTCGCTCGGCACCGTGTCGGCGGGTGAAATTGTCGACGTGCTGAACCTCACGACAAAAAAAGTGCTGCACGGCGTCGCCCGCGCCGATGGCAGCGTCGAAATCCTCTCCGGCATCTAGGCAAGGACACGAAGATGAACCCGCTCAAGCTCTCCGCGATCCTCACCCTCGGCGCACTGCTCGCCGGCTGCTCCACGATGGAAAAACTCGCAAGCGTGAACCAGGCGCCCAAGCTCACCGCCATCGAGAACCCGACGGCCCAGCCCGGCTACCGCGCCGTCAACATGCCAATGCCCGAAGTCGTGCCCGCGTCGTATCAGCCCAACTCGTTGTTCTCCAACGACGCCAAGGGCTTCTTCAAGGACCAGCGCGCCCATCGTCTTGGGGACATCCTCACCGTGCTTGTGACGATCGACGACAGCGCGCAGATCTCGAACGGCACCACCCGCAAGCGCGACGCCGACAACAGCGCCAATATCGGCACCACGCTCGGCTCGCTCTTCGGCACCAAGGTGCCCGGCGTCGACGTCAGCGCTACCGGCAACATCTCGACCGGTGGCAGCATGAGCGACGGCGGCACGGGGAGCGTCAACCGCAAGGAGTCGATCGCCACCAACGTTGCGGTCGTCATCACGCAGATCCTCCCGAACGGCAATCTCGTCATCGAAGGCCATCAGGAAGTGCGGGTGAACTTCGAAGTCCGCGATCTGATCGTCCAGGGCATCGTGCGACCCGAGGACATCAGCTCGGACAACACTATCGCATCGGAGAAAATCGCCGAAGCCCGCATCTCCTACGGTGGCCGGGGCCAGATCACCGACGTGCAGCAGCCGCGCTACGGCCAGCAGGTCGCTGACGCGATCCTGCCCTTCTAGCCAATAAGGTTCGTCCGTCCGCGCAATCCCCCATTGGCGCGGCGGACCATCCGGCCTCCAGAACGGAGGCCGGCTGAGGGGCGGAGTCTCCCCGGCTCCGCCCCTTCGTATTTCAGGCTGCCTTTCCCCGGGCAAACAATCGCGCTAACACGCCGGCTCGCACAGCAGGAACCGTTCGATGCCAGCCAATTCAGCCTTCACCAAACTCGAAGAACTCGGCCGCAGGCTCGAGGCTCTCGGTCACGCCCAATCGATGCTCAGCGTCGACGAAGCGGTGATGATGCCCGTCGGTGGCGGCGAAAAGCGCGCCGAGGCGATGTCGATGATCGCCGGCATGTATCACGAGATGGCCACCGCGCCCGAGGTTGGCGACTGGCTTGCAGCGGCCGCAGAGGAGCCACTCGACACTATGCAGCAGGCTGCAATCCGCGAGCAGCAGCGCGTCTACACCAACATGACCTGCCTCAGCGCCGATTTCGTGCGTAAGCAGGTCGCCGCCCGCGTCCGCTCCGAGCAGCTCTGGCGTGAGCTTCGCGGCAAGAACGACTGGGCCGGTTTCCTGCCGGCATTCGAAGGTGTCGTCGCCACCGCCCGCGAGGAAGCGGAACTCCGCGCCAAAGCACTCGGCCTCGATCCCTACGACGCGATGATGGAACAATACGACCCCGGCAACCGTTCGGCGGACGTGACGCCGGTCTTTGCGCGCCTGAAGACCTTCCTCAAGGACTTCATCCCCGAGGCGCTCGCGCATCAGGATGCGAAACGCGCCGCCCGCCCGCTGAAGCCGCTGAACGCCCCCTTCGCCATTGAGCAGCAGAAGGCTCTTGGCCTCGCCGTGATGGAAGCACTTGGCTTCGACTTCGACCACGGGCGTCTCGACATCTCGCACCACCCCTTCTGCGGCGGCGTACCGTCAGACGTGCGCATGACAACGCGCTACGTGACCGGCGAATTCCTCTCATCGCTCATGGGCATCGTGCACGAAACCGGCCACGGCCTCTACGAGCAGGGCCTGCCGAAGGAATGGTCGCATTGGGCCATCGGCTCCGCACGCGGCATGTCGATCCACGAGAGCCAGAGCCTGTTCGTGGAAAAACAGATCGCCCGCAGCAGCGAGTTCTGGGAATGGGCCATGCCGCTCGTCCGCGAACATCTCGGTGAAGGTTCGATCGCCGGCTGGAGCATCGAGGACCTGCTGGCCCATGTGCACGAGGTCAAGACTGGCCTGATCCGCGTCGACGCCGACGAGGCCACCTACCCGCTCCACGTGATCCTGCGCTACGAGATCGAGAAAGACCTCATCGAGGGCCGCCTCGCGCCGAAGGACGTGCCTGAAGTCTGGCGCACCAGGATGAACGACTATCTCGGCCTCGAGACGCGCGACAACTACAAGGATGGGCCGATGCAGGACGTCCACTGGCCGTCCGGAGCCTTCGGGTACTTCCCGAGCTACACGCTGGGCGCGATGATTGCTGCACAGCTCTGGTCAGCACTCGAGAAGGACCAGCCCACAGCCCGCGATGACATGCGAAGCGGCCGCTTCGTCGAGATCAACAATTGGCGACGCGACAAAATCTGGTCGCAAGCTTCACTCTACTCGACGCCCGATCTGCTGATCCGCGCCACAGGCGAGAAACTGAACGCGAAATATTTCGAAGACCACCTCAAGCGCCGCTATCTGAGCTAGTCGCTAACGGGATCAGCAACTCGAACGAGGCGCCCTGCTCAGTGTCGACGAGCCGGATACTACCGCCGTGCGCGGCCAGCATCGAGCGCACGATCTGCAGCCCCATGCCGGTGCCACCCTGCTCGCGCCGTGTCGTGAAGAACGGCTCGAACACCCGCTCGCGGTTGCCGGGGCTGATCCCCCCACCGTCATCAGCCACGACGACGCAGAGCATCGTGCCGACGCGGCTCGCCGACACCCAAATATTTCGTGCGCCATGCTCCTTTGCATTGCCGATCAACTGACTGAACACGGCTTTGCCAGCTTCGGGGCCGATAGCAATCGGCACCGCAACATCGCCCGACAAACTCGCCTCGCCAGCCACCGAACGAACCATCGTCACACCGGGCTCGGCGCTGAGATCGGCACGAGCCAGCTCTCGCAGCCGCTCAAGCAACTGGGCCAGCCTGTCGCTATCGGCAACGATTGCGTCGAGAAACCGCCTCCGCTCCTCAGTGCTCATCTCGGCGTCGCGCAACAGTTCCGCCGATCCGCGGATCGCCGTCAGCGGCGACTTCAATTCGTGGCTCACATGCGCTGCGAAGCTCGACACATATTCAGTCCGGTCCACCAGTCGCTCGGCGAGATCGAGCAGGCTCTGACTGAGCTCCGCAATCTCGCGCGTCCCCTGCTGCTCCGGTGGCTCGATCGCCGCGCGGCCGCCGCGCCCGATCTCCTCAGCCCTGCGCACCAGCGCGCGGATCGGCCGCGTAATCGTGCGCAGGAAGACCAGCGCGATCACCAGCGTCAGCCCGAGCGACACCCCAAGCGCACCAAGCTCGATCGGCCCGACCGGAGCATTGGAATTGTCGAGCGTACGAAACCAGAAGACGATCGCCGTCGGCAATGCCAGCACAGTGAGCAGGACACCGAACACGATCATGGCCAGCGTCGGCCGCCACTTGTCGGGAACACGCTGCGCCGCCATCAGTCGCAACGCCCGAGCCGGAAGCCAACACCGTGAACGGTCTCGATCACACTGACACAGCCAACCTCGGCGAACTTCGCCCTGAGGTTGCGGATGTGGCTGTCGATGGTGCGATCGCTCACGTAGGTGCCGTCGTAAGCGGCGTGCATCAGCTGTTCGCGCGAGAACACCACTTCTGGCCGCGCCATCAGTGACGAGAGCAGCGCAAACTCAAGCGCCGTCAGCGCCAGCGCCGCTTCGCCGAACCACACACCGTGTTTTTCGGCATCGAGCTTCACCCGGCCGTGGCTGAGTGTGTCCACAGCCCTGTCGGAACCACCCCTGGCCCGCTTCAGGATAACATTGACGCGGGCCACCAGCTCGCGGGCGGAGAACGGCTTGGTGACATAGTCGTCGCCGCCGATCTCGAGGCCGAGCACGCGGTCGATCTCCTCGTCGCGCGCCGACAGGAACAGGATCGGCAGGTCGGACGTCTTCCGGATCTGCCTGCAGACTTCGAGCCCATCCATCTCAGGCATGCCGATATCGAGCACGACGAGGTCGATGCCGCCCTTGCGGAACATATGGAGCGCCTCGGCCCCGTTGCGCGCGGCCGCAGTGGAATGCCCGGCACGCTCCAGCGCGAAGGCGATAACCTCGCGGATATTGGGCTCGTCGTCTGCGATGAGGATGCGCGGCATCCGGGTTTTATCGCAGCACTAGGGATTGGGCGCAAACGGATGGGCCAGCACATACTGCCGGAGCCGCTCACCTCGCCAACTCCAGCTCTGCCAGTCCTGCTGTGCCAGGACGAACCCGGCCTGCGCCTCGCGCATCATCCGCAGGTCCCGGTACGACCCCGCCTGCTCGGGCATGACATATTGCGCCTCGCTGCCGTCCGTCCGCAGGCTGTCATAAACGCTCTCGCCCTGTGTCGGCGCGTGGGCAAGGAAATAGTCAACGGCCGGCATCGCGGTCCAACCGAGGTCGCCCATCAGGTAGCCGTCGAGCCGCTGCCCTTTGCCGGTCAGCTCATAGGAGTGCTGCACATTGAACCAGGCGATCATCGCCCGCGTGTCGACGACACTCACGCCGTAAAGCACGACACCCAGCGCCGTCAGGTTCATCGCCACCAGCCACGCATTGCTGCGGCTGAGGGCAATCCGCGCCAAGATCAGCACGAGGCCCAGCGCCACGAGCCCCATCCACAGCCCGGCTGCGAGGCGTAGCTCGGTGAGTGCGAATTCCTCGACGTACAATTCAAGTCTGAGGATGGAGGAGACCACCAGCAGCACGTTCTGCCCGATCCAGAGATAGACCATCACCCGGATCAGCGGCGAGCGCTCACCCGCCCCGCCCCTACGCATGGCGGCCAGGACAAAGGCCGCCGCAAGCAGAGCGGTAACGATCAGCGGATAGGCGCCGCGATGCGCGTATTCTGCGTGGCTCATCCCCTCGGGCAGGCGGACGCCGCCCCAGAGATAGAGCAGGTCCATCGCCGACTGGACGAGGAAGATCAGGTTGAACACGACCAGCGAATTGCGGATAGCGGCTTCGCCGAATATGGCGCCGTCCGTGACAGGCCGCACAGGCCCATGCATGGCGAGACGCTCGGGCCAGTTGAGCAGCTTCGGCGCCAGCAGCGGCCAGACCATCAGTGCGATCACGCCCCACAGGACGATCCGCTCCGGCGACAACAGGCTCATCAGCCAGTCGATACGGATCGCTTTCAGTCCCGCTTCGATCAACGGATTGGCGGCCACGAACAGGAATACGAAGACCATCGCAAAGACGGCCGGCACGACCCACGCGAGTAAGCCGCGCAGGAACCTGCCGCCCATCTTTTGGTCGCCCGCCTCGCCGAGCAGCCGCAGCCCATCGGCCATCAGCCGGAACGGCGCGACCACGCCAAAGCGCGCGAGCGCACCGGGCAAGTCTTCGTAGAGCTTCGGCAATCGGTCCGACAGCGCTAGCGTCAACAGGCTGACCCCGAACAGCCCCCACAGGAACCCCGTGAAGGTTGGTGCTTCGATCGCGGGCAACAGCGCAACCACTGCGACTAGGGCGGCCACGCGAACTTCGCGTTCTTTGATCCGATCAGGGTTGAGCGCCAACAGCGCGACCCCGATCGCGAGCCCGAATAGCGGCAGGTTGATCCCGGGCTCATGCGGCCAGAACAGCAGGTCGCCCAGCACCACGAGGACCGTGGCAGTAAAGCCAAGGGCCAGCGTCCGCCGCGACCAGATCCCGCCGTCAGCGGCGCTCGTCGTCTCTGTCACGATTTTCGCCCTCGCTCACGAGCAACCGCAGCGTCCCGCGCCGCGTCCGCTCTTCGTCCCGCAAGTCAGTCCACCACGCGTCGAGCAGGATGCAATCCGGCAGGCGCTGCGGACGTTGGATGAGAATCTGTGATGTGTTTCGCATGCCCGGAGCATGCAGGGCGCGTTTGCAGTTTTCATGCAGCCCGCGCGGATCGTTTCAGGATTTCAGGTGGCGAGGCCCAGCAATCGCACCGCCGCGTCGAACTCCGCCCGGCGCTTGGCCCGGCGCACGGTGATCTCTTCGACCTCACCCCAGAACGAGATGTTGTGGTCTTCGTCGACATGCGCGGCGGCCCATGCATGTTCCGGCTCCGCCAGATCGTGCCGGAGCGCAAGCGCCAACAGTCCGGATCCGGTGATCGATGTGATCGAGTTGAGCGCCGTCAGGACCAACAGGTCTTCCGCGCCTAGCGCCTCGCGGAGCTTGGCTATCGTGGCCGGTGGCTGCGGCTGGTGAACAATGCCGATGGTCGGCTGAAACGCCACACCGAACTTGCGGGCAATAGCGACCAGCAGGGGGTCCCAGACCTCCTCCTGCCGCTTGACCAGCGAGTCCGGATGGGCAGCGCGATAAAGGAGCAGATCGTTCGACGCGAACTTGGCAACCTCGTCCGCGAGAGCCTTCTCCGCGCTGTCACCGGCCTCGACGGCCGAATTGACCAGTCGCACCATCGGCATCGTGTGCGGATCGATGAACTCGCCCTGGGCCGCCCATTCCGCTGCCATCGCCTCAGCCACCGCCTTTATCGGCACCGCAACCGGTTTCATCCCCGGCGTCCGGGGTGATTTGCCGTCGAGCGAAACGGCAAAGCCGCCGCCGACCTCAGCGACGCTCACATCTTTGTAGAACCGCTTCGGCAACTGGCGTCCGGCATGCGCTTGGGCGCGGCCATAGCCGTCCTCGCGGTGCTCATGTGCGTCTTCGAGAAATTCGCGCATCTGGGCCGGTCCAAAGAGAAAGCGCAACGGGGCTTCGTCGCGCTTCCCAAATCACAAAGTACAGGGCCTGTCACGGCCCGCCATCGTCACGGCACGACTGCGAAACAATAGAAGAGGCCGTTGCCGCCAGTGCCGATCAGCGCCTCCTGGCCGCAACCACGCGACGGATGCGCTGCATTCCAGCTGGTCGCCGTTGCCAGCGTATCCGGCCCCATCCGGTCGTGATGCCCGAGCATTGCCGTCCCCTCGCCGTTGCTGGTCCAGTCGGCGCACGTCTGTCCCGCGGCGAGCGTACCGTCAGCGTTCGAGCCGGTCAGCATGTCGTGCTGGTTGGGATCGTCGCCACGCCCGTTCACGACTTTCCCAGCTTCGGTCAGCCCGGTTTCCTTAGTGATGTTGTTGGCGTCGCTGTGGAGGCTGGCGAGATCGGTCGCCACGACCGTCCCCGCGTAGTTCTGCCACGGACCCGCGCCGATGCGGTCCTTCGCGTTCACGCCTTCCGCGCTGAGGTAGGCGTGCCAAGTCTTCCCAGTCGAACCGGCGGTATCTGCCAAGCGCTGGCAAATAGCATCGGCCCCCTCGAGCCCCCCGAGGTTGGCGCCGTCACCGCTCCCCTGGCTGGTGATGAAGAACGTCATGGTCGTCGCATCCTGGGCAACCGCAGCGGTTCCCGGCATGACAGCAAGCAACAAGGCGGCCGAAGCCGCGGCGATCAATGGTGTTTTCATCCGTCACTCCCTGAGCCCGACAGCGGGCTACCTTTTCGCAACACGCGAGGGTGACGCTTCGTCCCGTGCTCGCGGGAAGTTGAACGGCTCAATCTTCTTCGGGGTCCTGATCCCTGACATCGTAGCGCTCGGTATCGAACCCCAGCGCGTCGAAGCTCTGCTGCATGTGTGGCGGAAGCGGCGCCGACACGTCCAAAATTTTCCCCGAGCGCAGCGGAATCCGGATACGGCGCGCATGCAGGTGCAGGCCATCGCCGAGCCCCGGCGCACCCTGCCAGTTTTCGATGTCGAAGTAGCGCGGATCGCCGATGATCGGATTTCCAAGCTGCTGCATGTGAACCCGCAGTTGATGCGTCCGGCCCGTCACCGGCTTCAGGGTCATCCACGCAAATCGCTTCGCCGCCGTGTCGGTGGTAGAATAATAGCTCATCGAGTGTTGGGCCGCCGGATTGCTCTGGTCGACGACGACCATCTGCTCCTGGCCGTCGACGATTTGCTTGGCGAGGAAGCACGAGATGCTGCCCTGCGGCGGCTTCGGGTTTCCATAGACAATGGCCCAATAGATCTTGCGGGCACTGCGCGTCTGGAACACCTTTCCAAAATGCGAGGCAGCAGCGCGCGTCTTCGCCACCACCAGCACGCCCGACGTATCGCGATCGAGCCGATGCACCAGCCGCGGGGGCTCACCCTGCTTGTTGGGCAGGCTCTTGAGCAGCCCATCCATATGCCGCTTGGTGCCGCTGCCGCCCTGCGAGGCAAGGCCGTGCGGCTTGTTGAAGACGAACAGGTCGTCATCCTCGAACAGGATGAGCGTGCGGAGGTACTTGGCCTCCTCGGCATCCACCTTGCGCTCGATCCGCGCCACTTCCGCTTCGAGCGGCGGAATGCGGACGATCTGTCCGCTCTCGAGCCGTGAGTTCGTCTTGGCCCGCCCGGAATCGATCCGCACCTGCCCGGTCCGGATCAACTTCTGCAAATGCCCGAAGGTTACCTGCGGAAAGTGCACACCGAACCACCGGTCGAGGCGCATTCCGTCCTCGTCCCGTGCCACCGTCTGCTGCCGAACGCCGCCGCTCATGCTCCGCCCCGCGCCACGGCAAGCCCGACATAGAGAGCAGCGATCGCGACGATCACCGAGACCAGCACGTAGAGAGCGGACTGGATCAACTCGCCGCGCTGCAACAGCGTGATCGCGTCGAGCGAGAACGCCGAGAACGTGGTGAATCCGCCGAAGATGCCGACAGCCACAAATAGCCGCGCATCCTCCTGCCAGGCTGGCAGAGTCCGCGCCAGGTAGCCAACGAACAGTCCCATCGCAAGCGAGCCGATGATATTGATGAGCATCGTCGCGAGCGGAAACGCCATCAGCCACGTGCGCCCCACCAGTACGCCTGTGCCGTAGCGAGCCATTGAGCCGAGAGCGCCGCCGAGGCCAACGAGGAGATACGGCATCACGCGTCGCCCCCGCCGGCGCGTCGCGCTCTCAGCTTGCCGAAGTAGTCCAACCGCTTCTGGATTTCGCGCTCGAAACCGCGCTCAACCGGCCGATAGAAATTCTGCCGTCCGAGCTTTTCGGGGAAGTACTCCTGCCCCGAGAACCCTTCCGGCGTGTCGTGGTCATACTCGTAGCCCTCGCCATAGCCCTGCCCCTTCATCAGCTTGGTGGGGGCATTGAGAATTGTCATCGGCGGCATCGGAGATCCGGAACTCTTGGCGAGCGCCATCGCTTCGCCGAACGCCGTATAGACTGCATTCGATTTCGGCGCGACCGCCAGATAGACGGTGATTTCGGCCAGCGCCAGTTCTCCCTCCGGCGAGCCGAGCATCTCGTAGGCGTCACGCGCCGCGATCGCCAGCGGGAGCGCCTGCGGATCGGCCATGCCGATATCCTCGCTCGCCATCCTGATCAGCCGCCGCGCCAGGAACAGCGGGTCCTCGCCGGCCACCAGCATGCGCGCCAGATAGTAGAGCGCGGCATCCGGATCGGAGCCCCGCACCGTCTTATGCAGCGCCGAAATGAGATTGTAGTGCCCGTCCTGCTTCTTGTCGTAGATCGGCGCGCGCCGTTGCACGACCTGCAGCAGCCCGGCTTTGTCCAGCATTTCGTCAGGCTTCGTGGCCGCGAAGACTTCTTCCACCAACCCCAGCATAGCGCGCCCGTCGCCGTCTGCGAGTTCGTACAGTCCGGCGCGTGCCTCGGCATCGAGCGGCAAGGTCTTGCCAAGTGCCGCCTCGGCGCGCTGCGCCATCTGCTCCAGCTCGTCAGCAGATAACGAATTGAGCCGCAGCACCTGCGCCCGCGACAGCAACGCCGCATTGAGCTCGAAACTAGGGTTCTCTGTCGTGGCGCCCACGAGCGTCAGCGTCCCGTCTTCCATCACCGGTAGGAAGCCATCCTGCTGCGCCCGGTTGAAGCGATGGATCTCGTCCACGAAGAGCAACGTGCGATGTCCGCTCAGGCGCTCGAACCGGGCCTCCTCGAAGACCTTCTTCAGATCGGCCACACCGGAAAACACCGCCGAAATCTGCTTGAACCGGTAGCCCACCCCATCGGCCAGCAGCCGCGCGATCGTCGTCTTCCCCGTTCCGGGCGGTCCCCACAGGATCAAGGAGCCCAGCCGGCCCGACGCGATCATCCGGCGGAGCGTACCGTCCGGCCCCAGCAAATGCGTTTGCCCGATAACCTCGTCGAGCGTCTTCGGGCGCAGGCGGTCGGCGAGCGGACTATCTCCCGCGCGCTTATCGTCATCGACTGCAAAAAGATCGGCCATGAACCATTTATAGCCGTCTCAGCCGCTGATAAAGCTCTGGATAGTCTTGCCGCCGCGCTCGATCACGATCTGCCAGCCCTGCGACGGGGCGGAGACGATATCCTTGAAATGCTGGGCATCCGCCTGCGCTTCGCCGTTGATCGAGACGATGATGTCGCCCTTCTCGAGCCCCATCCGGTCCGCGCGGGAGCCGGAGGCCACATCGGTCACCACCAGCCCTTTGCTGTCGAACGGAAGATCGAGTTCCTGCGCCACGGGCGGCGTAATCGAGTTCACGGAGGTTCCCGCAAAACGCGTGTCGCCGTCCACAAGCAGCGCCGCAGTCTCGCCGGGCGCGGCGACAACCGCCACGGCGGCCTCGGCCTCGGTGCCGCTCCGCACATAGGTGAGCGTCGAGTTCGTGCCGAGCTCCTTGGTGGCGAAGCGGAAATCGAAACCCTGCGGCGCGTCGACGTCAACGCCGTCGATCTTGATGATCGCATCGCCCGACAGCAGACCCGCTTTCGCCGCTGGACTGTCCGGCGCTATCTCGGTGATAAGCGCGCCGTGCGGTGGATCGATGGCGAGGCTGTCGGCGATGTCGGTGGTGATTTCCTGCAGCCGCGCTCCGAACCACGGCCGCTCGATCGTCCCGCCCTTCTCCCCGGCCTCGGCCACAACCTTCGCCATGTTGGCCGGAATGGCGAACCCGATGCCAACCGAACCACCCGAGCGGGTGAAGATTGCCGTGTTGATACCGACGAGATTACCGCGCAGGTCCACCAGCGCGCCACCCGAATTGCCCGGATTGATGGCCGCGTCGGTCTGGATGAAATAGTCGAAATTGCCCGTCTCGACGCCGGTGCGGGCCAGCGCCGACACGATGCCCGAAGTCACGGTCTGTCCAACGCCGAACGGGTTGCCGATGGCGAGCACCAGGTCGCCCACTTCCAGCGAGTCGGAGTCGGCGAACGTCACCGCGGGGAAGGTTCGCCCCTTGGGATCGGTGATGCGCAACACCGCGAGATCGGACTTTGGATCGTCGAGAAGCAGCGTGACGGCATATTCGCGCCCGCCGTTCAGCGCGATCCGGATATCGTCGGCACCGTGCACGACATGGCTGTTGGTGACGATGGCGCCCTCAGGGTCGACGATCACACCCGAGCCGAGAGACTGGCTGGTCCGCGGCCGGCTCTGGAACATCTGCCCGCCGAAGAAGCGCGAGAAGAACGGATCGCCCGCGAAAGGCGACTGCACACCCTGCTCCACCTTGGTGGCATAGACGTTCACCACCGCCGGCGTCACCGCCTTGACCACGGGCGAGAAACTGAGCTGCACCTCGGCCTGCGAAGCAGGAACCGCGCGGCTCGTCTCCACCGCCGGCGCCGTCGCCACCTGGGCATGGACGGGGGCCACGCCAGGCGCCCCCAGCAGGCTCCAAGCCGTGGTGGCCAGCACTGCGGCCACAGCGACGCCCGAAAAACCAAGAACAACCTGACGCTGCGACAAGCTCGCCTCCTGCCATCTGCACCGCGGCGCCAGGCAAACGCCCGGATTCAGGCGCCTTTGCGGCCTGGAACTTACGCTTTCGTAAGCCGGGAAAATATGACGTTGTGCAGGGGATTGAACGTCCCTATATGCAGCCGCGTTTGATGCGCAGGAAGCCAGTCCCGGTTCGATGCGCCGCCGACACTTTTGACTTCCCTCTGACTCCGAAAGGGAACGCCTCCATGTCCGCAGCCGCCGCCGAACCCATCCAGCTCCACGCCGACGAACCCGAGCGCAAGATTTACGCCAACACCTCGAGCCTCATCGCCGAAGTGGAGCCGGATTTTCCGGCCTTCCTGTTCTCCGAGCGCGAACTGCATCGCGCGACCAAGGTGTTCCGCAAGGGCTTCGACGGCCTGCTGACCTACGCGGTCAAGTGCAACCCGTCGCCCCACATCATCAAGCAGCTCCATAACGAGGGGCTGAAGGCGTTCGATGTCGCCTCCAATATGGAAATGGAACTGGTGCGCAACTATGCCCCTGGCGCGGCCATGCACTACAACAACCCGATCAAGAACAAGCGCGAGATCCAGCGCGCCTACGAAGAGTTCGGCGTCCGCTCATTCACCATCGACCACCCGCAGCAGCTCGACCAGCTCGCAGCGATCGTCACGCCCTCCCGCGACATCGAAGTCACCACCCGCTTCAAGGCCGGCAAGGCGCTCAAGTCCTACGACTTCGGCATCAAGTTCGGCGTCATGCAGGATGGCGCGGCCGAGATCGTCAGGCTCGTCGACCAGATGGGCTTTACGCCCTCGCTCTGCTTCCACGTCGGCAGCCAGTGCGAGGATGTCTATGCCTATGAGCGCCACATCGCAGCGGCGGCCAAGATCGCCGAAGAGTCCGGCATCACGCTGAAGCGCCTCAATATCGGTGGCGGCTATCCGGCGCCGTATCCGACCTCCGAAGCGCCGCCGATGGACTACTATTTCGAGACCATCGCGCAGGCTGTGAAGGACAACTTCTCGAGCTCGTCGCCGGAGCTCATCATCGAACCCGGCCGTGCCCTCGTGACGTCGTCGACCTCGCTGCTGCTGCGTGTGAAGCACCAGCGCGGCGGCCAGTCGGTCTATCTCAACGACGGGGCGTACGGCTCGCTGATGGAAGTGAAGTTCATGCACTTCACTCCCCCGACCCGCGTCTGGCGTGGGCCGCGCCTGCACGACAACAACGAGGAGTTTTCGGACTTCACGGTCTGGGGACCCACCTGCGACAGCTACGACGTGCTGCCGCAGATCTTCACCCTGCCCGCCGACGTGGACGAAGACGACTGGATCGAGTTCGGCCTCATGGGTGCCTACACCCAGGCCTCGCTCACCCCATTCAACGGCTTCGATCGCCGCGACCAGTATTGGGTTGAGCAGGTCTATACCGGCAAGGACATGTCGCCGATCGAGTGATCGGTAACGCCCACGAAAAAGGCCCGCATCGCTGCGGGCCTTTTTCATTCAATTGAGCCTGACGCTCACTCGTCGCGATAAACCTTCTCGCGCCGCTCATGCACTTCCTGCGCCTCGAGGCTCAGCGTGGCGATGGGGCGCGCGTCGAGGCGCGCTATGCCGATCGGGTCGCCCGTCTCTTCGCAGTAGCCATAGGTGCCGTCTTCCAGGCGCTTCAGCGCCGCGTCGATCTTGGAGATCAGCTTGCGCTGGCGGTCGCGCGTCCGCAGCTCCAGCGCGCGGTCGCTTTCCGATGAGGCCCTGTCGGCCATATCGGGATGGTTCTGGCTTTCTTCCTGGAGGTTATCGAGAGTTTCGCGGCTCTCACGCAGGATGTCCTCCCGCCACGTCTCCAGTTTCCGCCTGAAATAATCCCGCTGGCGCGGGTTCATGAACGGCTCTTTGTCGCTCGGCCGGTACTCGGCCATCTGCACCGAACTTCCCATAAAGACTCAACCTGCCTGCCCGTAGATTTGGCGCCTATATAGTTTGGCGGGAATCCCGGGGCAAGCGCCCTGAAGTGGCGCATTTAATTCGTGAATTTGCTGTGACGGCGGCTTCAGAGCCCGGGATAGCGCCCGAACTTGGCCAGTTCCACTCGCGCCCGCAGTTCGATGTCGTCAAGAAGCGCGTCAAGCGACGGGTCGCGGCGCTCCCGGGCGCTCGCTACAAGCACCATCAACTGGTTGAGCCTGCCTTCGCTGACCTTGCCCAGCAACAAGTCTGTCTGGACGCTTTCGAGCGTATCGAGCAGCGCATTGCCGCGCCGGATACTCTTCTTGCGCGCCAGCAGTGGATCATCCACTGCCTGCAGCGCCAGTAGCGCGTCGATGCCCGTCGAGGACTGAGCCGCCTGCACCGACTGCGCCCGCGAAGCGCTCTCGCCGCTGTCGAGCGCGAATGACGCGCCGCCGCTCACGCGGCCCTGCCCGGAGCGGGTCGATACGTTGTTGCTGCGGATACCGTTCTCGATGCGCAAGGCCGACTCCTTGAGCGGACTTTCACCGTCACCGGCAAAATCTGCCGACAGTGGTTAACGATGACTTAACGTGCTCGGCAATTGCTGCTCCATGCCCCGCTGCTCCGCGCAAATCTGCGAGGAAATTCAGGTCGCTCCCGAACTGGCACGCTATTCGCATTACCTTGTCTGAACAGGTGGGCCGTGGGGACGGACTGCCGAAGCCGGGGACCACAAGCATGAAGAACAGCGCTCTGAGAAAGGTCATGGCGGCGATCTTCGCCACCGCCCTGCTCGCCGCGCCCGCTGTCGACGCGGCGACGGCGCGCATCAAGGACATCGTCAATATCGAGGGCGTGCGCGACAACCAACTCGTCGGCTACGGCCTGGTGGTGGGTCTCAACGGCACCGGCGACAGCCTCAACAACTCGCCCTTCACCAAGCAGAGCCTCACCGCGATGCTGGAGCGCCTCGGCGTCAACACCCGCGGCGAGAACATGCGAACCGGCAACGTTGCCGCCGTAATGGTCACCGCCAACCTCACCGCTTTCGCCACGCAGGGTTCGCGCCTCGATGTAAACGTCGCCTCGCTCGGCGATGCTTCGAGCTTGCAGGGTGGCACTCTGCTCGTCACGCCGCTGCTCGGCGCCGACGGCTCTGTGTATGTGATGGCCCAGGGCTCGGTCACCATCAACGGCTTCAAGGCCGGCGGTGACGCGGCGACGATCATATCCGGCGTGCCCACCACGGGCCGCATCTCTTCCGGTGGCCTCATCGAACGCGAGATCGGCTTCAGCCTCGGCGCGCAGCGCTCGCTGCGTCTCGCCTTGCGCAACCCCGACCTCACAACCGCCCGCCGCGTCGCACTGTCGATCAACGATTTCATCGGCACCCCGGCAGCGACGCCGGAGGATCCGGCGACCATCCGCGTCACCCTTCCGCGGAACTTCAACGGCAACATCGTCGATCTGCTCACCGACATCGAGCAGTTGGTCATCGAAACCGACATGCCGGCCAAGATCGTCATCGACGAAAACACCGGCACCATCGTGATGGGCAAGGACGTGCGCGTATCGACCGTCGCCGTCGCACAGTCCAATCTAACCGTGACGATCTCGGAATCCCCGCAGGTCTCGCAGCCCAACCCCATCAGCCCGGGCGACACCGTGGTCGTGCCCCGTACCGATCTCAACGTCGACATCGTCGATTCCGACCTCGCGGTGGTCAGGGAAGCCGTCACGCTCCAGCAACTCGTCGATGGCCTCAACGCACTGGGCATCAGCCCGCGCGACATGATCGCCATCCTCCAGGCGGTCAAGGCGGCCGGTGCGCTGCAGGCCGATATCGAGGTGCTGTGATGAACACCATCCCGGCGCCCAAGGTCGATACGTCCAGCCCCGCCTACCGGGCCATGCACAAGCAGGCAACCGAACTTGAGGGCGTGTTTCTCAACACCCTGATGAAGGAGATGTTCTCCTCCATTCAAACCAGCGAGGAAAGCTTCGGCGGCGGTTTCGCTGAAGAGACCTGGCGCGGCATGCAGGCCGAACAGTTTGCCGATGCTATCGCCGCTCGCGGTGGTGTCGGCCTCGCCGATTCACTGATGTCCGATCTCCTGCGTCTGCAGGAATCTGCACCAACTGTAACAGGAGTCTAGATTGTCAGCTGCCGAGCGTATTGCGACCCTGGACGAACTGCCCGCCGTCGACCTCGTCGCCTTCGCCGAAGGCACCCTTTCCGCGCTTGTCCGCGTGATGAACAACGAAACCATGCTGCTGCGCGCCGGCCGCTACCGCGACTCCATCGCACTCGGCGCCGAAAAGACCCGTCTCGCGCAGGACTACGTCACCTACTCACGCGCCATCCAGCGTCAGCTCGCGCGCATTATGAGCGAAGCCCCCAATGAAGTGATCCGTCTGCGCCAGGGGCACGAGCAACTCGCAACGCAGATGGCAGAGAACCTCAAGGTCATCGCCACCGCCCGTGCCGTGACCGAGGACGTGCTGATCGATGTTGCGGCGAGCGTCGGCCGCCAGGGCCAGACCAAGACCTACGGCGCCACCGGGGAATTGCCGACTGCGCCACGCCTCCCCGGCACCGGCATCGCAGTAAATCGCGCCGGCTGAAGTTGGTCCAAATTAATACAAACACCCGCGCGCGCATCGGCCTTCCGGAAAGGATCGCGACACTAGCATTCGTTTCATAGGGGCCAGAAGTATCAGCCCGGAAGGAAATGATCGTGGCCGCGAGAATCGCGCAAGAACCGATCAGTACCCAGCGCTCGCTCGCCGACTTCCGGCCGCGGGTGCTGACTGCTGGCCCGGATTCGACCACGCCCCAACTGTTCGGCGAAGAGTTGCCCCCACAGGCGCCGCCCGTGGCCGAAACCGTTCCGCCTCCACCGCCGCCCGGCACCGCCTTCGCCGCTGCCGTCATTGCAGGGACACTGCCCCCCAAGCCCATGACCCCACAGGAGCTGCGGGTCCGGCTAGGGACGGCCTGGCAACCTCCGAACTCGGACCTCCACCTCACCAACCGGACGGCCTGAATACGGCTCGCATAACCCTTTGTTATCCCTGTTCTCGGCATATTGCCGATTGAGGGCACCAGAACGGTACCCCCCGGGGCGCCAGACTGAATGTCTACGATTACGCTGTCGAAAGCGGTTCGCTCGAACCTGCTTAATCTCCAAAGCACCGCCGACCTGCTGGGCAAGTCCCAGACACGTCTGGCCTCGGGCCTCCGGGTCAACTCGGCTCTCGACAACCCGACAAACTTTTTCACGGCACAGAATCTCAACAGCCGCGCCGGCGACCTGAACCAGTTGATGGACTCGATTGCCACCGCCACAAAGACGGTTCAGGCGGCGGGCGACGGCATCACCGCGATCAGCAAGCTCGTCGAGACGGCGCAGGCGACGGTGCGCACAGCGCTGCAGACCGCCGCGACCGTCTCCGAGACGACCACCGTAACGCCAGTCACCGAACACTTCGCCCGAGTCGTCGGCGCGACCTTCACGACACCTGCCGCCGATGGCCCCCTCACGATCAACGGCGTCGATGTCCAACTCGACACTTTGGACGACATCCCCTTCGCGCTGTCACATATTGCAGCCGCCAACATCCCAGGCATTACTGCCGCGGCGGGTTCGGGCGCAGATGCCGGAAAGATCGTGCTGACGGCCGCTCAGGGAGTGGACATCACCATAGGCTCGACGATCGCCGGTTTTTCAAGCGGTGACAGCGATACGTATGTCGCGCCCGTCACCGGCGGGCCGACCACCACCACGTCAGCCAATCCGCGCCGCGCGGAACTTGTCTCCTCCTACAACGACGTGCTCGCTCAGATTACCGCCGTAGCCAAGGACTCAGGCTTCAATGGCGTAAACCTGCTCAACGGTGACAACCTGTCGGTCCTGTTCAACGAAGACGGCTCCTCCCATCTCGAGATTGACGGCGCGACAGACACCGCCGCCTCCCTGGGCCTCACAAATCAGGCGAGTTCAGCCTTCGACACGAACAGCGGAATCAATGTCATCCTCCGCGACCTGACCGGCGCAATCGATACGCTACGCACGCAATCCGCAAAACTCGGCTCGAGCCTGTCGGTGGTCGAGACCCGTCAGTCGTTCACGAGTTCGATGATCGCAGTGCTGCAGACGGGCGCCTCCAACCTCACGCTCGCTGATTCCAACGACGAGGCCGCCAATGTGCTTGCCCTGCAGACTCGCCAACAGTTGAGCTCGACCGCGCTGTCACTTGCCTCTCAGGCCGATCAGAACGTGCTTCGCCTGTTCTGATTCCGCTACCAAGGCTGGAGACGGGGTGCGGCGGCACGTCTCGATCAGCTAATCCGTCTGATTTCTGCGCAATAAATAGTCAGTCGCCTCGCTGGAATTAACACTTCTTTACAGCCCGCCACCGATGATGCCTGCACACCGTCTCAGGAAGAGGCGTGCGTCATCGGATACCCCAGAAGAGGAAATTTAAATGTCCGACATCACTCTGTCGAAAGCGGTTCGCTCGAACCTGCTCAACCTTCAGTCGACTGCCCAGTTGCTCGGCAAGTCCCAGGAGCGTCTCTCCACCGGCCTTCGCGTCAACTCCGCGCTCGACAATCCCACCAATTTCTTCACTGCGCAGGGCCTGAACAGCCGCGCCAGCGATCTCGGTCAGCTGCTCGACTCCGTGTCGAACGCCGTCCAGACCGTCGCCGCCGCCGACAAGGGCATCACCGCAATCACCAAGCTCGTCGAGTCCGCCCAGGCGACCGCTCGTCAGGCTTTGCAGACCTCGGCGACCGTTCCCGGCGCAGCCACTGCCACGGCCGCGACGATCACCGGCACCGACACCTCGCTGACTGACGGTGACATCGCAGCGCTCGACGGCGAGACCCTCTCGGTCTCGGTGAACGGCGCCACTGCCGAAGACATCGTGTTCGGTACGGGTTCGGGCGAAGTCGATACGCTTGCCAAGTTGCAGACTGCTCTCGCCGGCATCACCGGCGCGACGGGTACTGCCGCTGCCGGCGGCGTCACGCTGACCGCCGACAACACCACCGATACGCTGCAGCTCAGCTTCTCGAACGCTTCGATCGGCACTGCACTCGGCGTAAGCACTTCGCTCGTCTCTCCGACCTCGACGCCCGGCGCCGCGGTTGCCAACCCCAAGCGTGCCGAACTCGTCGATACCTACAATGACCTTCGCGGCCAGATCGACCAGCTCGCCAAGGACTCGGGCTTCAACGGCGTGAACCTGCTGAACGGCGACAATCTCTCGGTGCTGTTCAACGAAGACGGCTCGTCCAAGCTCGACATCAACGGTGTGACGAACACCTCGACGTCGCTCGGCCTGGCAGCGCTGTCCTCGACCGCGTTCGACACCAACTCGTCGATCAACAGCACGCTCGATGACCTCAAGGGCGCCATCGACACGCTGCGTACGCAGTCCAGCAAGTTTGGTTCGAACCTGTCGGTCGTTGAGACCCGCCAGGACTTCACCAAGCAGATGATCAACGTGCTCCAGACTGGCGCGTCGAACCTCACGCTCGCCGATACCAACGAAGAAGCGGCCAACGTGCTCGCTCTGCAGACCCGCCAGCAGCTGTCTTCGACGGCTCTGTCGCTGGCCTCGCAGGCCGACCAGAACGTGCTCCGCCTGTTCTAATCGGCGCAGACTACATCTTAGCGAAAGGCGGGCTTCGGCCCGCCTTTCGTGCTTTTGCGCCCCTGTTCGGATTGCTGATCGCACCTTCCCAACCTATTCGGCGCAACCCTACCGCGATTCGCAAAGCGTCAACCAACGGCCCAGTTGTCAGGACCTTGCCTCACCGGTGCATTGCGCACCCTTCATGCTAGGCCTTTAGTGACGAAGCCTGATGCATAATCCATTACCTAGCCGGAGGCCGAAGCCATGTCGCTCAAGGTTGAGCTGAAGCCGCACGAGCGGCTGATCGTTGGGAACGCGATCATCACCAACGCCGAACAGCGGACCCGTCTCTTCATCGACGGCAAGGCGCCGGTGCTGCGCGAGAAGGATATATTGTCGGCCTCGACCGCGGACACGCCCGCCAAGCGCATCTACTTCGCGGTGCAACTCATGTACCTCGAGGACGACGTCGAGAAACTTCGTCGGGAGTATTTCGCGCTGGTCACTGACCTCGTGCGCGCCGCGCCCTCGACCGTTAGAATCGTTGACGAGATCAACAACGAGATATTAACCGGCCATCTCTATAAAGCCCTTAGAGCCGCGAAGAAGCTCATCACTTACGAACAGGACCTTCTCCTGCATGCACAATCAGGCGACGCAGGCCTACCAGACGGTAGCCAAACGCACCGGTAACCCCCGCGATCTCGAGGCCAATCTGCTCTCACGCTCCGCCGTGAACCTGCAGCGCATCCGCGAGAACTGGGAACTGTCCAGGAGCGAGCTCCACGGCGCGTTGAAATTCAACCGCAAGCTCTGGAATGTGTTTCTGAATTCGGCAACGCGCGACGACAATCCGATGCCGGCGCAGATCCGCCAGAACATCGCCAATCTCGGGCTGTTCGTATTGAAGCACTCGCTGCGGCTCGAAGCCAATCCGCAGCCCGTACAGCTCGATGTGCTGATCAACATCAATCGCGAAGTGGCGGCCGGTCTCAGGGCCCAGGCGGCCGCGTAAGCGCCGCCACCAGCAAGCGCCACAGCCGCGTATGCGGCTGTGTCATCCTGATTACATGTAGTTGACCAGTGACAGCTGGGACACCATCGACATCGCCTGGTAGCTCGCGGTGAGCCGCGTCTGCAGCGCCAGCAGCTCCATAGCCACGTCTTCCTTGGGCACAGTCTCGATGTCGCTCAGCACCTGCTGAAGCGTCGCGCTGTAGTTCTTGTGACGCTCGCTGATGTTAGCGACCGTGGCCTGCGTGTTGCCGAGCTCAACCGAAATCATCTCGATCGATCCCGGCTCACTGTTATGGCTCTCGGCCAGCCGCGAAATATTGCGCGTCGCCACAGCGTCGAACCGCTCCTTCGACGTGCCGTCGGCTGATGGGAAACTCTGCACCGCAACCGCGGCGAGGCTGCGTACCAGCTGTACGATGCCGCTCTCGTTGGCCTGCACACCGTAAGCGGCCGTCGCACTTTCATCGATCTTGGAGGTGACGCTCTGTCGCGGGTTGGCATCGTCGCCGCCCTGGTACCACATCACCGTGGTCGCGGGATCTGCTGCGATCAAACCCGTCGCGGTGTTGAACGGCGGGCCATCGACCCGCATCACGCCTCGGCCCTGGCCATTGAAGAAATTGTCCGCCGCCGCAAAGGCCGAAGCCGCCGCGAGCTTCGTGCTACCCATCTCCGTCAGCGCGGTGTTCAGTGCGGCGGAGAAGTTCGCGGCTGTTGCATTGGCATCCGCCCCGATCTGGAACTCGCCCCTGCCCGGCGTGCCCACCACGGCCTTGAGGGTGATGCCCTCGCTGCTTCCATCCGGCAGCGTCAGACCGATCGTCACGCCTTCGCCGGCAACCGGTTGCGCGTTGAACGTTACGCCAAGCGATTGCGGCGGTGTGCCCGTCGGCTGCGTCAGCGAAATGCCGGCGCTCGTGGTGGTCAGTGTCGACAGCTTGAGGCCGAACGGATGCGTGCCGTCCTCGGTGAGCGTCACGGCATTCGCCGCACCACCAAGCGTTAACCGGCCCAGTCCATCACCCAGGTCCGCCGCTGTGCGCTCGCTGACGAT
>JBEBHC010000140.1:0-7904 GCA_040081185.1 Devosia sp. | reverse complement strand
TCCTTGATGCCGGAGGTGAGGAGATTGCCCACGACCTGGCGGAAGCCGCGGGCGTTCAAGCCGGAAATGTCGGGCCGCTCGTTACGAGATACCGGCAGGCCCTGCAGGTGCGTATAGGCGATGGTCACCGGCTGGATGGCAACGTCCGTGATGCCGCCCTCGTTCATGGCAGCCTGGGCGGCGCCGACCAGGGCCGAGCGGAACGGCTGGACGTGATCGCCGAGATCGCGGTGACCCTCGGCAAACAGCAGCACTGCGCCGTTTTTGGCGAGACGCTTGCCCATTTCACGACTGATGCGGCCGGCATCCTGCTTGCGACCGTAGTCAACCCACAGGGTACGCTGCAGCGAGGCCATGAAGCCGACGAAGAAAGTGTTCTTGACGCCCATCTTGGACACGAAGGTGACATCGGCCACCGAGCCGATGGCGATGATGTCGGTCCACGAGATGTGGTTGGCGAGCAGCAATGTCGGGCGGTTGTGCAGCGGCTGGCCCAAGGTCTTCACGCGGAGGCCAAGGAAGATGCAGCCGAGGCGATGGAACAGGAAGGTGAGCGTGTTGGAATAGAGGCCCAATCGCGTGATGATGAACTGCACGGGCACGCCGACGAGGAGCACCGGCAGGTAGATGAAAATGAAGAACAGCGTTCTGAAGATCATTTCTTGCCGTCCGCGAGTGGCACCGCGTAAAGCTCGAGCCGGTGATCGACGAGACGGTAGCCGAGGCGCTTTGCAATCAGCTCCTGGATGGCCTCGATCTCTTCGTTGCGGAATTCGATGACCTTGCCGGAGCGTACATCGATCAGGTGATCATGATGCGCATCGGGCAGCGGCTCGAAGCGGGCGCGGCCATCCTTGAAGTCGTGCTTGGTGACGAGTCCGGCTTCCTCGAACAGGTTCAGCGTACGGTAAACGGTCGAGAGTGAAATGCGCGGATCGATGGTCGAGGCGCGACGGTAGAGCTCTTCGACGTCGGGGTGATCCACAGCCTGCTCGACGACCTGCGCGATGACGCGGCGCTGGTCGGTCATGCGCATGCCCTTGCGGGCGCATTGTTCTTCGAGGGTCTCGGTGTGGCCGGGCTTGCTCGTCATGGCCAAGGGCTAAAGCAGATTGCGGGCCATCACAAGGGCGGTGGCAGGCTCGCCGTTGGCGCGCGCATAGTAACCCTTGCGCTCAGAGAGCTGAAGGAAGCCGAGGTTCTTGTAGAGCTTGATGGCTGAGGGGTTGTCAGCCGCGACTTCGAGGATCATGCGCTTGCCGGCACTCATCATCAAGTCCTCGAAGCACGCCTTCATCAGCGCCGTCGCGACCCCCTTGCCGCGCCAGCGCGGTTCGACCGCGATGGTCATCAGTTCGACGTCATCGCGGAGCAGGCGGAGCATGGCGAAGCCGGCGAGATGGCGCTTGGCGTCGCAAGCGATGAGGGTCGGTGTGTCGCTGTCCATCAGGTAGGCCGCGATGTCCTCGCGCGGCCAGCCGCGGTAGAAGCTCCTGGCGTGGAGCGAGGCGACGGCATCGGCATCGCGCGGCGTGCCGGGCTCTATGTGCAGCCCATGCGGCGCGGGCCAGGACCGGATCATCATGGCGCGGACTCGCTGACCCGCGGTACACGGAATTTTTCCTGCGGCTTGGCGTCGGCGTCGCGGATGTAGGCGGCTTCGGGTGGAAACAGCACCGGGTCGAGAGCGACGGCGTAGCGCGCGAACGCTGCCATATCCACCGTGGGATCGGTCACGGGCTTGATAGAAGACGGGACGCGGAGCTGCGCATCTTCGAGCTTCATCAGCTGCGGGCCATCGATCGGCTGACCGGGTGCGGAGAAATGCTGCGTGTATGCCTCGCCCCGCCGCGCATCGAGGAGCACGACGAGCGGAGCAAGGGGTTCGGCGCCGAGGGAGATGGCCGCAAGGCTACCGAGGCCGATCACTGGAATGCCGAGCGCCAGACCAAGACCGCGTGCTGCGCTGAGACCGATGCGAAGGCCAGTGAAGGAGCCGGGGCCGGTGGTGACGGCGATGCGCGTGAGATCGGCGTAGGTGGTGCCGCTACGGGCGAGCAATTCGGCGATGGCGGGAAACAACCGCTCGGCCTGGCCGGTGGTCATCGGCTCATCGAGTACATCGACGGCCTCCCCGCGCAGCAGCGCGAGGCCGAGCCGCGGTGCGGCGGTGTCGATGGCGAGGAGGGTCGTCATGGGCGAGAGATAGTGCTCACCCATCCAACGAGCAATGCAGTTCGCTCGTTTGCGTTACTGTGGTCCGCGCTAGACTTGCTGGACGGCTTCCACACCGGGGACGAAATGGCGCAGCAGGTTTTCGATGCCGGACTTCAGCGTCGCGGTCGAGGACGGGCAGCCGGAGCAGGCGCCCTGCATGTGCAGGTAAACGGTGCCTTCCTTGAAGCCCTTGAAGGTGATGTCGCCGCCATCCATCGCCACGGCGGGGCGCACGCGGGTCGAAATCAATTCCTTGATGACTTCGACGGTCTCGCTATCGGCGGGCTCGTAGAATTCGGCGGTCATGTCCGCGTCTTCGGTCGTGCCGTCGGAGATGACCGGCTTGCCGGACAGGAAATGCTCCATGATGGCGCCGAGGATGGCGGGCTTCAGGTGATTCCACTCGGTCACGTCCTTGGTGACGGAGATGAAATCGGAGCCGAGGAACACGCCAGTAACGCCCGGAATGGAGAACAGGGCCGAAGCCAGCGGCGAGGCTATCGCCGTCTCGACTGAGCGGAAATCGCGCGGTTCACCCACCAGAACCTCGCGGCCGGGCAGGAATTTCAGCGTCGCCGGATTGGGCGTGGCTTCGGTCTGGATGAACATGGCAAGAACTCGATTGGAATGGTTCTAAATAGGATTTTTGGACCCCGGAGCGCAAGGGGGAAGGAACCGGGCTCAGGCCACAGCGATGATTTCTTCGTCCGTCATGGCCGCTGGAACCAGGGTGATGAGGATATGCAGGCGGTTCTGAGCCGAGAAATGGGTGATGAGCGGACCGGGACCCTCGGGGGTAGCGGCGAGGACCAAAATAGCGATCCCCGGGTCCTCCGCGACGAGTTTTTCGATCGCTTCGGCCGGCTGGCCCTCGCGGATGACCGATTCGGTTCGCACGGTGCCGATCCTCGAAATACGGGCAATCCGGGCGTCGAGGTTGCGTTCGGCCTCGTTGCGGGCTTCGGCGCGCATGGTTTCGGCAACGCCGATGAACTGGTCGAAATCGCTGCTGTCGATGACCGAGAGCAAAACCAGCGTTCCGCCGGTCCGTTTGACGCGATGGGCGGCAAAGCTCACGGCCCGGTCGCATTCCGGCGTGTCGTCGATGAGGACGAGAAATTTTCGCGAATAGTCGTCAGTCACGCGCCGCCCCGCGGTGATTCAAGGGCGGGTATTGTCCCACTTGCCCGAGACTTGGGGAAGTCCCTCAACAGCACGGGCTTTGATGCTAGCGAACGAACCCGACGATCTTGCGGACGTCGTCCATGATCGGCTGGGCGATGGCACGGGCGCGATCGGCCCCGTTGCGCAGGATGCGGTCCATCTCAGCGGTGTCGGCGACGAGGCGCTGCATCTCGGTGGCGATAGGAGAGAGTTTCTCAACCGCGAGATCGGCAAGAGCCGGCTTGAACTTGCCCCAGCCCTGGCCGCCGAATTCGCGCAGCACATCGTCGACGGTCCTGTCGGCGAGGGATGCATAGATCGCAACGAGGTTCTCGGCTTCCGGGCGGCTCTCGAGACCCTTGGCTTCGGTCGGAAGCACATCGGCGTCGGTGGTGGCGCGCTTGATCTTCTTTGCAATCGTGTCGGCATCATCAGTCATGTAGATGGCCGACATGTCGGAGGTATCCGATTTCGACATTTTCCTCGTGCCGTCCTTGAGGGACATGACGCGCATGGCTGGGCCGGTCGAGAGCGTGTCGGTGAGCGGGAAGAAGTCGCCGTCGATGCCTGCGGCCTTGATCTGCTTTTTGAAGTCGTGGTTGAATTTCTTGGCGATGTCGCGCGTCAATTCGAGGTGCTGGCGCTGGTCGTCGCCCACGGGCACGCCGGTGGCCTTGTAGAGCAGGATGTCCGCTGCCATCAGCGAGGGATAAGCGAAGAGGCCGAGCGAGACCGCTTCGGAATTCTCGCCGCCTTCGCTGCCGGCCTTGTCCTTGAACTGGGTCATGCGCGTCATCCAGCCGACGCGCGCCACGCAGTTGAAGATCCAGGCGAGTTCGGCGTGCTCGACCACCTGGCTCTGGTTGAAGATCATCGAACGCGCCGGATCGACGCCGGCTGCGATGTAGGCGGCCGCGATCTCATAGGTCCAGCGGCGCAGATCCTCCGGCTCCTGCCAGACGGTGATGGCGTGCATGTCGACCACGCAATAGATCGTCTCATGCGTTTGCTGCAGCGGCACGAAGCGCTTGATGGCGCCCAGATAGTTGCCGAGGTGCAGGTCGCCTGAGGGCTTGATGCCGGAGAAAATGCGCGGAGTGAAAGCGGGTGCGGCCATGGCGTCGTATCCGAAGGTTCGGCCGTGCCTCTAGCGCCCTGCCATGGGCGGCGCAAGACTCACACTTGGACGCGGCGGTAGCGCTACGGCGCCGGGCAGTTCTGCCGGAGGGCGCGGATTGCGGCCTCGACCTGGTCGATATTGAGAGATGTCACGATGCTGGCCACGGGCGGCACGTTGGACAGCGTGCCGTCGGCGGAAAAGACCTGGACCAGATCTTCGGGGCCGGCCAGCTGAAGCACGATGGAATTGAGACCCTGGAGTGGGTCCTGCTGGCCAAGCTGCAGCTTGGCGACGCGGGTGAAATCGAAGCGGAGGAGGCTCGATGGCTGCCCCTGAATCACCGTTTCCTGGGTGAACAGGCATTTGACCGGCTCGTCGAACGTCACCGTGGCGGTGACGCCCTTTTCGAACTTGATCTCGAAGGTGCCCTCAGTGACCTTGCGGACGCTGCCCTTGCCATTGCCACCCATGACCACGGTGGCGCCTTCTGCGAGGCCAACCGCACCTTCGGCGAAGAGATCGACGTTGGCGCGGGTTTGGGCGACGGCTGGAGAGACCAGGGCCGGCACGGCGAGGAGAGCCGCAAACAGCGCGGCCAAACGAACAGACATCAACAACCTCCAGGCGACGGCCAATGCTAACACGGCGGATGCGTCCCGCCCATCAGGTCCAGTCGAGTACGATCTTGCCCTTCTCGCCGCCGGCGGCGAGGCGGAAGGCTTGCTCGTAATCCGTGGCTTTCATGCGGCGGGTGATCACCTTGCGCACATCGAGCCCGGATTCGAGCATGGCCAGCATCTTGTGCCAAGTCTCGAACATTTCGCGCCCGTAGATGCCACGCAAGGTGATCATGCGGAAGACGATCTTGCTGAGATCGAAGATGAACGGCTGGGCCGGCACGCCGAGCAGCGCGACGCGGCCGCCCATCACCAGATGATCGGTCATCTGATCGAGGGCGGCGGGCGCGCCCGACATTTCAAGGCCGACATCGAAGCCTTCCTTCATGCCGAGTCGGTCCATGGTTTCGCGCAGCGACTGCGTCTTGATGTTGACGGGCACGACGTCGGCGATTTCGGCTGCGAGCGCAAGGCGCTCGGGGTTCATGTCGGTGATGACCACGTGACGGGCGCCAACATGGCGCGCGACGGCGGCCCCCATGATGCCGATGGGACCGGCGCCGGTAACCAGCACATCTTCGCCTACAATGTCGAAAGCGAGCGCGGTGTGCACCGCATTGCCGAGGGGATCGAGGATGGCCCCGAGCTCATCGTCGATGGCATCGGGCAAGGGCACGATGTTGAAGGCGGGGATGCGCACGAACTCGGCGAAGGCTCCCGGCAGGTTGACGCCGATGCCCTTGGTGTCGGGATCGAGGTGGAACTTGCCGGCACGGCTGGCCCGAGACTTCATGCCGACGACATGGCCCTCTCCCGACACACGCTGGCCGAGCCTGAGGTTCTTCACGTCGCTGCCGACCGCGACGATCTTGCCGGAATATTCGTGGCCGGTGATCATCGGCACCGGCACAGTCTTTTTCGCCCAGTCGTCCCAGTTGTAGATGTGGATGTCGGTGCCGCAGATGCCTGTCTTGTGGACCTTGACCAGCACATCTTCGGGTCCGATTTCGGGGACGGGACGATCCTCCATCCAGATGCCTGGTTCGGAGCGTGCCTTGACGAGGGCTTTCATGCAATCACTCCCAGTTCGCGGCCCGCATCGGTGAAGGCTTCAATGGCCGTGGTCACGTCGGAAAAGCTCAATGCTGCCGACATCTGCGTCCGGATACGCGCCTTGCCCTTGGGCACGACGGGATAAAAGAAGCCCGCGACATAGACGCCACGCTTGTCGAGCGCTGTCGCCATGTCCTGTGCCAGCCTCGCATCGCCGAGCATCACCGGGATGATCGGCGTTTCGCCCGGCTGCAGGGTGAAGCCAAGCTGGGTCATTGCCTCACGGAAGCGCATGGTGTGGCCCTTGAGCTTCTTGCGGCGATCGTCGGCGGCTTCGGCAACCGCGATGGCCTTCAGCGAGCCGGCGGCGATGGCGGGCGCGAGTGCGTTGGAGAAGAGATACGGCCGGGCGCGCTGGCGCAGCAGATCGATGATGGGCTGGGCCGCAGCGATGAAGCCGCCCATGCCGCCGCCGAGCGTCTTGCCGAAGGTGCCGGTGACGATGTCGACGCGGTTGCCCGCGCCGGTGAGCGACGGTGTGCCTCTGCCCTGTTCGCCGAGATGGCCCGTCGCGTGGCAATCGTCCACCATGACCAGCGCGCCGTAGCGTTCGGCGAGGGCACAGATTTCGGTGAGGTTGGCGACGTGACCATCCATCGAGAATACGCCATCGGTCACGACGAGGCGGAAACGGGTGTTGTCGGCGACGGCCTGTTTCAGGTGCGCTTCGAGATCGTTCATGTCGGAGGTGGCGTAGCGATAGCGCTTCGCTTTGCTGAGCCGAACGCCATCGATTATCGAGGCGTGGTTCAGGGCATCGGAAATGATGGCGTCTTCGTCGGTCAGCAGGGTTTCGAAGATGCCGCCATTGGCGTCGAAGCACGCCGCGAAGGTGATGGCATCGTCCTTGCCGAGGTAGGCGGCGATGGATTGCTCCAGTTCGCGATGGAGATCGAGCGTGCCGCAGATGAAGCGCACCGACGCCATGCCGAAGCCGTAGCGCGCGAGGCCGTCGCGCGAGGCCTCGACGATGTCGGGATGGTTGGCGAGGCCGAGATAGTTGTTGGCGCAGAGGTTGACCATCTCGCGGCCGCCGACGGTGACGCGGCCGGATTGCGGCGAGGTGATCTGCCGCTCGCGCTTGGTGAGCCCATCGCGCTCGATGCCGGCGAGCGTGGTGCTGATGTGGTCGAGGAAACCGGCCTGCATGGGCGCCTCCGTGGTGGCCGAGGGAGTATTCCTCTAGCCGCGGCGGCGCAACCGGGCGAGCAGCGGGCCGAGCGGCATCGCGCCGGTCAGGTGGGCCAGGGCGAAATAGAGCAGCAGGCCAAAGGCGACGAGGCCGCCCAGCGCCACGAGTTGCAGCAGCAACGGGGCGGAACTGGTGAAGGCGAAGGCGAGCGGAATGGCCAGGGCCCAGAGGGCGGCGGCCATCAGTGCAGCGGCGAGGACGATCAACCCGTGCTGGCGCCATTGCTTGCCCGAAAGCACGAAATGACCGCGGCGGGCGAGCCAGATTGCAAGCAGCGCCGCATTGAGCCAGGCGGCGATGGAGGTGGCGAGGGCAATGCCGACATGCTGCAGCGCGGGAAAGAACAGCAGCGACAGCGCGATGTTGATGCCGAGCGAGACTGCGGCGAAGGCCGTCGGCGTGCGCGTGTCCTCGCGGGCGAAGAAGCCGGGCTGCAAGACACGGATCAGCACATAGGCGGGCAGGCCCGCCTATGTGCTGA
>JBEBHC010000032.1:0-27975 GCA_040081185.1 Devosia sp. | reverse complement strand
GGAAAAGCGCGTGCGAGCCGTCGAATGCCTGATGCATTGCGCAACCTAGCCACGACGGGCACTGCGCTGCAACGCCCGCTGGGGACGGCGGAGGGTCAGGTCTTCCGGATGCAACAAAAGTGCGCAACATGCGGGCCATGTTGGCCTCGATCTTTCGCTGGTTCGCCCAGCTTGCCGATCCGTTCATGCCCTATGGGCGCGATCTCCCCCCGGCCGATCCCTGGCGGTTCATCCTCCATCAGTTGCGGCCGCTGCGTTTGGTGGTGGCGATGAGCCTCGTGCTTACGCTCCTGGGCGCCGCTATCGAGGTGTGGCTGATCTTTTATGCGGGCCACCTGGTCGACAGCCTCGCGGCAACCACTCCGGCGCTGCTCTGGCAGAGCCACGGCCTTGAGTTGCTCGGCGCGCTGGCGCTCGTACTCGTCGTGCGGCCGGCGGCCGGTTTTCTGCGCGAGGCGCTCGACGACATTGCGTTCCGGCCCAATGCCGAAACGCTGGTGCGGTGGCGCGCGCACCGGCATGTGCTCGGCCAGTCGGTCGGCTGGTTCCGCTCGGATCTTGCGGGCCGTATCCTGACGCAGGTTCAGGCTGCCGGCACGGCCGCTACCGGTGCGGCTTATTCGGTGCTGCACACGCTGAGTTTTGTGGCGGTCTATGTAGTGGGCTCGGTGTTCGTGATGGCGGCGGTCGATGGCCGTCTCGTGCTGCCGCTGCTGGCGTGGATCGGGCTCTATGCCGGGCTGGTGGCCTATGCGGTGCCGCGCTATCGCCGGGCGTCGGCGCATTTGCAGGAGGCCGGTTCGGCGCTCACCGGGAACATGGTCGATGCCTATGCCAATATCGACACGGTGAAGCTGTTCGCCAATCCGGCCGAAGACGACCGCGAGTCGCGTCGCATCTTCGGTGCCTTCCGCCGCACCTTCATCGGCGTGCAGCGGATCGAGGTCACCATCAACGGCGCGATGCTGGCCCTGTCGAGCCTGCTGATGGTGGGGCTCATCGGGACGGCGCTGTTGCTCTGGCAGGCCGGGGGGGCGCCGCTCGGGCTCATCGCGGCGGCACTGGCTCTGAGTTACCGCATCACCGGCATGGCGGAGTGGCTGCTCGATGCCGTGTCGTCACTGTTCGGTCACCTCGGCACGCTGCGCGAAGCGTTGAAGACCGTGGCCGTGCCGTTGACCATTGCCGATGCACCCGATGCGCGCGAGCTGGTGGTGCGCGGCGGCGCCATCCGTTTCAACGATGTGACGCATCACTACGGACGCGAGCAGGGCGGGCTTGAGCATCTCAGCCTCAACGTGGGGCCGGGTGAAAGGGTTGGCCTGGTCGGCCTTTCGGGCGCCGGCAAGTCGACGATGCTCAACCTGCTGTTGCGGTTCTACGAGCCTGAAAGCGGCACGATCGAGATCGACCGGCAGGATATTGCACGCGTCACGCAGGAGAGCCTCAGACGGCGCATCGCGATGGTGACGCAGGATGTAGCGCTGCTGCACCGCTCGGTGCGCGACAACATCGCCTATGGCAGCGATGGCGTTTCCGACGAGGCGATCGCGGCAGCAGCGCGCCGAGCCGCGGCCGACCGGTTCATTCCCTTGCTCGCCGATGCAGAGGGCAATCACGGCTACAATGCTCTTGTCGGAGAGCGTGGCGTCACACTGTCGGGCGGGCAGCGGCAGAGGATCGCCTTGGCGCGGGCCATCCTCAAGGACGCGCCGATCCTGCTTCTCGACGAAGCGACCTCGGCGCTCGATTCGGAAGTGGAAGCCGCAATCCGCGACACGCTTTACGAGGTGATGGAAGGAAAAACCGTCATCGCCATCGCGCACCGGCTGTCCACCATCGCGCACATGGACCGGATCGTGGTCATCGAGAACGGGCGCATCGCCGAAGAGGGTGCGCATGATGCACTGCTCGGGCAGCGCGGCATTTACTTCAATCTGTGGGAACGCCAGGCGGGCGGCTTTATCGGCGCCTCCGAGTAGGCACCCCGCTTCGCGCATTGCCGGACTGCACGCCCGGAGCGGGCCGCGTCATCACTGTTTGTCCCGGGACAAACGTGGCGGCGCAAATTAATCGGCTGCTCCTGTCGATTCCTGTCAGCCCCGTCCGTCATTGATGTGGGTATGCCAGCGAGATGTGCCAAGTGGCACGGAGGGCGACACGCAAATGAAAAATTGGCGGTCCAGCCTTGGCTTGCATGGTTCCAGAATCCTGCTATTGGGGGCCGCCCGAATTGGCGCCCCGCGCAATCCTCCGGCGAAAAGGCACACATCATGAGTAGCGATACCATCGTCTCCGACATCGCGTCGGAGTCGCAAGTCGACGTTCCGGTGAAGGCCAATACCGGCCTCGTCATCAATATCCTGCTCGTTGCGACATTCGTCGTGATGCTCAACGAGACGGCGATGACAGTCGCCATCCCGCAGCTCATGTCGGCACTCGGCGTGACGGCGGGCGCGGCGCAGTGGCTCACCACGGCATTCCTGCTCACCATGGCCGTCGTCATTCCGGTGACGGGCTACCTGCTGCAGCGCTTTAACACGCGCCCGGTGTTCATCGCCGCCATGTCGCTGTTCTCGGCCGGTACTCTGCTGGCCACCATGGCGCCCAACCTTGAAGTGCTCGTGCTCGCCCGTGTCGTCCAGGCCGCCGGCACGGCAATCATGATGCCGCTGCTGATGACGACTATCATGACCCTGGTGCCGCCCGACCAGCGCGGCAAGATGATGGGCCGCATCTCGATCGTCATGTCCGCGGCTCCGGCTCTCGGGCCGGTCGCGGCCGGGCTGATCCTGCAGTTCCTCGGCTGGCACTGGATCTTCATCCTCGTGCTGCCGATCTCGCTGGGAGCGCTGGCGCTGGGCTACCGGATGATCGCCAATGTCACCACGCCGCGCGACGCACCGCTCGACCTGCTGTCGGTGGTGCTGTCGGCGGTTGCTTTCGGCGGCATTGCCTATGGCGTGTCCAACCTGTTCGTGTCCGGCGCGCCGGTCCCCGGCAACTGGGCGCTCGGCGTCGGCGCAGTCACCATGGTGGTGTTCGTCTGGCGCCAGCTGATCCTGCAGAGGGACGGCAAGGCATTGCTCGACCTGCGCACCCTCAAGGCCGGCAATTTCACCATTTCGGTGGCGATGATCTCGATCCTCATGCTGTCCATGATGGGCGTGATGATCGTGCTGCCCATCTATCTGGTGACGGTGCAGGGCTTCAACGTGATGTCGACCGCGCTGCTGATGCTGCCGGGTACGCTGGCCATGGGCTTTCTCGGCCCGTTCGTCGGCCGGCTCTACGACAAGGTCGGTCCGACGCCGCTGATCGTCCCGGCCATGGCGGTGGTCACGGCGGTGCTGTGGGCCATGACCATGCTGGGCACCACCACACCGTGGCCGCTCATCGCGGTGGGCCATTTCGTGATGAGCCTCGGCTTTGCGTTCCTGTTCGGGCCGCTGTTCACGGCCTCGCTGAGTTCGGTGCAGCCGCAGCTCTACTCGCACGGCTCGGCCCTGCTCGGTTCGATCCAGCAGCTGGCCGGTGCGGCGGGCGTGGCCCTGTTCATCGCCATCATGTCGGCCCGTCAGGCCGGCCTGCTGGCGCTGGGCGAGCCCGAACTCGAAGCGCTCGCCGGCGGCATGCGTCTGGCGCTCACCATCGGTGCCTCGGTCGCGATCTTGGCGCTCATCGCCTCGTTCTTCGTGCGCAAGCCTGCAGTGCAGGAAGGCGGATGGGGCGGCGGTCACTGACGCCGGCCATTTTTTGAATCTGGAGGGCCGGGAGCGATCCCGGCCCTTTGCTTTTCGGAGTAGCGATTGCGCCCGATGGAAGGCGCGTCGCGTCGCGGAACTGCCTGCGCAACTCGGCGCTAACCTCAGTCGTCGTCATGCGAATCCGGCGCGAATACGCACCCAACCAGATCAGGTATATAGTCCGTGAACTTCACCACGCGGGCGGACGCGGCGAACGGGTGGTGAAGCGGCCGGCAGTTCCGGGGTCGCCCCCGGGGCTGGGGATTGGGGGACGAAACCGGGTAACGCCGTCGGAGATTCACCCCTCTTCTGAAAGTCCGGCGCCCCCGGGGTGGCTACGCCCCCTTTTACCCAACTCCATCGGGACGCAAGCGCCCCGGGGCCCGCCTAACCACGGTCGTCGAGCGTGCCAACGGAGGGATAGCCCGCCGATGCACCGGCACGTCTTGTGGATCGTGCCGCGCATCCAGGCGCTCATATCGGGCAATAGTGGAACGGTGTTACAGAAGGCCGATGCCCGGCATTGAACGCCAGAGCGGCCGACGTCTCAGCGGCCGCGGCGGTTGATCCAGACCAGCACGACGGCGCCGACAATGGCGACGATGGGCCCGATGATGGCCCACATGGTCACACCGCTCATCATGGAGCCGGCGATCACGTTGGTGCCCTGGAGCGTCCACAGGATACCGAGCAGCACCAGAACCACGCCCACGATATTTCCGACGATGCGCATATCTTGTCTCCAGTGACCCGGGAATCAGGCCGTTTTCTTGCCCATTTCGATCGATTGCAGGATGACGCGCCGGGCGTCCGCGGCGTCGCCGACATGGGAAATCTTGGCCCATTTGCCGGGCTCGAGATCCTTGTAGTGGGTGAAGAAGTGTTTCACGCGCTCCACCTGGATAGCCTGCATGTCGCCGATGTCGTGGACATTGTCGTACATTGCGGTGAGCTTGTGCTGCGGCACGGCGAGGATCTTTTCGTCCTGGCCGCCATCGTCCTCCATGAACAATATACCGAAGGGGCGGCAGCGTACGACGCAGCCGGGGACGAGAGGTCGCGAATTCATCACCAGCACATCGAGCGGATCGCCGTCGCCGCACAACGTGTGCGGAATGAAGCCGTAGTTCCCAGGGTAGCGCATGGGCGTGTAGAGGAAGCGGTCGACGAAGAGCGCACCGGAAGCCTTGTCGATCTCGTATTTGATCGGCTCGCCGCCGAGCGGCACTTCGACGATGACGTTGATGTCGTCGGGCGGATTCTTGCCGATCGGGATGGCGTCGATGTTCATCGGTTGCTCCTCAGGACCGCGCCATCTGGTTGCGCAGGATGTTACGCTGGCGCGCCGGAACGTTCAGCAGTTCGGCAACGCGCCAGACCATGTTGTCCTCGAGCTCGTGGTTCTTCTTGTCGGCGAAGACAACCTGCCACATCATGCGCACAATGCCGATCTTTTCCTCGTCGCTCAGTTCCTTGAGCGCCGAGGTGAAGCGATAGAAGTCGACAGCTTCGCTGTCCTGCCGCGTGGCTTCGGCGACCAACTGTTCGACCTCGCCTTCGTCCATGCCGTACTGATCCATCAGCACGCCACGCACTGCGTCGCGCTCTTCAGCCTTGACCGAGCCATCGACGCCGGCGAGGTGGATGAGCAGCGCTGCGACCGCGAGCTTGGGGTCGTTGGCAAAAAGCCGGGGCTCGGGGCGGGCGAAAAGGCGGTTGAGGGCGTCGAACATAGATATCTCCGTAGTGCCGCCATCATACAGAGAGCGACGACGCATCGCCAATGACGTTGCGGTAACCTATTGCGCACCGGTTCTGAGGTTGGCGCGCTCGACCAGCCGGATGAAGGGGCGCTGCCACGCCGGCGCACGCTCGAGCATATAGGCGTAATAGACCTCGTTGGTCATGACGTGGCGATAGAGCCGGGCGAAGGCCACCTTGGGCTTATAGAGCCAGGGCTTCCTGTTGCCGGTGTAGTGCAGGATGCTGGGGTTCAGCACTTCGTGGCTCTGGCGCGGATCGAGCAGGTTCCAGAACCGGTCGAGTTCGAGCCAGTTGTCCCTGAAGGCGATGTTGAGGAAGTCCTGGTCGTAGTAAATCTTGTCGAGCAGGCCGCTGTCGATCGCCGCCTCGAACTGGCCGAGAATGTCGAGGCCGCGCAACTTGTCCATGTCGATGAGCAGCAGGCCGGCATTGAAGTAGCGCATGGCGGCATCGAAAATCCCGCGCGGGTCCTTGAGGCTTTTGCGGGTCATGATCTGCGCGCCGATATAGTCGGGCACGGCGGCGAGGGGGTAGCCTGCCATGTCCATTTCGGTCAGCCGTTCGATCGGCACTCGCACCAGCATGTCGCAATCGAGATAGAGCAGGCGGCTCACATCGGCAGGCAGCAACTGGGCGAACAGGATGCGGGCATAGACGATGTTGCTCAGCCGCTTGTTGTAGCGGGCGCGGGCGGCGATCGAGGTGAACGCGGCGTTGCGGTCGATGTCGTAATAGACCAGCCGGGCGCCGAATTCGGTGGCGATGCGGTCGAGAGCCTGCCGGTGCGGATCGGAAATCGTCCGGTGGAACAGGTGGAAGACGAGGTCCTTGCGCCGGAACGTGAACAGGCAGACCGAGCGCATCAGGGCGAAAGCGGGGGCCCAGTAGCGGTCGTCGAAGGTGACGACGATGTGGATGTCGGTCTGCGCCATCGGTCGCAAATGTCCCTCGAGCGGTGCTTTCCGCCCGGCATCCGGGCCCGGGTTGTCCTAGCCAGCGGGGCTGGCCGGAGCAAGCCGGGCAGGGCGATGAAAGACTCAGCTTGACTCTGAAGCCGAGTCTGATGTTCTCTGTTTGTTCTCAAGTGGAACACACCCGGGAGGGCCACATGCCGGTCCTTTCAAAGCAGCAGACGTTGGCGGAACTCAGAGCCCGGATTGAGGGGATCGAGCGTCGTCCAATACTCGCAGGGTCTTCTCTTCGGTCCGACCCCAAATCCGGCGAAGCTGAGAGCTTCACTCTACCGGGCGGGATGTTGCATGAGGTTTTCACTGCAGCACACCGAAATGGTGGTGCCGTGCTCGGCTTTGCCCTCGCCTCCGCACGCGGGCTGCTGAGCAATGAGCGGCCAGCGCTTCTCTATCTGCAACTCATTGCCGATACAGCCGAGACTGGGCTGCCCTATGGGCCGGGACTCGTAGCTTTCGGCATCGATCCACAGGTCGTTGTGCTTGTTCGTGCGACGACAATCACCGAGTTGCTGTGGGCAGCAGAAGAAGGGCTTGCCTGCCGGGCCGTTGGTGCGGTGATCGCCGATATCGGGTCCGATCCAAAGGCTCTCGATTTCACTGCCAGCCGCAGGCTCGGCCTGCGGGCTCAGGAGAGCGGCGGGACGATGTTGCTGTTGCGCTATGGCGAAGGACGAACAGCGAGCGCGGCGCGACTGCGATGGCGTGTCGATCCGCTCAGCAGTGCCCCCGTGGAATTTGATGACAAGGCGCCGGGCGACAGCCGATGGCGGCTCAATCTGGAGAAAGGCTTGTGGCGGGGAAAGCCCAACAGGGAGTGGCTGCTGGGGTGGACGAAAAATGGCTTCGACATTGTCGACATCGCAGACGCAGATCGCGCTCCTGCCGCAGCGCCGGTATCTCGCTCTCAGCCTGCCGCGCTGGGCGACCGATTGGCTCAAACGGCATGATGCCGATTTATCGAAATCCACTTTGCCGCTCGGCTTGTGGGAGCGGCAAAGCAACGCCATGCGGATTGTCGCACTCGATGAAAAGGCTTCGGCAGCCGGTCTGACCCTTGGGCAAAGCGTTTCGGATGTGCGGGCGCTGGTGCCCAATCTCGAGCTGCGTGAAATCGATCATGCAGCAACCGAAGCGGCCTTTGCCGAACTCGCCGACTGGCACTCCTATGCGAGCCCGTTGGTCTCGGTTCTGACCGATGCGACGCCTTATGGCGACCTCGTCATGGATATTACCGGTGTCAGCCATCTGTTCGGTGGCGATGCAGCCATGCTCGAAGCGGTGACGGGTCGGCTCACGAGCCTCGGTATTGCAGTCACAGGGGCTATTGCACCAAGTATTGGTGCGGCCTGGGCGCTGGTTCGTCAGGGCCGTCAGCTGGTGCTCGACAATGCTGTGAGAATTGAACTCCAGCATCTGCCTGTCGCTGCATTGCGGCTCGATGAGTCGCAGGTCATGGCGCTCAACCAAATCGGGCTCAAGTCCATCGGCCAACTCTACGGACGGCCACGCAAGGAACTGCAGTCGCGGTTCGGATCGAGCCTGCTGCTGCGCCTCGACCAGGCACTGGGTATCGCCGAGGAGCGTTTGGTTCCTCGGCTTCCCGAGGCGGAGATGTTTGTCGAACGGCGCTTCGCCGATCCAATCGGCCTGCTCGACGACGTCATCATGTGTGCGCACGATCTCGCAGTGTCGCTTGCCTGCAGACTGGAGGCACTCGGGGCGGGTGCGAAGAGTTTTCATCTCTTCCTCTATCGGGTTGATCACAAGGTGATGACCTTTTCGGTCAATGCCGGCAGGGCGACACGCGATGCCGACCACGTGGGGCGGCTGTTCGCCTATCGCGCCGAGCGGCTGGGCGGCGAGTATGATGCCGGCTTCGGTATCGACATGATCCGGCTTGCTGCGAGTTCAATCTTCCCGCTGGACATCGTCCAGGAGAGCGCGTTCTCGAACGACACGGGCGCAGAAACGCTCGAACGGCTCTTTGACCGGATGACGAGCAAGCTCGGACCCCTCGCGGTGCTGCGCAACGCATTCGTCAACACCTACATTCCGGAACAAGCGGTGAAGCTCGAGCCCGTCATCGCGACAACCGAGGATGATCCGCTTGCCGCGCACGACCCACAGCGTGCCAGGCCGATCCGCCTCCTACCGCAACCCGAACCGATCAATGTCATTGCGCAGGTTCCGGACGGGCCGCCGGCGCGCATGGTGTGGCGTCGAGTGGGATATCAGTTCGTCAGAGCCTCAGGCCCTGAACGCATCGCCGCCGAATGGTGGGCAAGCAAGGCATTGCCGGTGCTCACGGCACGTGGGGCAGAGCAAGCTATTACCGGCAATCATCTCGTCTATGACGAGGCCGGCACGGTGCGCGACTATTACATTGCAGAGGACGATGGCGGCAGGCGCTTCTGGCTGTTTCGCGTCGGCCTCTATGGCGGTGAAGTTGCACCTGGTTGGTTCATGCACGGGTTTTTCGCATGAGCAATGTCGTCACTTTTCAAAGTCCTGCGTCGGCCGGTGAGCCCTCGAAGCAACCGCCCTACATCGAGCTTGTAACGACCTCCAACTTCTCGTTCCTGCGTGGTGGATCACACCCTGAAGAACTGGCTAAGGCTTCTGCCCAGCTTGAGCTTGCTGGCTTCGGTCTTTGTGACCGCAACTCGTTTGCCGGTGTCGTGCGGGCGCATGTGGCTTTGCGCGACGGCCAGATCAAGGTGCCAGAGGGGTTCCGATATCTCGTTGGGACCCGCCTCTGCTTTTCCGACGGCACTCCGGACATTGTTGTCTATCCAACCGACCGCATGGCCTATGGTCTATTGTGCAAGCTGCTCAGCATCGGCAACGCAAAGGGCGATAAAGGCGCGCCCAAGATTACCTTCGATGACCTGTGCGGTATCGATGAGGGGGAGTTACCCCATCATCCGGAGGCCCCATTCATCCGTGGTCAGCTATTCATCGTTATTCCAGACGAGGGCGATTGGGCGAAAACCGAACAGACACTTTCCACTCTTGCGGCCATCGCGCCAGACCAGACATGGCTCGCCGCAAGTGTGCGTTATACCGGCGAAGATCGTGCGTACCTTAACCGCCTTGCGGCGCTCGGACGCAAATACAATACACCGATGCTCGCGACCAATGATGTGCTCTACCATGTGCCGGAGCGTCGCGTTCTGCAGGACGTTGTGACCTGCATCCGCGAGCACATGACCATTCTCGAAGCTGGAAGACGTCTCGAACAAAATGCCGAGCGGCATCTCAAGCCGGCAAAAGAGATGGCGCGGTTGTTTTCAGAACATCCCGAAGCTCTCTCCGAAACCCTGCGCCTTGCAGGACGCATCGGCTTTACCCTTGAACAGCTCAAATATAACTATCCCACCGAGGCGCAGACAGACTGGGAGACACCGCAAGAGTCGCTGGAACGTTTTACATGGGATGGTGCCGCCAAGCGGTTCCCGAACGGTATTCCAGATGCAGTAAAGGGGGCGATCTGGTCCGAGCTTTGCCTCATAGCCTACAAAGGCTATGCGCCGTATTTTCTGACAGTTCACGACATCGTCATGTATGCGCGCGATGAGCTGAAGATTCTTTGTCAAGGGCGTGGATCGGCAGCCAATTCCACTGTGTGCTTCTGCCTCGGAGTGACTGAGGTCGATCCAACCAAAGCAACGCTGGTATTCGGCCGATTTCTCTCAACCGAGAGGGACGAGCCTCCCGATATCGACGTCGACTTCGAGCACGAGCGGCGTGAGGAGGTGATGCAGTATGTTTACAAAAAGTACGGCGGCAACCATACCGGACTGACGGCAAACGCCATCTGCTATCGCGGCAAAAGCTCGATCCGCGAGGTGGCCAAGGTGTTCGGGCTATCCGACGATGTCATTACGTCGTTGAACCAGACGCACTGGGGCTGGTCCGTCACTTTCGATCCGGAAAACCTGCAGAAGATCGGTCTTGATCCGTCCGAACAGACGCTGGCGCGCGTACTCGAATGTGCCCACGCCCTGCAGGAATTTCCTCGTCATCTCAGCCAGCATGTCGGTGGCTTCGTCATTACACGCGATGCCCTCGATCATCTGGTGCCGATAAGCAAGACAGCAATGGATAGCCGCACCATCATCGAGTGGAACAAGGACGACATCGATGCGCTCGGCATCCTCAAGGTCGATGTCCTTGCACTCGGCATGCTGAGCTGCCTGCGCCGAGCATTCGAAATGCTTCATGTACACTATGGACGCGATATCGAGATGGCCAAGCTTCTGGAGGAGGAGCACGACCATCCCGAACGGGCACTCCCGGTCTATGAGATGACACACCGAGCTGACACGGTCGGTGTTTTCCAGATCGAGAGTCGAGCGCAGATGTCCATGCTACCTCGACTCAAGCCGGCAAGGTTCTATGACCTGGTCATCGAAGTGGCCATCGTTCGGCCCGGTCCCATCCAGGGCGGCATGGTGCATCCCTATCTAAAACGGCGGCTCGGCAAGGAAACCGTTTCATACCCTTCGAAGGCACTTGAGGATGTGCTTGGCAAGACGATGGGTGTTCCACTGTTCCAGGAACAGGCGATGCAAATTGCCGTCGTTGGCGCTGGCTTCAGTCCAGGCATGGCAGACAAACTTCGTCGCTCCATGGCCACATTCAAACGCACCGGAGGCGTCGGTATCTTCCGCGACCAATTCATGGCTGGCATGAAAGCCAATGGCTATCCCGAAGCATTCGCTGATTCCTGCTTCAAGCAGATCGAAGGCTTCGGCTCCTACGGCTTTCCTGAGAGCCACGCGGCATCTTTCGCGCTGCTGGTCTATGTGTCGTGCTGGATCAAGTGCCATTATCCGGATGTTTTCACTGCGGCGCTGCTCAACAGCCAGCCGATGGGATTTTACGCCCCAGCGCAACTCATCCGCGATGCTGAAGAGCATGGGGTCGAAATCCTGCAGGCAGATATCAACAGGTCCGACTTCTGGAGCGTGCTCGAAGACGGAAGGCTCGCTGCCGAACATGTCTGGCCACGACATGCCGAGATGCGTCCACATATCCGATCAAGCAAGGCTATCCGCCTTGGTCTCCACGAGATCAAGGGGTTCAAGGAAGACTATGCCATGAGGCTGATGGCACGACGTGGTGGCGGCTATGGATCGATCCGCGATCTCTGGCTCAGAACGGGCATTCCAATTTCGGCTCTCGAAATTCTGGCAGAAGCAGATGCCTTCCACTCACTTGGCCTTAACCGGCGGACAGCTCTGTGGGCGGTGCGGGGTCTCGTAGGGGATCACGGTTCCGACCCACTGCCGCTATTCGTGCAGGCTGGCATACCATCGCCCAAGCAGGAGATCGATTTCAGCCTGCCCATGATGCCGAGGGGAGAAGACGTCATCCACGATTATAGAACGATGTCGTACTCGCTCAAAGCCCATCCACTCAGTTTTATGCGTAGCAAGCTCAGCCGGCGCGGAACACTGGCGGCCAGTGAACTGAGCCAGCGCCGCAATGGCGAGCGCGTGGAAGTCGCAGGTCTGGTGTTGGTGCGGCAGAGGCCGGGCACCGCTAGCGGGATCGTGTTTGCGACGCTTGAGGACGAGACGGGGATCGCCAATATCGTCATCTGGAACAAGACGTTCGAACAAAACCGGCAAACCATCCTGAGCTCAAAACTCATGGCGGTGCGCGGCAAATTGCAGATCGAAGGCCTCGTGATCCACGTAATTTCGGAAGCCTTTACCGATCTCACACCGGACCTGCTGGCGCTCGCCAATGGTCAATCCATCGGCGATGCGGTTGTCGCCAATGGCGATGAAGGCAAATCCGGCCCTCAACCGAGCCGCGATCAAGCCGAACGTCGCCGCCGCGAGGTGGAGCAGCGGATCGCCCGTGCAGCCTTGCCGCGCGGCCGGAACTTTCACTGAAGCGGTTCAGCCGATGATTTTGTCGATGCCCTTGGCGAGGTCGATGTCCTTTGCGGTCACGCCGCCGGAATCGTGGGTGGTGAGGGTGATGGTCACCTTGTCGTAGACGTTGGACCATTCGGGATGATGGTCGGCGGACTGGGCGAGCAGCGCGACGCGGGTCATGAAGGCGAAAGCCTCAGAGAAGTCTTTGAACTTGAAATCGCGGCTGATGGCTTCGTGCGGCTCGTCGTAGAGCCAGCCTTTGAGGCTCGACAGTGCCGTCTCGCGCGCCTTGGTCGTCAGCTTGGCCATTGGTCATCTCCGTTCTGTTCGGAGACAATTGATCACAAATGCGGCTGGTTCCCGGCCGGAACACTGCAACTCGACCTGCATGAGTCCGAGGAAGAAACCGAGACGCTGGGCAGCAGAACCGACCCAAAGATGCCCAGGCGGGCGTCCAACGCTCCATAAACCATTCGCCGACAATCGCGCGAAACCAATGGAAAACCCGCAGTTTCCGGCCTGCCGCGAGCCCTCAGGAAATGCGGTATTAACCGTGGGCAGGGCATGATTTCGCGCATTTCGCCGGAATCCCATGTTCGAGGCCGCCAACAAGACATTGCCGCCCGTCGACTACGTGTCGATGATCCGGTCGCTCTATGCGGAGCCCCGGGTGATGATGCTTGGCGCGCTGGCTTCGGCGCTGGCCGCGGCGACGGCGGGTGTCGAGGCGCGCAGTCCGGTGCTGTTCGGCATCGCGCTGGCGTTCGTGTTCGTGGGCGTCGCCCGGCAGTTCGACATGATGGCGTTCGCGCGCACCGAACTGCGCGACGACGATGTCGAGGCCGCCAAAGCCTGGGAGCTTCGTTCGACCATCGGCGCGGCGGCGATCGCAGCGACCTATGGCTCGTGGAGCTTCTACAGCTTCCTATTTGTCCAGACACCGTTCTCGGAAATGGCCAGCCTTGCGGTGTCGCTGGGCGTACTGATCGGCGTGGCCGGGCGCAACTTCGCGATCGACCGGCTGGTATCGATCCAGATGCTGCTGATCGGCGTACCGCTCGCGGTAGGCATGTTCCTCGACGGGCAGTTCCACACCGCCATGCTGGCGATCGTCCTCATCGCCTTCATGGTGTCGATCCGCAAGGTGGCGGGAAATATCCGGGCTCTGCTCATCAACATGGTGCATCGCCGGCTCGACGCGTCACGCCTTGCCGACGAACTGGATACGGCGCTGGCGACGATGCATCACGGCCTCTGCATGCTCGACGCCGATGGGTTGATCGCGGTGGCCAATGGCCGGGCTGAGATCGCCTTTGCCGGCTTCGTGCCCGGCAGCTGGAAGGGCCGGCCCTTTGCGGCGATGATCGCGGCGGCGGCGAGCCGGGGCACCGTTCCGCAGCGCGCGGCCGAGCAATTGCTCGAAATCGTCAACTCGCGGCGCAACGGCAAGATCGTGCTCAAACTCACCGGCAACGAGTTCAGTGAAGTTACGGTGTCGTCTCGGCAGGGACGCGTCGTGCTGCTGTTCGAAGACATTACCGAGCGCGTGCGGTCGGAAGAGCGCATCAATTTCATGGCGCATTACGATGCGCTGACGGGCCTGCCGAACCGCGGCTATTTCGGCGAGCAGGTGCAATCCGATCTCGAGCGGCGGCGCGAGACGCACGGCACGTCGCCGGTAACGCTGATGATCGTCGATATCGACGACTTCAAGCACGTGAACGATACGCAGGGTCACCTGATCGGCGACCGGCTGCTGGTCGAGACCGCCGAACGGCTCAACGCTGCGCTGGGTGACAGCAGTATCGTGGCGCGGCTTGGTGGCGACGAGTTCATCGTTTATCGGCCCGGGGGGCGCGATGCGGCCGAAACCGAACGCGACATCGAAGCGGTGCTGTCTTCGTTCAAGGTGCCGTTCGCCATCATGGGCGAGAGTATTTCTGCCGATGTGTCGGTTGGTGTCGTCGTGTCGCGTAACGCCGAGGACGATCTCGACGCGCTGATGACCCAAGCCGACCTCGCCCTTTACAAGGCCAAGGGCAACGGCAAGGGCCAGGCGCAGGTGTTCCATGACGACATGGACACGGCCTATCGCTATCGCCAGCGGCTCAAGGCCGAACTGAAGCTGACAATTGCGGCCGGGGGGCTCAGCCTTGCCTATCAGCCGCTGATCGACCTCAAGTCGCGCCGCGTGGTGGCCTGCGAAGCCTTGGCGCGCTGGACGCATCCGCAATTGGGCACCATCCCGCCGTCGCTGTTCATCCCGATCGCTGAGGAAACCGGCCTCGTGTCCGAGATCAGCCGCTTCATGCTGCGGTCGGCTGCGGTCGAATGCCGCTCGTGGCCCGACGGGATATCGGTGTCCGTGAACATCTCCGCACGCGATTTCCGCAATGCCGATGTCGAAGCGATGGTGGAAGAGGCGCTCTCGAGTTCCGGGCTGCCGCCCGAGCGGCTCGAGATCGAGGTCACCGAGACGGCGCTGATCGAGGAAAAGGATGCAGCGACATCCATCCTGTCGGCGCTGGGCAAGAAGGGCGTGGGCATCGCGCTCGACGACTTCGGTACCGGCTACTCGTCGCTGAGCTATTTGCAGGCGCTGCCGTTCACCAAGCTCAAGGTCGACCGCAGCTTCGTGATGGATATCGCCAGCAATCCCCGGTCTCTCAAGCTGTTGTCGAACGTGGCGCAGCTGGGCAAAGACATCAACCTGACGGTTACCGCCGAGGGCGTCGAGACCGAAGAACAACTCGCCCTGATCCAGGCGCACACCAAGGTCGACCAGATCCAAGGCTATTTGTTCGGGGTGCCGCTGGCGAGCCGCGATATTGCCGAACTGATCGGCCGAATGGCCCAGACGGCCGCACCCGAGCCGAAACGGAAGCATGGTTAACCCTCGTTAACCTTCTGCCTCTCCAGCAGAATCAGCGAAACTACCTAGGTATGCGACATCGGCGCAGGCCCGCCACGCGCGTTTTCTCAATTCTAACAGGGTTAAAAAGGCGCTAAGTTCGGCTCCGTTGCGGTGGGGTCGGTTATGAGTACGGGCGCTAATGATCCGGGTGCTATGGGCTCTGCTCCAATATCGCGGTTTGCAGGGAACCTGATCGATATCCTCGATCGGGTTGAATATTCCCGCGTGCGCATGGATGTGACGGATAATCCGGTTTACCGGCTTCGTTACGAGGCCTATCGGCGCGAGGAATTCGTGCCGTTCAACGATACCGGTATCGTGACTGACGACCTCGACGACAAGCCGAACGCCATGTGCTTCGGTGTTCATATCGATGGCGAACTTGTCAGTTCGATCCGCATCCATCACGTCACCGCCGGCGAGCCCTATGGCCCAAGCATGAAGAGTTGCCCGGATATCGTCGCTCCGCTGCTGGAGCAGGGGCAGCACTTCATCGATCCGAGCCGTTTCACGGCCGACTACGAGGCTTCGCTGGCCTATCCGGCCTTGCCGTTCCTGACACTACGCATCGCGGTAATGGCGACCGATTACTTCGGCACAACTGGGTGCCTCGCGCTGGTCCGGCGGGAGCACGCGGCGTTTTATCGACGGGTCTTCGGGGCCATCGAGATGAGCGAGACGCGACCGTACCCAGGACTGAATTTTCCGGTGGTACTGTATCACTCCGACGCCGCAATCAACCTGCAGGGGATTTATGCGCGATTCCCCTTCTTCCGCTCGACTCTCGACGAGCAGGAAAGCCTGTTTTCGCAGGTGGACTTAAGTGGCTACGAGAAACCGGTGGCGACCACCTCGCGCACGGCCTTCGAGCGGCACATCGCAAACGCCATCGCAGCAGAGTAGGCGCTATCAGGCGCCGATGTGAGTGTGCGGCTCGTGACGCAGGCCGGAGAAATGCACTGGTAGATGCTTCATCGCCTGAGCCCGGGCCGACTGCCGTCGCGGACGGCGCGCTTTCTGTGCGGCGGGCAGGGGTTGGCCGATCGCTTCCGCAACAGCGTTCAGCAACAGGCGATCGAGTTCGGTCTTGCGCATCTCAGGCGTCCTCTCGGTTCGACGCATTCCGAGATAAGCAACGCAGTCGGTGCGTTTCAGTTGCCAAGACGACATGAACACATGCGCGTGTAGACCGCGCGAAGAACACAATTGTCTGGGAATCAAAGGCTCTCAAGCACAGTATGTGCCGGATCGCCGGGGGGCGACTCGGAGACGAAAATGTTCAAACTCTTCCGCACTTTGTCCGCGCTGGGAATTGCAGCGGCGATGGTGCTCATTCCGACCATCGCCGATGCGGCGCCCGGTCGCGCGGTGTCGGTCGCCAATGTCCGCTCTGGGCCTGGCACGGGTTACCCCGTGGTGGCGCAGCTCAGCGCGGACCAGTACGTCGTGGTGGTCAAATGCACCATCAACTGGTGCCAGGTGAAACGCACCGGCAAGAACGGCTGGGTCAGCCGCAAGCTGCTCTACAACCCCTACTATTTCAGCGAAGGCGAGAGCGGCTACAAGTTCGCCCCGAAGGGCGTGGACGTGGGCCGCTAACGGCAGCGGAGCAATGTGACGGGGCCGGGCGAGACATCTCCGCGCCTCTGTGCGTTCGCCGGCGCGTCGGGGTTGTCCTAGAACGCAAGTTTGATGGGGCTGGCTTCATCGGCATGCCTTTGCAGATCGACTCGACAAGAGGACGATGCAACTTCGCAGGTAGGAGTGTGAGACCCGGGTTGGAGAACATTAAGCGGTGGCCCTACGCCTCTTGATTTTCACGGTGCCCGGCTGCGCGACGCTCTTTACCTCAAGGGAGCATATCGACTTTGACCGCGGGCCCTTGGTGCTGCCCGATTCCAGGGCCGGCAACAGACCCTTGTCCTGAACGCGCCCGTGCTGGCAGTGCTCGAAAGCTTGCTATTGGTGGCCAGCGGAGACGTCAGTGCGGGTCAAATATACTCGCTTGGAGTGTCTGGCCGGAGTGCAGGTTCGCGATGCGGAGTCCTCCGGCGATCGATGGTAAAAAGCCAACGCCATTGCATCCCAGATTGTACATCAAGACAGGATTGCGAGGCTCAAATCCCACAAGGCGTATCTTATTGTCGGTATACGCCATGAGCCCGTGCCAGGTGTAGTCGTACTCGAGACCGGCGAGGCGACCGGCAGCAACCGCGGGGCGAACCTGAGTGTCAAAAGCATTTGCCACTTCAAGGGGCATATCGCCCTCGGCCTCATAGCCAGTGGTGTCTTCGAAGGTCACCTCGGGACCCCCAAGGCATGTCAAAGTCAATGCCTCGCCGTTGCGGACATAGGGACGACGTGTGACGTAGTAGTAGGGCTTCTTTCCACCAATCTCTTCGTTGTTGATGTAGCTGGTCGCGCTTGCCAGTGCTCCCGGAGCGGTGAGATAGCCGACCATATAGCCGACCCTGGGGTGGACCTTGCTTTCCAGCCGCTGGGGCACGGCCCCACCAGCTTGGTTGTCGATCGTATGGTGGTTGAAACCATTCGTGCAAAGAACGACGCGCGAGGCAGCTATGAAATATCGACCGGCGGAAAGTTTCGCTCCCGTCTGCTCCAGCACAATGTTCGCGACGGTGGTTTGATCAACAAAGGTAAACCGGTCCGCATATTGCCGCCTCAGGAAAGCCAATACCTCCTGACATAGCAAAGCGCTGTTCGCGCAGCCTTTACGGTTGAGTAGGACAGCGACGTAGTCGTCGCTGTCGATCTCCAGGCGTTCGCGGATGCGGGACTGAGGCACCAGAGTGTAGAGATCTCGATACTGCTCGGGTATGCGATCGAGAAACTCCGCCTCATTCGAAATCTCGACGGCCTCGCGGTCAAGCCCCGCCTGATTTCGTATGCTGACGTTTTTGAGATGAACGAGCAGCTGATTGAGGCTGAACATTCCCATTGCCCCAACCAACCGCTCAACCTGTACTGCCGCGCCGGTGAGCGCGAGCATCTCATCGAGCAGGCCCCACGCGGCTTCAATCTCCGCTTGTCCCCTCGTTGCCATGTCAAAGCCAAAGGCATCGACCAAATCACACAGAGGACGCTCAAAATAGGTTACCAACTGGCCGGCATTTCGCCCGCTTGCCCCGCAACCCGCACGTCCACGTTCCAAAAGTACGACAGTTGCAGGCGTATCGCGCAGCATGAAGAAGGCAGTTGAAATGCCGGCGATGCCGGCCCCGACAATGACAACGTCCGCCGCAAGATCACTGGTAAGCGGGGAAGACGGGATCGTGGTGTCGAGTTGCTCCAACCAAGGTGAGCGGAATCGCAGTGGCGCCGCAGGTGGGCGATTTGAGGCGGTCTCAATCGTCTCTATTGGGTCGTGCATCGCCGCCCGGACCGGTTCAGTCGCAAATCCATTTCACCAACGTTACCACCCGGCCGCTCCGCTGGGCTAGCTTGGTCGCCCCGCCAAATCATTTTGGTCATCGCAGCCACGCACGGTAGTCCAGCCGCGATGTTCTGGGAAACCTCGTCCCCGGCACCAGCCATCGCCACAATCTGCTTACAGCTCTGTATTGCCGGTGACAGATGAGTGGCAGGCCCACCGCCTAACACCGCTCCAGGGGGAACGCAGGGTTTCCTCACCAACTGGAGAAAATCATGAACCACAAATCCTTGGTCATTGCCGCCATTCTTGGCGTCTGGCTTACAGGCGGCACACTCGCGGCCACGAACACCGTCGAATCGAGCGAAGTCGACGTTTATGCAACGGCGACTTTCTCGGCAGCAGACGCAGTTTCTGCGGTCGAGTCGCGCTCGGGTGGCAAGGTCGTCGAACTTGTCTTGCGAGACCAGAATGGTGCGCCCGCCTATCAGGTCACCGCGGTCAAGTCTGACGGGTCCGAAGTCAGCTTCCTCGTCGATGGCGTCAGCGGCAAGGTCACCGCTACTGACGACCTGCAGGACAATGGCGACAATGCCGAGCCTGACAATACGGAGGCTGGCGAGAGTGCAAACGACACGGACAGCGGCAGCGAAGACGCCGACTGAGAACCGTCGGCGCCAGTCGGCTAAAGACTGGCGCCACCACCGGGGAAGCGGATCGAAATCTTGAGCCCTGGGTGGCTATCGCCGACCTCTATCGTCGCACCATGAAGGTCGGCGATCGCTTTGACCAGGCTTAGTCCAAGACCGCTCCCGGGTGTGGAACGGCTCTTGTCGATCCGATAGAGGCGCTCGAAAACTTTCCCACGCTCCGCTTCAGGTATTCCCTGTCCGTTGTCGGCGAAGGTGGCGACGACATCAGCGGCAGATCGCGTTGCTACGACCGTGATCTGGGTTCCGGCGGGTGCATGCCTTATGGAGTTCTCGATAAGGTTGGCACTGAGCTGGATCAGCAGTTCGGCATCGCCTTCAATGGCCGGCAGGTCCGCCTCGGAGTGCACACTGAGCGACTGACCACTTTCTTCGGCAACGTCACCGTAGGCGTCGGCAATACGTTCGAGGACCTCGCCAAGGCGTATGGGCACAAAACGGGCCCGGCGCGCGCCCGCTTCAATCTGGGCGATGCGAAGTAGCGCATCAAACGTTGCATTGATTTGTCGGATTTCGTCTTGCGCCTGGCCGAGGAGTTCTGTCGATTTTCCAACGTCTGATTGGCCGGCCCCTTCAAGGGTTATGGCCAGCCGGTTAAGCGGGGTTTTGAGGTCATGCGCAATGTTGACACTGACGTGACGCATGCCCTCAACCAGTCCACCCAGCCGGTCCAGTGCCCGATTTACCTGCGCGGCGAGTTGGTCGATGTCGTCTCCGCGATGACTTACAGGGATGCGAGCGGCAAGTTCCCCGTGACCAACTTGCGTCATCGTGCGAGCGATGCCGTCGATCCTTGACTGGGCGCGGAGTGCCACAGCGATACCCGCGGCGGCAACCAGCAGCAGTGCTAGCGCACTGGCCCAACCGGCACTCCACAACACGATATCGGTGATGTCATTGCTCTCGGCAAAGCTTTGGCCGACGAGCAAGTGGTTGCCCTGCACATCGCCAACATAGATCCGATACGTCTCAGAGGATTTGAGTTCCAGCGCTGCGGCCCCAGCTGTTTGCCATCCCAAAGCGCCGGGTATTCTCGCCACGTTGCCCGCCAGAAGCGAGCCGTCGGGCGTCGCAAGGGCGAAGACATGCTCGGAGTTTATCGACGCTCCCGCATGGCTGTTGACCGAGTCGATCAGATCCGCCTGATCACTATCGCCAAAGGCCTGCGCGATGATCGTAAAGGTGTCTGCTATCGACCGGTCGATCCGGACTTCTAGTTGGCGCTCGATCAGGTGCGTCGCAACAGCGCCTCCCAACAACAGCGCGAGGAAAAAGGTCGCCCCGAGGATGATCGTCCGGCGCAGCGGCGTGCTGCGAACCAGCACGCTACGCATGAAGGCAATAGCCGGTGTGACGCACGGTATGAACAAGTGGCCGCTCGAACGGCTTGTCGATCTTCGCTCTTAGCCGGCTGATATGCGTTTCGACGACACTGGTCTGGGGGTCGAAGTGAAAGTCCCAAACCCTTTCGAGAAGCATGGTTCTGGTCACGACGCGGCCTTGGCTGCGCATCAGATACTCGAGCAGCGCGAACTCACGCGGCAGCAGTTCGATCGATTGTCCCGCGCGACGGCACGTGCGCCTCATGAGGTCGAGTTCAAGGTCGGCGACCTGCAGAACGGTTCGTTCGGGTTGTGCTGGTGGCCGACGGGCCAGCGCGTTCACGCGCGCCAGCAATTCTGAGAAGGAAAACGGTTTAACCAGATAGTCGTCAGCGCCCGACTCCAGTCCCTCGACGCGATCATCGACGCCATTGATCGCCGTGAGGAAAAGCACCGGCGTAGTTCGGCCGGATGCGCGCAGTCCCTTCACCACTGACAGCCCGTCGAGGCCGGGAAGCAAGCGGTCGGCGATGATCACGTCATACATCTCACGCACGCCCAAGGACAGCGCATCGCGGCCGTCCTCAATGACCTCGACCACATGGCCAGCTTCCACAAGGCCGCGACGAACGTAGTGAGACGTTTTGCGATCGTCTTCTACGACCAATATTCTCATCGGGATGTGCTCGTTTCGTCCGGCTGACTATAGACGCTGTCTGGCAGGTATGTGGCAGGTGCGAAGGCCTGGACCTTACAAATCTGTAAGCTGGCTGCCAGAACCCCTTAAGGCAACAAAGCGACTGTGCGGGTTCTTGCATCGCTTACGAGTGTCCCCATGAAGCAATTACTCCTTGCAATTGTGCTGATCGCCGTCCCCGTCACGCTGTTCAGCGGTTACGAGCTTTACCAGTCCAACACAGCGCAGGCGGCCTCACCGGGCTTAGGTGACCTGTCCACTTTTAAGACGATCATTGCCGACGTCCAGGGGTTGGCCGACAAAGGCGACATCGGAGGTGCGGCGAAGCGAATCACGGATTTCGAGGCGGCGTGGGACCAGGCTGAGACGGCGATCCGGCCGCTCGACCCGAATGCCTGGGGCAACATCGACGGCGCCGCCGACGCGGCGCTGAGTGCAGTTCGGCGCAGCAAACCCGACGCCGCGGCAGTCAAGTCGGCGCTTGCCGACCTGTTGACGGTCCTTAACGACCCCTCCAAGCCCCTGTGATCGCGATGTCCCTTAAAATGTCTGCCTCGGCTCCCGGCGCCTACAATCGCGTCCCGCGCGTCACCGCCGATTTCTGGGTCATCAAGTTGATGGCGGTGACCATGGGAGAAACCGCTGCCGATTACCTCAGCGTGCAGCTCGGGCTAGGGCTTGCGGCAACCTCTGCATTGATGTCCTTGGTACTGGTGGCTGCCTTGGTCTGGCAGTTCTGGCAGCGTCAGTACCGGCCGGCGCCCTATTGGCTCGCAGTCGTTTTGATCAGCATTGTTGGCACTCTGATCACCGACAATCTGGTCGACAGTTTTCATGTACCGCTGCTTGTCACCACACTCGTATTCACCGTGGCGCTGGCCGCTACGTTTTACTTTTGGTTTCGAGCTGAGGGAACGTTGTCCATCCACTCTATCTTCACCTTGCGGCGCGAGGCATTTTACTGGCTCGCAATCCTCTTCACGTTCGCACTTGGGACTGCCGCTGGTGACCTCGTCGCTGAGCAATTCAATCTCGGCTACCTCGCCACCGGCATTCTCTTTGGAATGATTATTGTGTCGCTGGCTATCGGTTATTTCTTCCTCGGTCTCGACGGCATTCTCGGGTTTTGGCTAGTCTACATTTTTACGCGGCCCCTTGGAGCCTCGTTCGGCGACCTCCTCTCGCAGCCTCGCCAGTATGGCGGACTGGGGTTCGGGACGGTCATCACCAGCGCCCTTTTCCTGACCGTGATTGTCGCCCTCGTAGCCTACATGTCAGTTCGCAACCGTGGGGAGGTACTGGCCTCCGTGGAAGCGACGAGGTGACAGAGGCCCGTGATCGGTGATGGCGGGATTCCCGCCGCCGCGTAGTTCCAGCAAGGGACTGGCCGCTAGCAGATGTGCCACGTTCTCGATCGTGCGCTGCTGCTGGCGTAAGCCTCTCGATCTGTCGCTCGCGAAAGCAGCGGCACGATCTGGGTCATCAAGACCGAATGGTCGGTGGATTGCGTCGTTCTGTACCGTGCCTTCGTTCGAATGACCAAAAAAGGGAGCCCGTGGGGCTTGTGGTGCGCAACGGCACAGCACTCGCCTTGGCGGGATGGCCAGAAAGGACCAAATTCAACGAATGAGTTATGTTGGTGCCGCTTAGGTGACTCGAACACCTGACCCCATCATTACGAATCCGATTTTTGCGATTTTGCCAAGTCCTTGGCGCTCAATGGACTCCGGGTGCACACCGGTGTAAACCATTGATGCTGCTCGCGAATTTGACGACACCGACCGACATTCCACGACATCGGCCGTCAAGCGCAGCACATCAGTTTGTTGACACCACGTTGACACGGAGACCCCGTCATTATGAGTGATAGGCTAACGGACAAGACGGTCAAATTGCTGCCCACGCCGGCTAGCGGCAATCGCATCCACTTCGATTCTCAGGTGGGCGGCTTCGGTGTTCGCGTCACCGCTGGCGGGTCGCGGTCCTTCATCTTTTCATATCGCACCATCGCCGGCCGCCAGCGCCGCTTCACCATCGGGGAATTTTCCGAAAGCGGTCAGGGCTGGAATACGTCCGCCGCTCGTGGGGAAGCCGAACGGCTTCGAGTCGTGGTCCGCGGTGGGGGCGACCCCTTGGCCAATCTGCACGAGCAGCGGGATGCGCCCACCGTGGCCGATCTGGCCATGCGATTTGAGGAGGATCACCTTCCAAAGCGCCGGGCGCACACTGCGGATAACCACCGCCGCACCATCCGGCTGCACATCCTGCCCGCGCTGAAGCATCGGACGGTGGCGGAGTTGAATCACACGGACATCGCTGACCTGCACCGCAAGGTGACCCGCTTGGGGACCCCCTACGCCGCAAATCGCATGGTCGCTGTCCTTTCCAAGATGCTGTCCGAGTCGATCAAGTGGGGCTGGCGCACGGACAACCCGGCCAAGGGCGTCGAGCGCAATGACGAGGAGGCGCGCCACCGCTACCTCTCCCCGGCCGAACTGGCGAAGCTGACCGAGGCGCTGGCGGCGATGGATGACCAGCAAGGCGCAGACATCATCCGCATGCTGGTGCTGACCGGCGCGCGCCGCGGGGAAGTGTTCGGCGCTCGGTGGGACCAATTCGACCTGACCGAGGGCGTATGGACCAAGCCGCCCTCGTCCACCAAACAGAAGCGCATGCACCGAGTGCCGCTGTCTGCGGCGGTGCGGCAGTTGCTAGTCGGAGTCCAGGCATCGGCCGAGGCTGAAGCCAAGAAGACCGGGGAACCGCTCTCCGTCTATGTGTTCCCGGCCACAACCAGCGAAAGCGGGCATCGCGAAGACATCAAGAAGGTGTGGCGGGCCGTCTGCAAGGCGGCTGGCATCGTCACCACCGTGGTGGTCGAGGGCAAGTCGGTAGTGGTCCCATCGGCTCGGGTGCACGATCTGCGCCACACCTATGCGTCCCTGCTTGCTAGCGCTGGCATGTCCTTGCCCATCATCGGCGCGCTGTTGGGGCATTCGCAGCCGGCTACCACGGCGCGCTATGCCCACCTGCTTGACGATCCGTTGCGTAAGGCCACCGAGCGCGTGGGAGCCTTGGTCATGCCGGGCGACGATGCGACCGATGCCGAGGTGGTCCCGTTCGCGGCGCGCCGTTAGGGTTAAAGCCGGTCATATTTGCGTTTGTCGGCAAGACGAGTGTATTTGTCGGCCAGCCGGCGATGTCACTAAGTCCGGTCAGCTGAGGCCAGAAGCCAACGCGGAGTCTGTGCGGATGGGGATGGAATGCCACCTCCGTGCTCCTCGCTTTCTAGCCGCTTAGTCGGCAAGCCGCCGCCACTGCGCGGCTGAAGCGCGGTTCTTGGGACGCTTCACATCAAGCAAAACCAAGGAGGCCTCCGATGACGGAAGCATCCGCCTTAGCGAACTACGTTACCCTTGAGGCTCTTGCCGGCGACTTCGGCGTGTCCATTCGGACCGCTGAGCGTTGGGTCAACAATGCGGTGCCCGGCCTGCCCATGACGAAGGTAGGCCAGAAGCGTTTCGTTCACCGCGGCGACCTTGAACAGTGGATGGCGGCGCGCCGTGTGCAGCGCAACGTCAAGCGGGGCCGGCCGTGAAGCATGATCCCTTCGCGCCCGACTTTGCACTGCCTCGCCTTGAGCCGCTCGATAGCCTGCTAGTGGGCGATGCGACCGAGCGCGCTTACCGCCGCGGCGACGCGCTGGAGCAGCGCCGGAAGCTAATGGTGGAATGGGCGGACTTCGTGGCCGGCAACACCGAGGCGCTCGCCATTGCCGCGTGACCCGTTCGCCGTTTCCAAGTTCGAAGACTTGCCAGCGGCGCGTGAGCTCGCGCGGCCAGACTTTGACCTCGGCAAGTTTGGACCGGTCTGGGTCCAGCACTTGGGTGGCCTGCCGGTCGCGGAGCGCTTCGTGCGCGATTCATTCGGGGGGTTGCGAGGCGAACGCCACGTGGGTGTCCTCGTGTCACCGGTAGAGGTGATCCCGATGACCTACGCGGCGGTTGACCGGGCGGCATGGCTTGAGCGCGGGTTGGCTCTGTTGACCGTCCTAGAGCAGTCCGCCGACACGGTTCCGCTGGACGTTGCGCTCCATGTGCTTCCGTCTGCATTGGACGTGCATCCGCAGTGGGAGGCCCGAAGGGGTGCGGCGAGGCGCGATTGGATGCAATACCATCTCGAGAATGCACCAGTGGGCGAGATTGATACCGAACACGGACCGACGCGCTTGCAGCGCGTGAAAGCAAAGCGAAAAATATTGCCCACGGAGGCGGTCGGTTTCAGTCGCAGCGTGAACTACGCATCCAACGGAAAAGCGTGGGCGGAGCGGGACCTCCCATCAATCAAAGCCATAGCCGCGCGTAGGGCCCAAGGCGGCGCATGGCATGCTGCTGATGCTTGGTTTGCCCAAGGCCATGAAGGCCATGTGGCCGCGAGTCTAATGGACAGTGCCCTAAGGGCCGTCCGGGCGGGAAGGCGGCCCGCGTCGCGCCTTCGCTGGGATCTGCTGAACTTGTGCGAGGGCTACTGCTGGCGAAAGTTGCCGTTACCTGCCGCTGCATACTGGGCCTTGGCGGCTTCGATGGGTCTCCTGGACTCGCAGGGGCAGCCTCGCGAAGACCTAGCGTTAGGAGGCGTCGAGGCCCGCACCGAGTTCATCTTAGTAGCTCGCGCTCGCTCAGAGCATCCCGACGCGAAGGCTGCCGAACTGTCATTCGCCGTTGCAGGTGCGGTTCCCAACCCATCTGACCTGCCAACGATCCGCAGGTGGATGAAGACGGCGCTGTTTGCTAGCGCTGTGAAGGCGTTTCAGGCCACTCACGCCTGACTCCAAAAACGCGAGCGACCGTGAATCGAGCCACCGGGGTGGCCGTACTACTTATGCTCCCATCTCAACGCCGTCCCCCACCGTTCGGGGACGCCAGAAGGTGGAGGCATCATTGCCAATCGAAGCATCAATCAGCGAAGGCGTCAGCCTGCTCCGCCTTCCGGCGGTGCTGGCGCGGACAGGCCTAAGCCGCAGCGCCGTTTATCTGGCCATCCAGCGCGGTGAATTCCCGAAGCCCATGCACATTGCCGGCACCCGCGCGAGCCTGTGGGACTCGCGCGCAATTGACCTTTGGGTGGCCGACGTCCTGAAAGGAGCAGCATAATGACCATCATTCACAGTCAAACTCTTCCGCCCGTAGCAGCCACCGAGACCATCGGCGATGTGGGCACCGGGCTCGGGTTCGAGGACACTGTTCACCACCGGGTCTCCTCGTTTCCCCATCTGCAGCGTGTGCTCGAAATTCTCGAAGCAGATGTTCGAATTGAGGAGGCGCAGCACAATGCGCTGGGGGCAGCGCACTTCGAAAATCAGAACGATTGCAACGATGCGCGACGTGCCGAAGCGGTTGCCCATGCGAACGCTGCAAGTGTAGGCGCAGCGCTTCCTGACGCGCATGCCGCTAGCTATGCCAGTAAAACCGCGCGAGCGAAGCGATCTCTCGATGAAGCTCGGCTGCGCTTGAAGGAAGGCAGCCAGCACCTCGGCAATGCGCGCGAAGCGCTAGATGCCGCCCTAGAATACTTGGCCGGTGTTCCGGACCTCTCCGTGTTGGAAACCGTGCCGGTATCGTTCCCCGCCTCCAAGGACGCCCGAACGGTGATGTATCAGGCGGAATCGGAAACCCGCACGGCGCAAGCTGACAAGGAAGCTATTCGTCGCCGGCCAGCGCCGAAGGAAGACATCCTTGCCTCTGCGATGGCGCGTGTTGCTCGCGCGGCGGCTGGTGGCGGGATGCCGACCGTGCGACCGGATGGCTCCCTCGAATGGCCATTGACTGCAATCAACCCCGCGGGGTCCGGCACGTCAATGTTTGCTGTGCCCGACCCGCTCTCTCTGTTCCTGTCGGACAAGGCCACGTTGGCTCGCGTCCGTGCGCACGTCGCGAAGTCGGTGGACGACCTGTATGCGGACATCAACGACGCCGCGTCGCCTGCCGACAAGAAGCGGCTGACGGCCGAATGTGATGCCCGCATCCTCGCGGCCAATCGCTTGGAAGCGCATTGCGTCAACGTGCTGCGACAGCGCGGCGAACGCGTCTCCTACCGCCGTGGGCTTGATGTCCGCAGCATCCTCGGGGTCAGCGGCCCGAGGCCGCCGAAGCGCACCACCCGGTAGCGCTGCAACGACATTCCCATCCCATCTCGAACCTAGGGAGATTCCCATGACGACAGAACATCAGATGACTGAGCAGCAGAAGACCGATCACCGCGCAAAGTTGCGCGCCGCGCGCAACGCCATACGCCACAAACGCGGCAAATTCCGCACGGTCGCGAAAAAGAAGGTCCGCGTCACCCTGCCGATGGGCGATCGGCGCCGGTCAACGACAAAGTGAACGTCGCCGCGGCGAATGCGCTGTTCGGAGAACTGTCCCGGCGCGGGATCGGCGGGCGCATCGTAGTCGATTTCCTGGCGTTCCCGCATGCGCGCTCACGCGAGACGTTCAAGAAGACGCTCGCACGCGCCAAACACGGGTACAATTGCCGGTTCGGCGCATTGGCGCCTGACGGGCTCTTTGACC
>JBEBHC010000031.1:0-28063 GCA_040081185.1 Devosia sp. | reverse complement strand
TGATCGACCTGCTCGGCGACGCCGAAACGGCTGAGGGCGTCCGCATCTTCATCGGCTCCGAAAACAAGCTCTTCGCTCTTTCCGGCTCGTCGGTGATTCTCTCGCCCTACCGCGACGCCAACGAAAAGGTCATCGGCGTCCTCGGCGTCATCGGCCCCACCCGCCTCAACTATTCCCGTATCGTGCCGGTGGTCGACTACACCGCCCAGGTCATCAGCCAGATGATGGGGCGGAAAAAGTGAGAAAGCCCGTCAAGGGTTGAACTTTCCTGCCCGTTGGCCGATATGCGGGGCAAAGAGCCGGAACCCCGGCAAAACCCCAGAGTTTCAGGACAATGATGAGCGACGACACCATGGAAATGGACGGCTTCGAGCCGCGTCCCGAGACCGGCAAGACCGCCGAAGAATCCACCCCGGAAGCGCAGGTCGTCGAGGCGCTGGCCGCCGAGAATGCCGACCTCAAGGACCGGCTGCTTCGTCTCGCCGCCGAGATGGAAAATCTGCGCAAGCGCATGACGCGCGAGATCGACGATACGCGCACCTATGCCATCACGAAGTTCGCCCGCGACATGCTGACGGCGACGGACTCGCTCAATCGCGCCATGCTCGTGCTCCCCGCCGAGACGCGCGAAACTGCCGATGGCGCGATGAAGTCGCTGATCGACGGCATCGAGCTCACCGAGCGCGAGATGCAGCGGCTGCTTGCGGTTCATGGCGTGAAACCCATCGAGGCCGACGGCCAGAAGTTCGATCCGCACAAGCATCAGGCGATGTTCGAAGTTCCCGACCCGACGCGCCCCGAAGGCACCGTGGTGCAGGTTGTGCAGGCCGGCTACGCTATCGGCGATCGCGTGTTGCGCCCGGCGATGGTCGGCGTCGCCAAGGGCGGGCCGAGCGCGGCGAATGCCGATCACAATGCCGACGGCGGCATCGACAAGAGCGTCTGAGGCGAGACGGTTCCGCGCGTGAAAACCGGGTCGCAGGGGTGACGGGCAGGGGCTAATCCGATGGGCATGACCCAGCACCAGATCCTCACACCCGCCTCCGACTACGAGACCGTCCGCGCCGCCATCGCCTATCTCAGCGAGAACGGCCCCGACGAAACCGACCTCGACCGTTTCGCGCGCTCGCTCGGCATGAGCGCGCGGCAGTTGACCGATCTGTTCCGCCGCTGGTGCGGGCTCAGCCCAAAGAGCTTCGCCCAAGCCGTCGCGCTCGATCATGCCAAGACATTGCTCGCCAACAGGGAGAGCGTGCTCTCGACCACCTACGCGGTGGGCCTGAGTTCGACCTCGCGCCTGCACGACCTCTTTGTCACCTACGAAGCCATGCCGCCCGGCGTCTTCCGCGCGCGTGGCGAGGGCATCGACATGGTGTGGGGCGCCGCATCGTCGCCCTTCGGCACGGCCGTGCTGGTGGTCACTGAATACGGCCTCGCAGGCATCGGCTTTGCCGACGGCGCAGTGAGCATCGACGAAGCCTTCGAGGATCTGCGCCTGCGCTGGCCCAAAGCGAACTATCGCCGCGACGACGCGCGCGTGGCGCCCATCGCCGCCCGCGTCTTTGACCCGGCACGTTGGAATGCCGACGACCCTGTGCGCGTCGTCTTGATCGGCACCGATTTCGAAGTCCAGGTCTGGGAGACGCTGCTGAAGATTCCGGTCGGCCGCGCCACGACCTATTCCGACGTCGCCCGTGAAATCGGTCGCCCTAGCGCTTCGCGGGCCGTCGGCGCTGCGGTGGGCAAGAATCCCATCAGCTTCGTCGTGCCCTGCCATCGCGTGGTGGGCTCGACCGGCGCGCTCACCGGCTATCACTGGGGCGTACCGCGGAAGCGGGCTATCCTCGGCTGGGAGGCGGGGGTCGTGGCCGCCTAGCGACCACCCCTAGAGCGCGACCTTCTCCTTGAGCTTGCCCGATTTGCCGATGCGGTACACCACCGGCTCGCCCGTCGCGAGCTCGCGCTTCAGGATTTGCTCCGGCGTCAACTCTTCGATCGCCATCACCATCGAGCGCAGCGAATTGCCATGCGCCGCGACCAGCACCGTCTTGCCGTCTTCCACCAGTGGAAGGATGTTCTTCTCATAATAGGGAAGCGTGCGCGCCGCGGTATCCTTGAGCGACTCACCGCCCGGCGGTGGCACGTCGTATGAGCGGCGCCAGATCAGCACCTGCTCCTCGCCCCACTTGGCGCGCGCATCGTCCTTGTTGAGGCCGCTGAGATCGCCATAGTCGCGCTCGTTCAGCAGCTTGGAGCGCGCGATCGTTACCTCCGTAACGCCCATTTCCTCGAGGATCAGGTCGAGCGTGTGCTGGGCCCGGCGCAGCGCCGAAGTGAAGTAGAATTGCGGCTTGAGACCTGCCGCGACCAGCCGCCGTCCAGCGCCGCGCGCTTCCCCGATACCCTTTTCGGTCAGGTCAGGGTTCTTCCAGCCGGTGAACAGGTTCTTGAGGTTCCACTCGCTCTCGCCGTGGCGGACGAGGATCAGCGTGCCGGCCATCATCTACTCCTTGAAACCGAGCACATCGGCCATGCTGTAGAATCCCGCTCCATGGCCGCGTGCCCAGAGCGCCGCCTGTGCCGCTCCCGCCGCGAACATTGCGCGATCATGCGCCCGGTGCGTGAGCTCGATCCGCTCGGTTTCGCTGACCAGAAACACCGTGTGATCGCCGACCACGCCACCACCGCGCAGAGAGGCAAAGCCGATCTTGCCAGCCACCCGCGCTCCCGTATGGCCCTCGCGGCTCAGCACTGCCTGCTCGCCGAGGTCGACACCGCGACCCTCCGCCGCCGCCTCACCCAGCATCAAGGCCGTGCCGGAGGGCGCATCGACCTTGCGGTTGTGGTGCATTTCGAAAATCTCGACATCGAAGCCGGGCAGGGCTTTTGCCGCCTGCCGCACCAGCCCCATCAGCACATTGACGCCGAGCGAGAAATTGCCGGACTTGACGACGCGCGCACCATTCAGCCCCGCTGTGCGGATGGCGATATCGTCGTCGGCCGAACAGCCCGTCGTGCCGATCACATGGATCAGCCCGCGCTGCGCCGCGATCTGCGCCAGTGCGACCGAGGCGGCGGGTGCGGTGAAATCGATGATCGCTTCGGCCCCGGCCAGCGCCGCCTCGACATCGTCGCCGATAGGAACGTTCAGCCGGTCGATACCGGCATACTCGCCTGCATCGCGCCCGATCGCGGCCGAGCCCGCCCGGTCGAAGGCCGAATGCAGCACCAGCCCCGGCGTCTGCGCCACGGCACGAATGTTGGCGGCGCCCATGCGCCCACCGGCGCCGGCAATGGAAACCTTGAGATCGCTCATACCGACCCTCTAGCGCAGAGGCTCACGCGGCGCGAGTCCCGCCATGTCGCCGAGAATGGTGCGCGCCGCCGCTGCCGGATCGGAAGCTGCCGTGATCGGCCGCCCGACCACCAGATGGCTGGCGCCGGCTGCAAGCGCCTCCGCGGGACCGAGTGCCCGCTTCTGGTCGCCCATGGCCGAACCTGCCGGCCGGATGCCCGGCGTCACGATCGCCATGCGCGGACCGACCAGCTTGCGTACGGCTTGGGCTTCGAGTGGCGAACAGACGAGACCCGCAATGCCGGTGTCGCGCGCCTGCTGAGCCCGCAGTGCGACGAGGCCCGCCGTGTCATGGGCAAATCCGGCCTCGCGCACGTCGTCGTCGTCCATTGAGGTCAGCACTGAAACGCCGAGGATGCCCAGTTGAGAACCGACGGCGCCTTTCATCGCGGCCCGCATGCATTGCGGATAGGCATGGACGGTGAGGAACTGCGCCCCGGTCGCCGCGATCGCCCCCGCACCGCGCTCTACCGTATTGTCGATATCAAGCAGCTTGAGATCGAAGAACACGCGCTTGCCGGCGGCGACCAGCGCCTTGCCCAGCGCCAGGCCGTCGCCGCCGTAAAACAGCTGGTAGCCAATCTTGTAGAAATCCACCGCGCCATCGAGCGTCCCGATCAATCGCTCGGCCTCGGCGCGCGTGTCGAGGTCGAGGGCGACGATAAGGGTACCGGGCATGGATGGCTCCTGATTGGCCGGTGGATAGGGCGTTCGCACCATTGTGGCAAGCGCCCGCCACACCCATCCACCGGACACAGACCGGGCCCCTTCCCACCGGTATATTATGCTGGCATAGAATCCGAATGCAGCAGCAAGCGCTCTCCGCCATCGTCGCCTGGGTCAGGCTGGATCAGGCGATCCAGGCCTTCAACCTCCGGCTCCGCCGGGAATTCGGCATCACCGGCTTGCAGCTTGCGGTGATGCGCATCTTGGGTGAGCGCCCTCAACTGCCGCTCGCCGCCCTGCGCAAATCGCTCGTTATGCATCCCGCGACGCTCGGCCAGTCGATCGACGAACTGCGTGCGATGGACCTGGTGACGGTGGCGCGCGACAGCCGCGATAAACGCGCTCGCGTCGTCGCCCTCACCGAAAAGGGTCGCGACCTGATGACCCGCGCCCCGCTCGCCGGCCCGGTCCGCCTCCGCGAGATCGAAGCCGAACCGGCCCGGCTCGATGCCCTGAAGGCCGCATTCGACGACGCACTCCTGTTGTTCGGGCTAAACCAGGACCCACAGGCTGCGAGCCGAGACGACTAACGCAGACCCGACGCGCAGCGTGTGTCCGGCCTCACTGCTCAAAGGGGAGTTGAAACGGCGAGCGAATAATGATGCCCAGCTCACGGAGTTGCTGGCCGGACTCGACAGTCACCAGACCGAGCGTAACCTGAATAACAAGATCCAGCGGGGCGGCTTTGTGGGTGCGTTCTTGCAATGTCTAAGCGCTATTGGGGCATCGCCGGTCTCTGTCTCGCTCTAGCGACAAATCCGGTATTCGGGCAACAGGATGCCGGCGGAGTGCGCAGTGAAAGCTCATCGATAGAAGAACGGCGTTCCGCACAGAGCGAGAACCCCAAAAGTTTGCCGTTTCCAGTCGTGGTGCTCGAAACTGACGATCAGGCCCAGCACGCCGCCGATCGCGAAGCCAACTCTGACAAGCACGAGGCCGACGACTTGAAGGCCCAACAAGATGCCGCGACCGCCGCTGGGCGCGCTGCTGCATCTGCTGAGAGGCAGGAAATATCAACATGGACGCAAGTCGGCTTCGGCTTCGTTGGAACCCTGCTTCTAGTCTATAGTCTCTACGTCAACACGAGGGCCACGGGGGCAGCCGTCGAGGCTGCTAAGGCTGCTCGCGAGGCCTTGGCGGCAGACAGGGCTTGGGTGGTTATCAAAGGCTTCACTTGTGGTGTCGTGAAAGACGGGCTTTGGAACTGTACCCCGGTCAAGGACAGTTTTGGGTTCAACTATATCTATGAGAACACCGGGCACAGCCCAGCGATCGGGCTGACTCAGCAATTTGAAATCTACCTTATTCCCTGGGATCAAAAGCTAATGCCTCACGTCCCCCCGGTGGATTTCGGACCCATCGCTGGCGCCGTTGTAGGGCCGGGGATGCCTATCAACTCCCAAATGTATCCGCTTACGGATGAAGAAGCAGAGGGGTTCCGAACCCGCAAGTTGAAGGTCGTCCTCTACGGGCGCGTACGGTATTTTGACGTCTTCACCAAGAACATCGCTCACGTGACCGAAGTCTGCGGCGACGTCGAGTATCAGGGGCAGCGAACCGACCCTGATGGCACTGTGCATCTGAATACCATCTGGTCCCCACGCGGGCCCCAGAACACAGTAAGCTAGCGCGCATAGCACGGCCGCGATCACTCGGCACCACCGAGTGGATGGTGCGTTTGATACATAGGCCGCGTGCATCGGCCCACGTCGACGCCTCCCAACTCGATGGCTTGAACGATCATGTCTCGACACCATTGAGGAACTTTGCGCCTCTTGCAAGCCAGGCACTGAGCATATTATGGCGCCATAGTAATGTAGGTGAGCATCTCGGGGCATCCGCTGGCACGATCTGCCCACGACGGTTCAGGCCGCCGTCACACGCGGATTGAGTCGCTGACACTTTGCGCCGCTGGGCCCAAAGCATACTCTCGCCCGACGCGCCGCGCGGCGCTGGGGGGACACATGCACATTGAGCTGAACTATTTCGCCGTGCTCGGCGCGGCACTGGCCGGCGTGATCATCAACGCACTCTGGTACTCGGTGATTCTCAAGGGACCGGTCGACAAACTGCGCGTCGCCGACCCGACCATTGCCGGCCGTCAGCCCGCGCCGCCCATGTATGCGGTGGCCATCCTCGGTCAGGTCGTCATGGCTTTCGTGCTCGCCTCGGTGCTGAAATTCACCGGGGCGGACAGTATCTTCGAGGGCGTGCATGTAGCGGCGCTGCTCTGGTTGGGCTTCACTGCGACGGCCGTGTCGCAGGTCCACACCTTTGGCTACCGGCAGGGCGGCTTTATCCTGGTCGATACGCTGAACTGGCTGCTCGCAGCGATCGTTATGGGCATAATTCTCGGACTATGGGGTTAGGAACCGCCCGCGCCGGCCCGGATTAGATACCGCCGCGCGAGAAATGCGTGAGTTCGCGCACCATCTGGCCGACCTTCCACTGGGTGTTCGACTCCGTCGGGTTGCCGTCCGTGTCGAAAACATCCTGATAAGGCCCGAGTCCGAGCAGCGTCGGCACGACGAGCGCTCCCACCTTGCTCAGCGTATCGCGCAGGTGGCTCAGCCCGAAGATCGTCCCATACTTGCCGTCGCTCACTCCGGCGATGCCGAAAATCGCGTGCCGCCACGGGCTCGGCTTCTGCCGCGACACCCATGAAACGGTGTTGGCGACGAGTGGTGTGACGCCGCCATTGTATTCGGGCGTGATGATGAGGACGATATCGGTGGTGCGAAACAGCTCCGCCAGACGCTTCGCCGCGTCCGGCGTGTGTCCGGCTTCCAGATCCTGATTGAAGATCGGCATATCGAAATCGGCGAGGTCGAGATCCGTGACCGTCACTCCGGCTTCGCGCAGCTTGCGCGACATGTGCTGCCGCAACACTTCGTTGATTGAACCGGTGCGCAGCGAGCCGCAGATCGTGATGGCAGTTCGCGGCGACTGGAGCGGCGTTTCAGTCACGCTCAACTCTCGAACAGGTTCTTGAGCTTGGCGAAGAAGCCATCGCTGGTCGGCGAGGTCTCCTTCGTCGTCAACTTATGGAATTCCTCGAGCAGTTCGCGCTGCCGCTTGGTCAATGCCTGCGGCGTCTCGACATCGAGTTGCACGTAAAGGTCGCCGATATCCTTGCTCCGGAGCACCGGCATGCCCTTTTGCTTCAGCCGCACACGCTGGCCGGGCTGGGTGCCCGATGCGACCTTCACCTTGGCGCGCGCTCCGTCGAGCGTCGGCACTTCGAATTCGCCGCCCAGCGCCGCAGTGGTCATCGCAATCGGCACGCGGGCGTAAAGGTCGGCGCCGTCACGGTGGAACAGGTCGTGCGGCTTCACTGAAATGAAGATGTAGAGATCGCCCGGCGGCCCGCCGCGCAGGCCGGCCTCTCCTTCGTTCGCCAGCCGGATGCGCGTGCCATCCTCGATGCCCTTGGGAATGTCCACCGACAGCTTGCGGTTCTGCTGGCGCCGGCCCTGGCCACCGCAATCGGTGCACGGGTTTTCCATGATCTGCCCGCGACCCTGGCACACCGGGCAGGTCCGCTCGATGGTGAAAAAGCCCTGCGCCGCGCGCACCTTGCCGTGCCCGGAGCAATGCTTGCAGGTCTGCATGCCGGTGCCCGGCTTGGCGCCCGAGCCCTCGCAGGTGCCGCATGTCACCAGCGTCGGCACGTCGATCTCCACCGAGCGGCCCAGAAACGCCTCTTCCAGATTGATCTCGAGATTGTAGCGCAGGTCCGAGCCGCGCAGTCGCGCCTGTGCACCACCCTGGCCACGGCCGCGCTGTCCGCCCATGAAGTCGCCGAAGATGTCTTCGAAGATATCCGACATCGACGACGTGAATTCCGGCCCGAACCCTGCCGCGCCCGGTCCGGGCCGCCCGCCATTCTCGAAGGCTGCATGGCCGAACCGATCATACGCTGCGCGCTTCTGCGGATCCTTCAGCGTGTCGTAGGCTTCGTTGATTTCCTTGAACTTGTGCTCGGCATCGCTGTTCCCTGGATTGCGATCCGGATGAAACTGCATGGCGAGCTTGCGATAGGCACCCTTGAGGGCCGCCTCGTCGGAGCCCTTCTTGACGCCCAGCACGTCGTAAAAGTCGCGCTTGGCCATCAGGCGGCCGTCCCGCGGTTTGTCTTCAATCTGTCGATCATGCCCGCAATCCGGCGTTGGCGCGTCGCGTCGCGCTTCGCCTCATCGATCCAGCTTAGGTATTCGCGTTTATGCGAAGGCGGAAGGCCCTCGAAAAGGGAAAGCGCTGCGGGGTTGGCCCGCAGCGCTTCCGAAACGTCATTGGCGATCGTCTCGCTCATCGGGCTCAGGCCGACTTCTTGTCGTCGTCCTTCACTTCCTCGAACTCGGCATCGACGACTTCGTCGTCATCCGGCTTGTCGCCGCCTGCCGCCTTGGCTTCCGCCTCGGCCTGCGATGCCTTGTACATCGCCTCGCCCATCTTCATGGACGCTTCGGCGAGGGCATTGGTCTTTTCCTTGATGATCTCGGCGTCCTCGCCGTCGATCACGCCCTTGAGGTCGGCAACCGCCGTCTCGATGGCCGTCTTGTCGTCGACCGAAACCTTGTCGCCGTAGTCCTTCAGCGACTTCTCGGTCGAGTGGATCAGCGACTCGGCCTGGTTCTTGGCTTCCACCGCCTCGCGCTTCTTCTTGTCGGAATCGGCGTTGGCTTCGGCTTCCTTGACCATGCGGTCGATGTCGGCATCGGACAAACCACCCGAGGCCTGGATGCGGATCTGCTGCTCCTTGCCGGTGCCCTTGTCCTTGGCGGACACGTTAACGATGCCGTTGGCGTCGATGTCGAACGTCACCTCGATCTGCGGCACACCGCGCGGCGCCGGCGGAATGCCCGACAGATCGAAATTGCCGAGCAGCTTGTTGTTCGCCGCCATTTCGCGCTCGCCCTGGAACACGCGGATGGTCACCGCGCTCTGGTTGTCCTCGGCAGTCGAGAAGGTCTGGCCCTTCTTGGTCGGGATCGTCGTGTTGCGGTCGATCAGGCGGGTGAACACGCCGCCCAGCGTCTCGATGCCGAGCGACAGCGGCGTCACGTCGAGCAGCAGGACGTCCTTGACGTCGCCCTGCAGCACGCCCGCCTGGATAGCGGCGCCGGCGGCCACGACTTCGTCAGGGTTCACGCCCTTGTGCGGCTCCTTGCCGAACAGCGACTTCACCACTTCCTGGACCTTAGGCATGCGGCTCATGCCGCCCACCAACACGACTTCGTCGATCTGGCTGGCGGTGACGCCGGCATCCTTGAGCGCCATCTTGCACGGCTCGACCGTCTTCTGGATCAGGTCGTCGACCAGCTGCTCGAATTTGGCGCGCGTCAGCTTCATCGTCAGATGCTTCGGACCCGAGGCATCGGCGGTGATGAAGGGCAGGTTGATTTCGGTCTGCGTCGCCGAGCTCAGCTCGATCTTGGCCTTTTCGGCCGCTTCCTTGAGGCGCTGCAGCGCGAGCTTGTCCTTGCGCAGGTCGATGCCCTGCTCTTTCTTGAACTCGTCCGCGAAGTAGTCGACGAGGCGCATGTCGAAATCTTCGCCGCCGAGGAAGGTGTCGCCATTGGTCGACTTCACCTCGAACACGCCGTCGCCGATCTCCAGCACGGAAATATCGAACGTGCCGCCGCCCAAGTCATAGACCGCGATGGTGCCGGTGTTCTTCTTGTCGAGGCCATAGGCGAGCGCTGCCGCCGTCGGCTCGTTGATGATGCGCAGCACTTCGAGGCCGGCAATCTTGCCCGCGTCCTTGGTGGCCTGGCGCTGGGAATCGTTGAAGTACGCCGGCACGGTGATGACGGCCTGCGTGACCTTCTCGCCGAGATAGGCCTCGGCGGTTTCCTTCATCTTGGTCAGGATCATCGCCGACACTTCGGACGGCGAGTACTTCTTGTTCTCGACATCCACCCACGCGTCGCCATTGTCGGCCTTGGTGATCTTGAACGGGACGAGGCCCTTGTCCTTGGTGACCATCGGATCGTCGTAGCGTCGGCCCATCAGACGCTTGACCGCAAACAGGGTGCCTTCCGGATTGGTCACGGCCTGCCGTTTGGCGGACTGACCGACGAGCCGCTCGCCGTCCTTGGTGAAGCCGACCATCGAGGGGGTGGTGCGCCCACCCTCGGAATTCTCGATGACTTTATAAATGGCGCCTTCCATCACTGCGACGCAGCTGTTGGTGGTGCCCAGGTCGATACCGATAACTTTAGCCATGTACTGCCTCTTTCCTAAGCGAACCCGGATGTCGAACGCCTCAAGACTTCGGCCGTTCGTCTGTCCCGCAAGGGTCCGGATTCCTCGCTGAATTTGGTGGATTTGACCCGTATCCGGGCCTTGGCCGGTATATAGGGGCGGGGTCTGGGCCCTGCAAGCGCGCTGCCAGCGGAAAATCGTGGATTTGCGGTGCGTCAGCCGCGCGCTTGGCGCGGTCCGCTCCGGCATGCTTAAACTCGCTTCCCGCCAAACGGAAGATCCTATGCTCAGGCCTGCCCTCGCTTTGCCCCTCATGCTGCTCGCAACGGGTGCCCTGGCCCAGACTGTTCCGGAAGGCGCCGACAAGGATCTGTGGTGCGGCACCGCCTTTACGGTCGCCTTCAATATCGCGCTGGCGCCGCCCGGCACGCCCGACGCCCAGATCGAGGAAGCCAAGATGTTCACCGGCGCCGGCCACCTGCTGTTGGTGCGCGGCACCGATGCCTATCTGGCAGCGGGCTTCACCCAGGAGGCGGTGGACAAGATCAAGGCCGACCTCGTGACCCATGTCACCGAGCAGATCGGCGGGCAGGGTGAGATCGACTACGGGTTCGACGAATGCACCGATCTCATCGGGCCGCTCACCAATCAGTCGGGGTCCGGAGCCCCGCCTGCTGAACCGGAGTCTTCGTCATCCTCGGCGGCGGAACCAGGTTCCCAGGCCACTTCATCGAGCGCCATGTAGGCCATGACCATCAGTCTCACCGCCCGCGACGCGCTCATAGTCGTCGATATCCAATATGATTTCCTGCCCGGCGGCAGCCTCGCCGTCACCGGCGGCGACGAGATCATCGAGCCGGTCAACGCCATGGCCAAGCGCTTCGCCAATGTGGTCCTGACCCAGGACTGGCACCCGGCGGACCATCTGAGCTTTGCCTCCAACCACGACGGCGCCAAGCCCTACGAGACCATCGAACTGCCCTATGGCGTGCAGATCCTCTGGCCCGATCACTGCATCATCGGCACCAAAGGCGCCGAATTCAGCGTCCGGCTCGACATTCCCCATTCGCAGCTGGTGATCCGCAAGGGCTTCCGGCCGACCGTCGATTCCTACTCGGCCTTCCAGGAGGCCGATCGGCGGACCAAGACCGGCCTTGCCGGCTATCTGCGCGAGCGCAATCTCGAGCGGCTGTTCATCGCCGGCCTCGCCACCGATTTCTGTGTCGCCTGGTCGGCCCTCGACGCGGTAGCCGCGGGCTTTGAGACCTACGTCATCGATGACGCGACCCGCGCCATCGACACCAACGGCTCGCTCGCCGCCGCCTGGGCCGACATGGATGCCGCCGGCGTCAAGCGCGGCCGGATTTCAGACGTGCTTTGAAAGGGCGGGCTCACGCCCCGTGCCGGGCCTGCCGCAGCGCCGCGCCGAAAGCCTTCGAGAAGCTCAGCTTTTCTTCGGCGCTAAGGAAGGCCCCGAGCGGCACCCGGTCGTCGCGCTGGCGCAGCCACAACCCGGTGACGCGCTCATTGTAGTCGCGATCGATCACGAAGCGCACCGCGAAGGGTTCGAACTGCAGCACCGTCTCGCGACCCTTCGGGTCGGTCTTGGTGACTTCCAGCATGCCCGGCCACAGCGACACGACCTCCTGGGCCCGCCCCGAGCGCATCGAAATCGTCAGCGCCAGCCAGATCGCCAGCACGTCGAGCCCCATGAACCCGACCACCGGCCAGGCGCCTGCGGCGTAAAACACAAAGCCGGGGACAAGCGCCAAAGCCGCGACCAGCGCGATGACGATGCGCTTGCCCTGCGGACTGAGCGAGCGGTGGGGAGTAAGGGTCGCCGCGAACAGCGGCTTGGCTTGCGTCTTGGTGCTCATCGGGTCCTCACTATAAACCGCGAATCGAGGGAGCGGGAATGGCGAAACAGCCACGCAGGCGATCAACAAAACGAATGCCGGTTGAAGACGTGGAAGCGATCTTCGCCGCTTTCCAGCACGCCAATCCCGAACCGAAGGGTGAATTGGTCGCCACCAGCCCGTTCACTCTGCTGGTCGCGGTTGTGCTCTCCGCCCAGGCGACCGACGCCGGCGTCAACAAGGCGACCCCGGCGCTCTTCAAGCTCGCCGACACGCCACAGAAAATGGTCAAGCTCGGCGTCGAGCGCATCACCGACCTGATCAAGACCATCGGCCTCTACCGCAACAAAGCCAAGAACGTCTTCGCCCTGAGCCAGCAGCTGATCGAGCGCTTCGATGGCCAAGTGCCGGCCAATCGTGCGGCGCTCGAAACGCTGCCCGGCGTCGGCCGCAAGACGGCGAACGTCGTGCTCAACATCGCCTTTGCCCAGCCGACGATCGCCGTCGATACCCATCTCTTCCGCGTTGCCAACCGCACCGGCCTCGCTCCCGGCAAGGATGTGCTGGCGGTCGAACTCGGCCTGCTGAAAATCGTGCCGGAGCACTACCTTCTCCACGCCCATCACTGGCTGATCCTGCACGGCCGCTATGTCTGCAAGGCGCGCAAGCCCGAATGCTGGCATTGCGTCATCGCTGAATGGTGCCGCTTCGAACCCAAGACGCCGGCGCCTGACGTCAAGCTGCCGCGCCACGTCGCAACCTGACGGCTTAACGGCGCTCGCGGTCGTTATGCTCCGGCATCGACTTACCCGGATTGCGCAGTTTCCAAACGAGGACCATCAGCCAGCGCACGATGAAGTTCGCCGGGAGGATCAGCAGCCAGAAGAGCTTGGCGCCATCGGATGGGCAAGGCTCAGCGGCACCGAAATCGCGAAGATTGCCGGCACGATCAGCGTGGCGAACAGCGTTCGCCGCTTCTCGTCCCGAGAATAGGCCGGATCGATCATGTCGTTGCGGTCGGCGTAGGCCCACAGCAGGCCGAGGGAGATACCGCACTGCATCATGACACCGGCATAGACCGCCGTTCCAACAAACCCCGAGTTCTGCGCGATCACCGCCGTAACGAACGGCGTTAAAGTGATTGCCAGCAGGAACAGCAGGTTCAACCATTTTAGCTGGCTGTCCGACTTGATGATCAGATCGAACTTGCGGTGATGGTTCATCCAGTAGATGCCGATGACGGCAAAACTGATGAAAAAGGCCATGAACCGCGGCCACAGGGCGAGCAGGGCCGACCACAGTTCCTGGTCGGTGAATTCGCCGAACGCTTCAGGCAGCCGGATTTCGAGAATGAGCAGCGTGATAGCGACGGCGATTACGCCATCCGAAAATGCCAGCAGCCGTGTATTGGGGCCATCGCCCCCTTCGTCGCCTTCTCTCATGCTGCTTGGTTAGCAGGGCCGGGGCGATGCTTTCAACCGCCCCGGCAACGAGAGGCGATCTTAGCCGGCAATGGCCTTGGCCAGGTCCTGATATTCCTCGCAGGTCGTGCCGCAGATACCCTTGATCTTGTCGAGATTGGCATTGGCCTTCGCCATCTCGCCCAGCATCACATAGAGCACGCCCTGATATTCGAGCGCCCCGGTATGCTTGGGGTCGAGTTTCAGGGCTCGCGTGTAAGCCTGCTGCGCGTGCTTGAGGTCGCCGGAATTGCGGTAGGCGTAGCCGAGCAGATTGTAGGCGTCGGCATTGCTCGAATTGTCGGCGATGATCAACTTCAATGTCGCGATTGCATCGCTCCAGTGCTTGGCGCTGATCTCGGTGCGCGCCTCGGCCATCGAAGGCACGTTTTGCGACGCACTGCTGCTTCCACCGCCGGAATCGATGGCTGCCGCCGGCAAGGTCAGCGACAAGGCAATCACAAAAGCGCCTACGAGGCGCAGCGAAACTGAACGACGCATCTTGTTGTCTCCATACGGCCCCGCCGCATGGAGTGAGTAACACCGCGACACGGCGCCTAATCCCGCCCCGACATCACAAAGCAAGCGGCGGCCCCGTCGCTGGAACCGCCGCCCGATTGTTTCGCCGCCTAGGAATTGGCTCAGGCGCGCCAACTGCGCGAGCCGAGGAGCTTCTCACCCAGTTCGCTCAGCTTGGCAGTTTTTGCGTTCTTCTTTTCCCATTCGCGCGGATCGCCGGGGAAAGCATCCCGCTGCGGATGGTCGAGTTCGCGCCACAGCCGGATGCGTTCGGCCTTTTCGGCCTCGTCGTCCTCGTTGGCCGGGAACATCGAGATGTACTGCGCCATGCGGACGCGGTTGTCCGAGTGGTTGGGCCGCACGCCATGGGCGAGCAGCGTGTTGAAGATCAGCAGATCGCCCGGGTTCATCTCGATATTTGTGATGGTGAAGCCCGACCAGTCGGGATGCATCGGGTCGCGATCCTCTGGCTGCGTTTTGACCCAATTGTCGAAATCGTAGAACAGCTCCGGTATGCACTGGAAGCCGCCGATATCGCCGTCCTGGCGGACGAGGCTCAGCACACCCTGCACGCCGATCGGCAGCGGCCGCAGCGAGGTGTCGCTGTCCCAGTGGATGAAGCCGTTCTGGTTCGGGCCCTTGACCTGCTTGGGCGGGTTGAGGTTGGCCCGGTCGATCGAGACCCACAACTCTTCCATGTCCCACACGTCGACAAAGGCGTCATAGACGCGCTGCAACTGCCGGTTATCCCACAGCGTCTGGTGGTTATAGATCTCCACCATGCCGGTGCCGTTGAGCTCCTTCATGATGTGGTCGCGCCGCTGCGGCGTGTACCAGGTCGAGGGATCCTTGGGGTCCTTCTCCTCAAACGCCCAGAGCAAATCCACGAGCCGCTGAACATGATCCGCGGGCACCGCATTTCGCACAATCACATAGCCCTTCTGCTGCCAGTGCGCGAAGTCCTCCTTCGACAGCACCCTGAGCGGCAAGGTCTTCTGAATGTCCTTGAGCTGGGTCGAAACCTTGTCCGAGGTCTGATGCGAATCCCGCTTGAAAGCTGGCGCCATGCCCTGCTTCGGCTGCGAAATACCCGAGCCATCGACATCGAGTTCCTCCATCCGGTCCTCCCCCTCGGGGACATTGCGATGACAACAGCCTAAGCCCCCCGAGACGGCTCGTGTTGCCGCACATTGGCCTCTAATGGTACTATTCTGGCGTTCGCAGGGATCAGCATGCCGGATGAAGCCGCTTCTCGAAAAGCTCAAGATACCGCCGGGAGCGTCCTGGGCCTGGCTTGACCGGCGCTTGCCCGACGGCATCCCGTTCCAGTGGCACCATCATCCGGAATTCGAACTCACGCTGACGTTGAACTCGCGCGGCCAGCGCTTCATCGGCGACCATATCGGCAATTACGACGACGGCGACCTGGTGCTGATCGCCCCCAACCTGCCGCATAGCTGGGTGAGCCGCGAACCGATCGCCGCAGGCCCTCACATCGCCGAGGTGATGTGGTTCCATCCCGATTGGGCCGCGACCCTCACCGGCGCGCTCGCCGAACTGCAGCCGGTAGCCGCCTTGCTGAAGCGTGCTGCCGGCGGACTTGCATTTTCTCCTGACACGACAGCGGAAGCGCGCGAACGAATCGGCGTGCTGTTCACACGTGCACCGGCCGATCGCGTTCTGCCGTTCCTCGAACTTCTGCGGCTGCTCGCCGACGACACGAACGCCGTTCCACTTGCGAGCCCGGTCGCTGCGCCGCACCTGTCGGGAACCGATCGTACCCGTATCGACAGGGTGCTCGACCATATCCACATGAACTACGCGGAGGGCGTATCAATACCGGCGCTCGCCGAGGTCGCGGCGCTCTCGCCCTCCGGCCTGCACCGGCTGTTCCTGCGCCACACCCGCCAGACCATCACCGCCTATGTCACTTCCATGCGCATCGGCGAGGCCTGTGCACTGCTCTCGTCGACAGAACGGCCGATTGCCCACATCGCGTCCGATGTGGGCTACGACTCGCTCGCCAATTTCAACCGCCAGTTCAAGGCGCTGAAGCAGCTCACACCGCGCCAGTATCGATCGAGATTCCAGAGTCCCGGCGCGCGGTAGAGTGGTCCTCGCCTTTCGAGAGAGGACCAGAAGCGCCTGCTACTTCAATCCACCGAAGAACGCCGACACGTCTGCCGCGAGCAGTTCCGGCTCGTTGACCGGAGCGAAGTGGCCGCCGCGCGGCATCTGCGTCCAGTGCACGATGTTGTTGTTGGGTTCGCTGAAGGCGCGCACCGAGCGGAAGTCGTCGGGGAACACGGCGACGCCCGTTGGTACGCCGTTGCGCCGGTCGTCGCCCCCGCCGTTGGTCTTGCCATCTTCGTAGTAGATGTTGGCTGCCGAGCCACCCGTCGCCGTGAACCAGTAGATCGAGGCGTCGGTGAGGAAGTGCTCGCGGTCGAGCGTCTTGACCGCACTGCCGTCGAAGCCGAACGGCAGTTCGGTGTTCCACGCCAGCTGCGCCACGGGTGAATCCACCAGCCCATAGGCAAGGGTTCCGGGCCGTGTCTGCTGGATGCGCTGGTAGCCGTTGTTGGCCTCCCACTTGTCGGCATTGGCCATGCCTTCTGCCTCGAAGGGATCCATCTTGCTCCAGCCGGAATCGTCGCTGGGGAAAGCGAAGATCTGTTGGAGATGAATTCCAACGACACCTTCAGGCTTCAGCACGCCCAGTTCCTTGCCGACGAACGAGCCGACGTCGTTGCCGACAAAGCCGTAACGCGTGTAGCCGAGCCGCTGCATGAGCACGTCCCAGGCGGCCGCCGTCTTCGCCGCGCCCCAGCCGGGCCCGCTCAGTGGATTGGAAAAACCGAAACCGGGCAGCGAGGGGATCACGACATCGAAAGCCGGACCGCTCGCCGGGTTGGTCAACGGTTCCACCAGCTTCAGATATTCCGTGAAGGTCGATGGCCAGCCATGTGTCAGCACCAGCGGCAGGGCATCGGCCCGGCCCGATCTCACGTGGACGAAATGGATACGCTGCCCGTCTATGTCTGTCGTGAACTGCGGATAGCGATTGAGCGCCGCTTCCTGCGTCCGCCAGTCGAAGCCGTTGAGCCATTGCTCCGCCAGCTCCTTGACGAAGGCCACCGGCTGGCCGCGGTCCCAATCATGGGTGACCTCCACCGGCCAGCGCGTCATGGCGAGCCGCTCCCTGAGGTCGGCAAGCGCAGCGTCGGGAATGGCAATCTTGAACGGGCTGATGCTGGTCATGTGTCTCTCCATCCGGCGCTTCACTGCGCCGCTGGAGACACCTTCCCGCACCCCTCCTGACAGGGTGTGTCAGGACTAATAACCGCGTCAGTCGCGCCTTTCCGCCCGGCCCGACCAGATCTCCTCCCACTCGGCCAAGAGGATCACCCGGCGCTTGCCGAACGGCTCGTCTCCCAGCCGGGCTTCCCTGATCCGGTCGATGCGAAAGTTGCGGAAATCCTGCCGTAGCGTGCACCAGGCGCCGACGATCTGCTTGTCCTCGTAATAGGCGAGGGTGACCGGCCATACCGGACGCTGCGTCTCCTTGCCCGCCTCGTCGGCATAACTGAGATGTAGCGCCTTCTCGCTGCGCATCGCCTCGCGCACCGCGGCGAGCAGCGGCGTCGATTCCACTGTCCAGGTTGCCTGTGCTGCCCACAGGCCGGAATGCGAAATGCGGTCGCGCAGATCTTCGGGTGAGGCAGTGGCGATCTTGGCCAGCGCATTGGTGGCGGCACCGGCCAGCGGAGCGTCCGGGCGGCCCTGCACCCACCGCGCGCCGAGCACCAGTGCTTCGAGTTCCTCCGGCGAAAACATCAGCGGCGGCAGAAAGAAGCCGGGGCGCAACATATAGCCCACGCCCGCCTCGCCATCGATCGGTGCACCGAGCCCGATGAGCGTCTGGATGTCGCGATAGAGCGTGCGCACCGACACACCCTGCTCGTCGGCCAGTGCTTGCGCGGTGATCGGTCGCCGGTGCCGCCGCAGCGCATCCATCACCGAAAACAATCGCTCGGTCTTGTCCATGCTCAGCCGTCCAGCCCGCGATCAGCCGATCTCGATCTCGCACCAATGGCGGTAGGGCTTCAGCGGACCGCAGATGATCGAGGGAAAGTGCGGATGGTGCAGCGCGTCGGGGTACGACTGGTCCTCGAGGCAGAAGCCCGAGAACTTCCCGTACTTGCTACCATCCAGACCCGGCACCGGCACGTTGGTCATCACGCCGTTGTAGACCTGCAGTCCGGGCCGGTCGGTCCATAGCCGCAGCGTCAACGCCTTGTCGGGGGCAACCACTGTCGCGACCGGATGCGAGACGTCGCGCCCGGCATCGAGCACGTAATTGCCGTCATGCGGGATCGGCGAGCCGTCGGCGTGGCGGAGGGTGCGCGGTGTGCGCAGGTCGCGGTCGCTTCCCTTCGCGATCTCGATGATATTGCCGGTCGTGAGCAGCGCGGCGTCGGTCTCGGTGAAGGCGCTGGCTTCCACCTGGAACAGGTGGTCGAGCACGTCGGCCCCGGTGCCGAGATTGAAATAGTGATGCTGCACCAGGCTGAGCGGCGTCACGCGGCTGAGCGTCGCCGCGAAATCGAGCCGCAGGCGATTGCCCCACAGCCGGTAGGTCGCACTGATCTTGGCCTCGCCGGGAAAACCCATCGCGCCGTCGGGCGAAGTGTGCGTGAAGGTCACCGCAGTGCGCGCTTCGTCGGTCGTCGCCTCCCACACCTGCATGCCGAGGCCCTCTGGCCCGCCATGCAGCGTGTTCCGTCCTTCGTTTGGCGGCAGCTTGAAGGTCTCGCCATCGATGGTGAAGCTGGCACCGGCGATGCGGTTGGCCACGCGACCCGTCAGCGCGCCGAAATGTGGCGAGTGCTTGGGATAGTCGGCGAAGTTATCGAAGCCGAGCGCAACTTGGCGCTTTCCGCCCGCCGCCAACGGTGCCAGCCAGCTGCGCATGGCACCGCCATAGGTGATGAAGCTCACCTCGGCACCGGTGTCGGAACTGAGCGTGATCTCGTCGACCCGCTGGCCCTTGAAGCTGCCGAACTCGCGTACGGTAATTCCCATCTCACCCTCCTGTGGCGCCCGCTGATAGCGCGCCGGCCGCCCGATAAAAAGCGCGCATTGGGTTGACGCGCTTGTTGCATACGGCGACCTTTGCTGAAGGCAGGGGGATAGCTTGGACGATCGGACCACCGGCAAACGGGCGACCGTGCATGACGTGGCGCGCAAGGCCGGCGTTTCGCTGGCAACGGTTGATCGCGTCCTCAATGCCCGGCCCGGCGTGCGCGCGGAAACTGCGGAAAAAGTCGAGCTCGCCATCCGCGCCCTCGATTTCCGGCGCGACCTCTCGGCATCGCTGCTGGCCCGGGCGCGCGATTTGCGTGTCGTCTTCATCATCCCCGATGGCGGCAACGCCTTCATGGAAAGCCTTGCCGCGGCGGTAGCGCGACGACACCGCGCCACCATGAACGACCGGGTGACGCTCACCACGACGCCCTACCACGCGCTCGACCCTGTAGCTCTGGCCGCTCGCATCGAGGCGCTGGATTCCGGCACGGCCGACTGCGCCGTCGTCGTCGCCACCGAACACCCGGCTGTCAGCCGCGCCATCGATGCCGCAACCCGCCGGGGTGTCGCCATCATGACGCTGGTGTCGGATTTACCCGGCTCATCGCGGCTCCATTTCATCGGCATCGACAATGTCGCGGCAGGGCGCACCGCCGCTTCTTTGATGGGCCGCTTCGTCAGGGCCGGGAAAATCGGGCTCATCGCGGGCTCGCTCGCCTTGCGCGATCACCGCGAGCGCTACGAGGGCTTCGCACGCCTCGCCAGCACCGAGTTTCCCTCACTCGAAATCATCGGCCCGCTCGAAGGCTTCGACGAAGATGCGGCGACCGAAACCGCTGCCCTCCACCTTCTCGACAATCACCCCGACCTCGCCGGCCTCTACAATCTCGGTGCCGGCAATGGCGGACTTCTCTCGGCCATCGGCAAGCGCGGGCGCACCGGCACGCTGCGCGTCATCGCTCACGAATTGAGCGAGGCCACGCGCGCGGGCCTCAACTCCGGCGCGCTCGATGTCGTGCTCGATCAGAACCCTGACGGTGAAATCCGCGCCGCCATCGCGGCCGCCCGGCAGGTGGCGCTGGCTCCCGACGCCGAGATCCACTCCGAGCCCATTGAAATCGGCATCTTCCTGCGCGACAATCTCCGCTAACCAAGGATCGCGCGGAGCCGCGGCGGGGAGGGCATCATCGATAGCAGTCCATTGCGCCGTGAGGCACGTGCCTCATGACCTATCTCGGTCTCGATATCGGCACCTCGGGCGTCAAGGCGATCCTCATCGACCGCGCCGGTATGTCGCTGGGCGAGGCGACCGCCAAGGCCGTCGAGCCGGTGCGTCCGCATCCCGGTTGGTCCGAGCAGAACCCCGCCGACTGGTGGACCGCCTGCCTCGCTGCCTGTGACGCGTTGGCCAAAGCCCATCCAGCGGAGATGGCCGCCGTTCGCGGCATCGGCCTTTCCGGTCACATGCACGGCGCAGTGCTACTGGGAAAGGGTGACGAAGTCCTGCGCCCCGCCATCCTGTGGAACGATGGCCGCTCGGCCGCCGAGTGCAAGGAAATGGAAGCGGCGCTCCCATCCTTGCGCGACATTGCCGGCAACATCGCCATGCCCGGCTTCACCGCCCCGAAGATCGCCTGGGTGCGCAAGCACGAGCCCGAAATCTACGGCAGGATTGCCAAGGTTCTCCTGCCCAAGGCCTATGTCCGCTTGCTTCTCAGCGGCGAGTACGCCGAGGACATGTCCGATGCCTCGGGCACGCTTTGGCTCGATGTGAAAAAGCGCGATTGGTCCGACGAGTTGCTTGCCGTAACCGGGCTGACACGCGCTCACATGCCGCGGCTCGTCGAGGGCTCGGCGCCGTCAGGCAACCTCAAGCCGGAACTGGCGAAGCGCTGGGGCATCACCGGCACCGCGATCATCGCCGGTGGCGCGGGCGACAACGCGGCGGCCGCCTGCGGAATAGGCGCCATCCGGCCGGGCGAGGGTTTCGTCTCGCTTGGAACATCCGGGGTCATCTTCGTCTCCAACGAAAAGTTTCGCCCGAACACTGCCGGTGCGGTGCATGCCTTCTGCCATGCCATCCCGGAGACTTGGCACCAGATGGGGGTCATCCTCAGCGCCACCGACAGCCTCAACTGGCTCTCCTCGGTCACCGGCAGGAAGCAGGCCGAACTCTCTGCCGCCGCCGAAGCGGGCTTCACCGGACCGGGCGAGGAAATCTTCCTGCCCTACCTCTCCGGCGAGCGCACACCGCACAACAATGCCGCGGCGCGCGGCAGCTTCTCCGGCCTCTCCCATCTCAGCGACCAGGCCCGGCTTGCGCAGGCCGTCATGGAAGGCGTCACTTTCGCGTTCAAGGACTGTCAGCGCGTCCTGAACGATGCTGGAACGAAGTTCCACCGGCTGCTCGCGGTTGGCGGGGGGTCGAAATCCGACCTGTGGCTGAGGATGATTGCATCCACGCTCGACATCGAAGTGGCGCTGCCCGAGGACGGTGACTATGGCGGCGCCCTCGGTGCTGCACGCCTCGGCCTCTGCGCCGCCGAAGGTGCAGACCCGTCAGAGGTGATGACCATGCCCAAAATCAAGCAGGTGGTCGCGCCTGACGCAAAGCTGCGCGACGCCTACGCCCATCAATATGCGCGCTATCGCGCTCTCTATCCGGCTATCGAGGAGGCCCGTACGTGACCAATTTCTTCAAGGGGATCAAACCCGTAACCTTCAAGGGACCGCGTTCGAAAGACGCGCTCGCCTTCCACCACTACAACAAGGATGAGATCGTCCTGGGCAAGCGGATGGAGGATCACATCCGCCCGGCCGTCGCCTATTGGCACACCTTTGCGTGGGAGGGCGGTGACCCGTTCGGCGGCCGTACCTTCGATCGGCCCTGGTATGCCGGCAGTGCGATGGACGGCGCCAAGCTCAAAGCCGACATCGCTTTTGAGTTCTTCGACCTGCTCGATATCCCGTTCTTCTGCTTCCACGATGCCGACGTGGCGCCGGAAGGGGCCAGCCTCAAGGAAAGCATCAAGAACCTCCGCACCATCACCGACATCTTTGCGCGAAAGATGGAAACGAGCCGGACCAAACTCCTCTGGGGGACGGCCAACCTGTTCTCCAACCGCCGCTATATGGCTGGCGCCGCGACCAATCCCGATCCTTATGTGTTCGCCTATGCCGCCGGCCAGGTGAAGGCCATGCTCGAGATCACCAAGGATCTCGGCGGCTCGAACTACGTTCTATGGGGTGGTCGCGAGGGCTACGAAACGCTGCTCAACACCAATCTCAAGCATGAGCAGGATCAGGCCGGCCGTTTCCTGTCGCTGGTCGTCGATCATGCCAAGAAGATCGGCTTCAAGGGCACGCTGTTGATCGAGCCCAAGCCGCAGGAGCCGACCAAGCATCAATACGACTATGACGTGGCGACGGTGTACGGCTTCCTCAAAAACTACGGGCTGGAGAAGGAAGTAAAGGTCAACATCGAGGTCGGTCACGCCTTCCTCGCAGGTCACTCCTTCGAGCACGAACTGGCTGTCGCCCGCTCGCTCGGCATCCTCGGTTCGGTGGATGCCAACCGAAACGACCTGCAATCCGGTTGGGATACCGACCAGTTTCCCAACAATCCGGGCGAGATGGCGCTCGCCTTCTACCAGATCCTCAAGAATGGCGGCCTCGGCAACGGTGGCTTCAACTTCGACGCCAAGGTGCGCCGCCAGTCCATCGATCCCGTCGACCTCCTGCACGGACATATCGGCGGACTCGATGTCCTCGCCCGCGGTCTCAAGGGCGCCGCGGCCATGATCGAGGATGGCACTTTCGACAAGGCGCTGGAGGATCGCTACGCCGGCTGGAGCGAAAAGGGCGCCGCCGCCATGCTTTCCGGCAAGCGGACGCTCGAGCAGATCGCCGCCTGGGTCGAAAAGGACGACATCAACCCGCAACCGAAATCCGGCCGGCAGGAATACCTCGAAAACCTCGTCAACCGGTTCGTGTGATTGCAATGGCCTGGCTGAAGCTGCACCATGTCTCGGTCATCGTGACCGACCTTGATCGATCCTCGGCCTTCTATCGCGGTTTGTTCGGCCTATCGCCGATCGAACGTCCCCCCTTCACCATCCCCGGCCAGTGGCTGGGGGTGGGAGACCTCGCCATCCACCTCACCGTTCACGCGGATGGACATTTCCGCGACAAGCTCGTCGACAACAACGACACCCACTTCGCCTTCCACACCGATGATTTCGAGGCGTGTGTCGCCCACGCCGTGACGCGGGGCTTTGTCGAGAACGGTGCGGCAGACGATCCCATGACCATGACGGTCAAGCGCCAGGGGCTCGCGGGCTTCCCGCAGGCCTACCTGCTCGATCCGGATAGGAATATCATCGAGGTAAACGGCGCCCGCTAGGCGCCCACGGAGGCAAGATGCCACCGGACTCCGCAGCGTTAACCCTGTCCCTCGCGCCGTTGACCATAGCGGTTGACCAAACGCGCGGGATTCACAGCCGCCCGGTGCACGCCGCGCGTAAAACTGCGCCCATGTTTATCGCCTATATCAATCTCGCACGACGCGAGGATCGTCGCGTTTTTATGGACAGCCAGCTCAATCTGCTCGGCATTCCCTCGACACGCATCGGGGCCGTTACGCCCGCCGATCTCGATCCCGCTGCTATTGACGCCTATGCCAATCCCCGGCGCCCCGGCTGGCTCACCGCGGCCGAGCTCGCCTGCACTCATAGCCATGTCGCGGCTTGGCGCGCCTTCCTCGATAGCCCGGCCAAGCACGCGCTGATCCTCGAAGACGATACGATCCTGTCACTGAAGCTCCCCGACTTCCTCGCCTCCTTCATGGACGCGGCCCCCGAGGTCGACCTGCTGCGGCTCGAAACGACCCTGCGCCCCCTCAGCATCGCGCCCGGCGGACCGGTGATCGAAGGCGTAGCGCTGCGGCACTATGTCGGCGATGTCGGCGGTGCCGCGGCCTACCTTATTTCGCGGCGCGCAGCCGAGGCCTTGGTGTTCGACCCCGAGGTCTATCGCCGCCACATGGACCGGCTGCTGTTTGATTCCGAGGGCGCCGTGGCGCGACGCTTCACTGTACTCCAGGCGGTGCCGGCACTCGGCATCCAGGCGCGCGTCATGGGTGCACAGGCGCCGGTGAAGCTCGACAGCGACCTGATCGATGAACCCGGCCGGCTGCGCGCTGAAAAACCCTACGCCTTGCGCCACGCCATCCGGCGCATAGCCACCTCCGTGCATCGCGACACCTTCGGCGCCGCACGCAAGATCTGGTTCCGCCGCGTCGGCGGTGCGCAACGTCAACGCGTGCCCTACAGCCCGAACTGAGACCGATGCAGGTCTATTATATCAACCTCGCCAGCCGCATCGATCGGCGCGCCTTCATGGAGACGCAGCTATCGGCAATCGGCCTCACATTCACGCGCATCGAGGCGGTGACGCCGAACGACCTGTCGGCAGCCGACATCAAGCGCTACTGCAACAGCTGGCGCCACCACTGGCTTACGCCGCCCGAACTCGCCTGCTGGTCGAGCCACCTGAGGGCGATGTCGGCGCTGCTCGCGAGTGATGCGCCATACGCGCTTATTCTCGAGGACGACTCGATCCTATCCGAGCGTGTTCCGGCATTCCTCTTCGCCTTCGAGGTCGCTGCACCTCCTTACGATATTTGCCGCCTTGAAGTGATCGACGGCATTATCCGTTATCGCCGCGGCCTCGACCCCGACATTGCCGACGTCGCAATGCTGCGGCCCTATGGCCGCGCCGATGGGTGCGGCGCATACATCCTGTCGCGCCGTGCCGCATCCGCAATTCTCGATGCACCACGCCTTCGCGCCATCGCTGCCGACATCATCCTGTTCGATCCCTACGGGCCCCTACGGCACCTCAGTATGCGCCACACCGACCCGGCCCTCAGCGTGCAGAACGTGGTGCTCAAATCGCCGATCGAACATTCCTTCAGCAGCGATATCGAGGCTGCGCGCGCTGTCCGCTACCGGAACGTATGGCACTCGCCCTGGCGTTTGCCCTATCGCATCCTCGACGCGCTCCATAAGCACGTCGTAGTAGCGGTTCAACGGGCCTGGCACCGCTACATCGGCGGCGCCCGTCGGCAACGCATTCGCTTCGCTCCGCGCTAGGCGGAATCATTGGCAAAGCCCGCTGAAAGACCCTAGTGTCCGGCGCTTTCCCGAACCCTTCTCATCTGCCGATGGACCAGGCCCCTATCGATCCCGCCAACAGTGCCGAGCCCGCTTTGCCCATCAGCCCCATGATGGGGCAATATCTTGAGATCAAGTCGGTCAATCCGGGCTACCTGCTGTTCTACCGGATGGGCGATTTCTACGAGATGTTCTTCGAGGACGCCGAGATCGCGGCGCAGGCGCTCGGCATCGTCCTAACCAAGCGCGGCAAGCATCAGGGTCAGGACATCCCGATGTGTGGCGTGCCGGTGCATGCGGCGCAGGACTACCTCAAGAAGCTCATCGCCCTCGGCCATCGCGTTGCCATCTGCGAGCAGGTCGAAAATCCCGCCGAAGCCAAGAAGCGTGGCTCCAGGTCGCCGGTAAAGCGCGACGTCGTCCGCCTCGTCACGGCCGGCACCATCACCGAGGACGACCTTTTGCCCTCGCGCGGCAGCGCCTGGCTCGCCTCCCTCGCGATGCTACGCCACGGCAGTGCGGACTTCGCCCTGGCCTTCGCCGATGTGTCCACTGGCGAACTGGTGGTACTCGCCCTCGAGCCGGACACCGTCGCCGATGAACTGGCACGCATTGCTCCCGCCGAACTGCTTCTCACCGAGGCCGCAGAGGCGGCGTTGCGCGGTCTCAAGGTTCTGCTCGGTGACACAGCGCTGGTGCGGCTTCCCGCCGAGGCGTTCGACTCGACCAAAGCCGCCGCCGAGATCACCGGACAATTTGGCCACGACGTCGACCCGTCTGCCTTCACGCGAGCCGAACGGGCAGCACTCGGCGCCCTGCTCGCCTATGTGAAGGACAGCCAGAAAGGCGTGGCACTGGCGCTGCGTCCGCCGCAACGCGAGGCCGTCCAGGCGCACATGGCCATCGATGCAGGCACTCGTGGTTCGCTCGAACTGTTCGAGACGCAGCGCGGTGACCGCAAGGGCTCGCTGCTGAGCGAGATCGATGCCTGCATCACGCCCGCCGGGTCGCGTCTTCTCGCCCGCCGCCTAGCCGCCCCGCTGCTCGATCCGGATGCGGTCAACGCCCGCCTCGACTCGGTCTCCACCCTGCTTTCTGAGCCGATGCTCGCCGCGCGCCTGCGCCAGACTTTGCGTTCGGCGCCGGACATGAGCCGCGCCCTGACGCGATTGGCACTCGGTCGCGGTGGTCCGCGCGACCTCGCGGCCATCGGCACAGGCATCGGCATCTGCGACATCGTCGCGGCGGCGCTTGCCGGCATCGATCAGCCACCTGCCGAACTGAAGGCCATCGCCGAAACGCTCGCCGCCGCTCCGCAGGACCTTGCCGATCGCCTCGCCATCGCCATCGATGGCGAACCGCGGCTGCTTGCGCGCGATGGGGGGTTCATCCGCAAGGGCTTCGACGAACAGCTCGATACCGAACGTGCCCTTGCCTCTGAAACGCGCGCCGTCGTCGCGGCGCTGCAGGCCCGCCTTTCCGACGAGACAGGCATCAAGACGCTTCGGATCAAACACAACGGGCAGCTCGGCTATTTCATCGAGGTCGCCGCAACGCACGGCATGAAACTGGTCGAGGAGCCGTTCCGCCAGAGCTTCATCCATCGCCAGACTATGTCGAATGCCATGCGCTTCTCGACGCGCGAACTGGCCGAACTCGAGGGTCGTATCGCCCGGGCACACGAGCAGTCTCTCGAGATCGAACTGCGCATTTTCGCTGACCTCGTCGCCGCAGTGCTGGCCGAAACGGCCACCATCCGGGCGCTCGCGGATGCGCTGGCCGGTCTGGATGTCGCGTGTGCGCTGTCGCATCTCGCCGCCACGCGCAGCTTCGCGCGCCCCGTCATCGACGACTCGCTCGCCTTCGAAATCACCGGCGGCCGCCATCCGGTGGTCGAATCCAATGTGAAAGCGGCGCACCAAAGCTTCGTCGCCAACGCCACCGATCTCACCGGCGGCGCCTTCTGGCTGGTGACCGGCCCCAATATGGGTGGCAAATCCACCTTCCTCCGCCAGAACGCGCTGATCGCCATTCTCGCCCAGATCGGCAGCTTCGTGCCCGCCGACAGCGCCCATATCGGCACGGTCGACCGCGTCTTTTCCCGCGTCGGCGCTTCCGACGACATCGCCCACGGCCGCTCGACCTTCATGGTCGAAATGGTTGAGACCGCGCAGATCCTCAACCGCGCCACCCGCCGCTCGCTGGTCATTCTCGATGAAATCGGCCGCGGCACCGCCACCTTCGACGGCCTCTCGATTGCCTGGGCCGCCGCCGAAGCCCTCCACAACGACACCGGCTGCCGGGCCCTGTTCGCGACGCACTTCCACGAAATGACGGCACTCGGCAAAACCCTGCCGCGCGTGCGCAACGTCACCATGGCGGTGCGCGAGTGGCAGGGCGAGGTGGTGTTCCTCCACGAAGTCGTACCGGGCGCCGCCGACCGCTCTTACGGCATCCAGGTGGCGCGGCTCGCCGGCCTGCCCGAACCGGTCCTGGCGCGGGCCCGGCAAGTGTTAACGGCCCTCGAGCAGCGCTCTTCCGGGGGAAAACCCGCCATGCTAGACGATTTGCCGCTGTTTGCGGCCGCTTCCCCGCCTCAAAAGCCGGACGTTAATATCGTACATGACATGCTCGATCAGATCCGCGCCGACGAACTCTCCCCGCGCGCCGCACTCGAAC
>JBEBHC010000139.1:0-7978 GCA_040081185.1 Devosia sp. | reverse complement strand
TCGATCTCTTGGCAAGCCTGTGAAATCCCCCGACCATTGTGCAGTGCAAAATGAATTATGCAGACGAGACATAATCAGCTTTGCGAGAACGCGGCGGCTTAGAGGGGGGTCTAGCACCCATGCTCTACCAACTTTTTGAGTTCAATCAGTCGGCTCTCGCGCCCGCGCGCGCTTTCTTTCCAATCTCGCGCTTTTCTCGCGCCATGCTTGCGACCATTCTGCAGGAATTGTCCGTGCCCGGTTGGAAAGGCTTCTTCGAGATGGTCTATCCCACCATTGCCTTTGCGAGAGGACTGAGCGTCGTCGAGATCGGCGGCATGGGGCGGTTTACGCCTGCGGAGCGCCGGGGGCGTCACTACACCGGTCGGACGTTCACTTTCACTCCGCCGCGCAGTACCGCCTACTTTGGACAGCGGCCGGGTACATTCCGCTATCCCAACCGTCTTTATCATCCGGTCAAGACTGATTGGTCGCTGCGGCGGCGCATCGAAGCGTGGTGGGTGGCGGGGCTGAGGCGCCTTGAGAACCACGATCCTCGCGTCAAGCGCGTGATCCGTTCGCTCGGCCTGACGGGGCGTCCCTCCAAGGGGATGCCGCCGGGACAAAACACCAATTGACGTGCTGGGCGATGATCTCGCGATGGCCAGATCAAGGCGTCTTCGGGGGCACAGAAAAGCTGAAGATGACCGGCAGGTGATCGCTGCCCGTGGGCGCGCCGCGATGCAGTTCGTGTACGATGATGTTGCGCTGGAACACCTGGTCGAGAGGAAGGAAGGAGACCGTCGGCACGAGGCGGCGGAGCGTAAAGAGCTCAGGGTAAGTCGGCAGGTTGTGAGTCTCGCGGGTTAGCCCCGTGGCCGCGGCAAAACCCTTCATCGCGTAGGACCACGGCGTCGAGTTGAAATCGCCGACGAGCAGCAGCGGCCCCTCGACTTTGGCGACCTCGGCTTCCGCCTCCGCGAGCTCGGTCTGCTGGCGTTCGATCGGGTAGGGCCAGTCGAGATGCGTCGTCATCACCGAAAATGACCGGCCATCGGCAAGCGTGAAGCGCGCGAGGATATGCGCCGTGCGCTGCTCGCCGCGCGCGTTCTGCGGGCACTCCCCCTTCGTCGTCTCGCTGTCGAAGGGGAAGTCGCGAGTAGAGGCCAAGATTGGCGCGCTTCCCGCCGCGGCAGCGGATCCAGTACGGGTAACTCGGCTTGAGCAGCGCATCGAGCCCGTCGACCTGCTCCGGGAAATATTCCTGCAGCGCAATGATGTCTGGGTTTTCGGCAGCGATCACGGAGGCCACGCGGGCCATGTCGTAGTTCAGGCCGAAGACATTGTGCGTCATCACCTTCAGGACGTGCTCCGCACCTGCAGGAGGGCGGGGGGTCATGGACGAAAGCCACTCGGGCACGAAGGTCCAGCCCGAAGCGACCAAGCCTAGCACGGCGAGCCACGTCATCCTGCTGCCGACGCCGAAGAGGAGAAGTGCGAGAGCAGATGCAACGAGAGTGCCGAAGAACAGGAGGAGCTGGAGGTGGTTGAAGAGATCAAGGAAGGGCACCGCGAATCCGAACAGCGCCAGTATCGCCGGGATTGCGACCATGAGGACAAGCAGCCCGACTGGCAGGCGGATCAACGCGATAAGCCAATCCATGGGTTAGTCGAGCCGCCGCCATCCGAGGGGGCCGCGCTGCACTTCGAGCGGACGGAACTGGCCCTTGTAGGCCATCTTGGGTGAGCCCTTCACCCAGTAGCCGAGATAGACGTAGCTCAGGTTGGCGAGCCGCACCTGCCGCACGTGATCGAGGATGAGCAGGTTGCCGAGGCTGCGCCTGGGCAGATCGGGATCGTAGAACGAGTACACCATCGACAGCCCGTCGGGCATCACGTCGGTGAGTGCCACTGCGACGAGGCGCGAGTCGTCCTCGGGGCCGAGGCGATACTCGACGACGACGGTTTGCACCGGCGTGTCCTCGACCATGTATTCGTAGTCGACAAAACCCATCTGCGTCATCCCGCCGCCGGTGTGGCGAGCTTCGAGGTAGCGCTTGAACAGCGCGAACTGCTCGGACGTGGCGCGCGGTTCGCACACGTTCACGGCGATGTCGGCGTTCGCGGCGAGGATGCGGCGGTAGCGTTTGCTGACGGTGAACTCGCCCGCGAGAATGCGGACCGACTGGCAGGCGGCGCAGCCTTCGCAGGCCGGCCGATAGATCAGGTTCTGGCTGCGGCGGAAGCCGTTGTCGCTGAGCAGATGATGCAGCGACGAGGCGCGGCGGCCGGTGAGGTGGGTGAACAGCTTCCGTTCCTGCATGCCGGGCAGGTAGGGGCACGGCATCGGGGCCGTGAGGAAGAGCTGGGTGTTGTCAGGCGTCTGGTCGGTCATGAACACCCTGCGGCGATCGGTTGAGCTTAGGCCTGACAGGCCGTCGCGGCAACTCTGCGGCAGAGGTCCGAACTAGGCCCGCATCGCCTGCCAGTGCCGCTGCATGGGCGAGCGGCGCAGCATGAGCGTGCCGGCAACGTAATCGTGAACCATCTGCTGGCGCGGGGTGAACAGGGCGAAGACGAGCGAGATCGGCCACGCAACCCAGACCGTGATCCAGAAGGCGACCGGGTGAATAAGGATGGCCCAGCCGTCGAGCGGTGTGTGACGGGTCGGGGTGAGCACGATGTCCATGACGTTCATGCCCACCGTCGCGCGCATGGGCGAGCCCAAGGTCGCGGCATAGTAGCCGAGCACCGCCAGCGGCACGATCACAGGCAGGGTGAGCCAGGCGAGGCCGAAGGTGAACAACCCCAGGATCATCCCGACGAAACTCACCACCAGCGCGATGAAGCCGATGATGGCGAGATCGATCAGGTACGCCACGACGCGGCGGGTCAGCACGCCGTCGAACAGTTCGGGGGCAGTCTGCGGGTCAGGGAGTGTCGTGTTGCTCATGGTGAAAACATGGCCCCGTTTTGCCCCTGTGCAAGTGGCGTCCCCCGGAAAATCGGCCCGCGACCGGTCCGGGTGCGACTCCGTGCCGTAAACCATCACGGCGGGTCGAGGTGGACCGGAACGGCACAAGCCGTTAACGGATGCTTAAGCATATCGCCGAGGCCACCAAATGCTCTTCCGTATCGCCGCCGCCCTGATCGCCACCGCGCTCGCCGCCCTGATGATGGCGCCCGCCGTGCCGGCCTCGAGCCAGGGCAATTCGATTCTTGCCGACCTTGGCCTGCCGACGCTGATCGACACCGGCTCCTCGCTCCGCTGATCGCGGCTAGGCCCCCAGCGCGCGGGCTGCTTCCAGCGCGAAATAAGTCAGCACGCCCTTGGCGCCGGCGCGCCTGAACGCCATCAGGCTCTCCAGCATCGCAGCCTTGCCGTCGATCGCTCCGGCATCGCCCGCCAGCTTCAGCATCGCGTACTCGCCGCTCACCTGGTAGGCGAACACCGGCACGTTGAAGCTGTCGGAGACGCGCCGCACGATATCGAGATAGGGCAGGCCGGGCTTCACCATCACCATGTCGGCGCCTTCATCGAGATCCTGCGCCACTTCGCGCAGCGCCTCGTTCGTATTGGCGAAATCGAGCTGGTAGGTCTTCTTGTCGCCGATCAGCCGTGACCCCGAGCCAACGGCCTCGCGGAACGGCCCGTAGAAGGCCGATGCGAACTTGGCCGAATAGGCCATGATGGCGACCTGCTCATGTCCAGCGGCATCGAGCTCCTGCCGGATGGCGGCAACGCGCCCATCCATCATGTCCGATGGCGCGATGATGTCGGCGCCGGCCGCGGCCTGCACGAGCGCCGCTTCGGCCATGATCGCCACGGTCTCGTCGTTGAGGATCTGGCCCTCGCGCACGAGGCCGTCCTGCCCATCGGACGAATACTCGTCGAGCGCCACATCGGTGATGAGGCCGATCTCCGGCACGGCATCCTTGATGGCGCGTAGCGCGCGGCAGGTGAGGTTGTCGGGGTTCAGCACTTCGCGCGCGTCGGGGCCGCGCAGATGGTCGGGCGTATTGGGAAACAGCGCCAGGGCAGGGATGCCCGCCGCTGCGGCATCCTTGGCCGCCTGCACCGCGAGATCGACGCTGAGACGCGTGACGCCCTGCATGGTCTTGATGGCGGTGGTCTCGTTCTTGCCGTCGATGATGAACAGGGGCCAGATCAGGTCGGCCGGCGTCAGCACGGTCTCGCGCACCAGGTCGCGCATCCAGCCGCTGCCGCGCAGGCGGCGCTGACGGCGGCCGTTGAGGAAATCCATGTCGTAGCGGGGCCAGTCGGAAGTCTTGCTCATGCGAGGCGTCTTATCAGGGGTTTGCGGGCGAGCGAAAGCATCGGCTGGTTTCTCCGTTACAGAACCGGCCCTCGAGAGGCAGGAAGGCGGGCCCCGGGGCGCTTGCGTCCCGTGAGATGAGGAGGAGTGGAACACAGCCACCCCGGGACGCCGGACTTTCAGAAGAGGGCTGGATCTCCACCGGCGTTACCCGGTTTCGCCGCCCAATCCCCGGCCCCGGAGGCGACTCCAGAACCGCCGGCCGCTCCACCACCCGTTCGCCGCGTCCGCCCGCGTGGTGAAGTGCAGGGAATGTAACGTGTGCTGCGTGGGGTGTGCAGATTTGTCCGAGACGGAGTGGATAGGGGTGGGCTGACAGTGGGTTGGATGATTTCATCGACCCCGACAGCGGCCCTAAACCTCCGGCCCTTCCGACGGCGTGATCGCCGCCTCCCCGCGGCGAGCGCGGTATTCGATCCAGCGGCCGGAAATGCGGGCTTGGGCGCCGTCGGAGAACACCGTGGCGATGCCGGCGACCACGATGAGCGCGAGCCCGCCATAGCCGATGGCATCCTGCGTCTCTTGGTAGAACAGGGCGCCCAGCACGACGACCCAGAGCATCTGCACGTAGTGGGTCGGACCGATATGGCTGGCCGGCGACAGTTGCAGCGCGCGGACCGCCAGCAATTGTGCGGCGCCAGCGAGCAGGCCGACGAATGCCAGCCGGAGGAGCTCGAAGGGTGCGGGCATGACGAAGCCCGCAATGACCATGAGCACGCCGGTGACGACAAGCTGGTAGGCACTGCCGATGGCGAGGATGCTCAACTGCTTTTCGCTGCCGCTCTTGCTGCTCGACATGATCCGCAGCACTGCGTTCGAGGTGGCCGCACAGAAGGCGCAGGCGATGATGGAGAGGTGTCCGATGCCGAGCTGCTGGAAGCCGGGCCGCACGACGATCAACACGCCCACGAAACTCGCGGCCACCAGCAGCCAGCGCGTGATCGAGACGCTCTCCTTGAGCAGCAGGACCGACAGCAGCGTGAGGAATAGCGGTGCGAGGAAGGCGAGCGAATAGGTCTCGGCGAAGGGGATGCGGGTGACGGCGATGGTGAAGAACAGCTGGGCACCGGTGAAGAGCATCGCACGCAGGTGCATCAGCACGGGGCGGCGCATCTCGAACACGTCGCGCCAGCGATCCCCCGTTGCTCGTGCGAATGGCAACGCGCTGAGGGAAAACAGGCTGATGATGAAATTGAGCTCGAACGCCGACAGCGTGCCCGTGCCGAAGCCTTTGATGATCGAGTCCCCGATCGAATAGATCGAGTAGGACAGCACTGCGAGAAGGACGCCGATCGGCATCGGGTGGGGTGCTCGGGTGGGCGGCGGCAGTCAACTAGCCCGCGCGGCCGCACAAGTCGAGCGCACGCGGTGCCACAGGCATTTGCCGTGCAAACTCTAGGCCTCGCCGCCGCCGTCTGCGGCAACTTCAGCATCACGAATTGTGATGAAGTATTCGAGAAAGAGGGCTAAATCTTATTGTGCCGGAGCGAAATAAGTCCAGGCGAGGGCTGATCTTTATCCGTGATTGCAAAGTGGAGATGACTAAGGGGTAGGCATCGTTGGGCGAGCCTGGCTTCTGGGGGGAAGAAAGTTCGCGTGACTATGGATTCAGTCCGCCGTCGGTGGGACAGTCTGCCGAAGCAAACATCCGCGCGCGGCAACGGCCAGCCCATGCCGCCGTTTCCGGCCGACCTCACCGACGCGATCTGGGTCGTCTCGCGCCTCGAGCCGTCGTTGATTGCCCCCTTTCTCCCGCCGGGCCTGACACCGACCGTCGAGATGATCGGCGTTCTCGGCATATTCGACGCTCCCAAGCACTCGGCCCTCGGCCCATTTGCCCGCGCCTTTGGCGGCGTGACCGTGCAGGGACATCAATCGCCGGACACCAAGGACGCGGTCTTTGTCATCGCCGATCTCGTCTCGGAGAGCGTCGTGCGCACCTGGCGCGACAACTATGTCGATACCTGCCTCGCCGGTGAGCCGCGCGTGTGGTGGGAGGGCGATAGCCTGCACGGCACGATCGCGAGCGATGGATGCGAGTGGCTCCACGTCGTGCTGCGCGCAGTCGGCCCGGCGCAAAATGGCATCACCGGGCAGGACGTGTATCTGGGCCGGGTGCGCGGCGGCATCGAACGCCATGTGGTGTCGTACTACGGCGCGCTGTTGCCGTGCGAAGTGGTCTCGCTCGACATTGCTGCCGGCGCCCCAGCCGCGTTCGCTGCGATGAGACCGAAGGAATTGCTACTGGGCGTGAGCGCGCGCGACCTGCACACGACCTGGAGCGAGGCGCGAGCAGTGTCGCAGGCCGATGCGTCCAGCGCGCCTGACGGTGGCGACGGTGGCAGCCTGAGCAGTCTTTTGCGCTCCGTCGGTTTGACGCCGGCAGAGGCGCGTGTTGCGCTGCTCTATGCCAATGGCCGGACGGCACGCGAGGCGGCGCAGGAACTGGGCATTTCCGAGCACACCGCGAAATCGGCGCTCAAACATGTTTACGGAAAGCTCGGCGTCCGCAAGCAGTCGGAACTGGCGCGATTCATTGCCAGGCTGACTTGAGCCGAAGCTACTGAAATTGCTCATAGACCCCCCAAACGTGGGGTGCGCCCGCGCTTATTCCCGCGCAATCTCGTGCAATCGATTACGTTGCAGGGGGAGCGGGGGCTCATGTCCATTGACCTCGGGATAGACAGTCCGTCCGGCCACCGGGCGTCGCCCCGGAAGGCTAGAGCCAAGATCACATCAAAGCCCGTGGAGCCTTGCCTGCTGCCGTCCGAGGTCCTCACCGCGGGCAGGCTGATCGCATTGCTGGAAGACTACGATCCGGAAGCGCCCGTCGTCATCGAGGGCCAGTACGGCGGCTTCGAGTGGGTGCGGCGCACGAGCCGGGTTCCGTTGCGCCTCAACGTGAACAGCCTCGAAGGGTTCGGTCCGCACGATCGCGCCGACCGTGCAAAGGCCGCGGATGCAATGGCCGTGGCAATCCTCGTGCAGCCCGCGACGGCTGTGTTCGAGGAATAGGAAACAGCAAGCGGGCACGATGCCGCCTGCTGGAAGTGCCTTCTAGTTTGACTTGCTGGACGACCGATTTGCACCCGGCGCAGGACTGTCCTGCGTCGGCACGGATGAATACATCCAAGCGAGGAAGTTACGGGGTCACATGGGTCCGCGCTGGATGCCGGAGTGGAGGGTGAACTGGATCAGTCGCAAGCTGATCGGTGCCGGCCAGACGCCGTGAGGACGGGGCACAGCGAGCCTGCGCCACCGGATACTGGCTGGTGGTTGAAGGCGCTGCAGGCTTTCGGCGTGTCCGGATGGGGCATTGTCGGGTTAGTACAGCGGGGCATTGGGTGGATCGTGGCGCAACGCGACGCTCTCGCCGCCCGCGGCGCCGACAATATCGCGCGACAGTTCCACCGCCTGGATCGGCGCTCACGCTTCGACGACCTCGACCTCTAGCCGGTTTCGGGGAGGCCGCGGGGCAGGCCGGCGCCCTCCCGACGGTGCGCAAATTTCCACGCCTTGCCGCCTCGCCGCCGCCGCGCTAAGCCGATCCTCATGTTCGACCTCAATACTCCCATCGGCGGGCGCTATGTGCGGATCGTGTCGATCATCGCTTTGCTGCTCGGGCTGTCGGATGCGGCAAGGCTGCTGGGCGTAAATTCGGG
>JBEBHC010000309.1:0-2102 GCA_040081185.1 Devosia sp. | reverse complement strand
GTCGGTGAGCGGCGTGATGGGGAGAATGAGCGTCGTCTCGCCGATGGGGATGATTTGATTCAAGCTGACGGCGCTGATGTCCGCGCCGTTTGTGGCGGTGCCGCTGAACTGGATGGAAACGGGCAGCGCATCATCCGTGGAGCCGATGCGGGTGAGAATGAAGCTGCCAGGAAGCCCCCCGGATTCAGCGGCGTTGCTTTGCGTGACGGCGGTGACGATGACGCTGTCACGCAAGATGATGCTGGCAGGCCCGGCAGTGCCGAAGATGAGCGCGCCGTTGGCCGTGAGAGTGATCGTTTCCTCCGGTTCGGTGAAGAAATCGGCGATGGGCGTGAGATCGAGCGTGGCGGACGCGGAGCCGATGGGGATGGTTATAAGGCTGGCAGGTGTAAGGTAGTCGATGCCGGTGCTGGCCGTGCCGCTGGTAGTGATCGGGATGTCGAGCGCAGCAGCCGTGGAGCCAGTGCGTGTGAAGGTGATGGTGCCGTTGGTGGGGCCGTTTTCTTTGGCAACGGGAGTCGTGGCTGTGAGCGTGACCACGGGTGCATCAAGGATGGTCCAGGTGATGGAGTTGTTCACTCCAACGGTGTATCCGGCACCCGGCAGGAGAGTGATGCTGGCGGTCTCTGTGCCTTCGTCGAGATTGTCGATGTAGGGTGCAAGCTCACCGGCGGCGAAAGTTTCCCCGGCTTGCAGATAGAGCTGTGAGACCGGGCCCCACTCGAAGTCAGTGCGCGGCGTGGCTGTGCCACCCATCGCCACAGGAAGGAACAGATCCCCACTGGGTGAAGGGCGAGTGATCTCAATGAACACAGGCACCTGACCGCTCTCGTTGGCGACTTCGTAGCCGGGCGTGATGATGATGTTGATGAGGTCTTCCGTGATGGTGGCGGTCATCTCGTCATAGGTTTTCACTTCGCCGTCGTTGGCGATGAGACGCATGACGTAGATGCCGGAGAGATTGAAGGAAGCATTGGTCGTGGCGGCTCCAGCGTCCGTGAGCGTGGCAGTGCCGGGACCGCTAAGTTTGATCCACTGGGTGGTGACGAGCCCAGGGACCACGGGTTTGGCATCATCAGTCTTGGAGCCAGCGAGGGAGACAGCCGTGTTGATGCGCGCAGCGCGATCGACGCCGGCGTTCGGCAGCGGACCCCGGTTGTCATTGAGCGGCAGACTGACGTTGGTGAAGGCCGCGCTAAGTGCCGAGGTGCTTGCGCTGGTGACGGCGAGTCCGACGAGCATGGTGCTGCTGGCGGTGATGGTGGCGCTGAACTGGGAGGTCCATGTGATGCCATCAGTGGAGTGTGATCCAGTGAAGCTCGTGCCTGAACGCACCAGCCGGAGATAACGCGGTGCGCTGATGCTATTGACGTTGGTGACAGTGGCGTTCGCGCCGCTGGTGAGGCGTTGTGTCCAGTTGAGTCGTCCGTTGTTGGTGAGTCCGATGAAGGCCATCACATCCGCATTGCCCGTCGCATCGCGGAACATGATCCCCGCGCGCCCGTTGTTTGTCGCACCACCCGTGATGGAATCGACTCGCACGATGACCTCAAGGGCTGTGCCACTCGAAGGCTGGCGCAGGAAATAGAAGCCGTCGGTATTGTCGTTGGTCAGTCCAGTGCCAGAGCCGCTCATCGCGACAGCGCTGCCATTGATGCTGAAACTTCCTGCCGCACTGCCGACATCGAAGACGCCGACATCGCCTGCGGTGAGTGCGCCGCTGATCGCGGAGCCGATGCTGATATGCAGGTCATGCGTCGTTTGCAGAGAGCCATCATCAGCCGTGAGTCTCAGCAGATATGTGCCGACGGCTGAGAATCGCACGCCCGTGATGGGCGCGCTGTTGTTTTCAAAAGTGATCGTGCTGCCAGAAGGGCTGCTGACGACACTCCAGGCGCTGGTGGCACTGACATCATCGACGACGCTCGCCTCGATCATGAGTCCGTAAGTGATGTTGGTGAGCGCGATGTTGCGATTCGTCGGTGAGGTGACGGTGATGACGGGCGGGTTGTTGATGTCGTCATCTTGAATCGTGACACTGGCGGTGATGCTGCTGGTGAGCGTATAAGCTGCGCTGGTGTTCAGCGTGACCGTGGCGGTTT
>JBEBHC010000030.1:0-28565 GCA_040081185.1 Devosia sp. | reverse complement strand
CCGGGCATGCCGACTGTGAGCTCAGGGTCGGCGATGACCACCTTGGGCATCATCAGCGGATGGAAGATCACCTTCTTGGTGTGCGTAGTCTCGTCGGTCACCACACCGGCACGGCCGACTTCGGAACCGGTTCCGGCAGTCGTCGGCACTGCGACGATAGGGAAAATGCCCTTGGGGTCGGCGCGCGTCCACCAGTCGCCGATATCCTCGAAATCCCACATCGGCCGGGTCTGGCCCGCCATGAAGGCGATGACCTTGCCGGTGTCGAGCCCGGAACCGCCCCCGAAAGCGATGACGCCGTCATGGCCGCCTTTGCGCAGAACCTCGATGCCGGCATTGACGTTGGCCGCGACGGGGTTGGGCTTTACGTCCGAGTAGATTGCGACCGGGACGCCCGCATCGCGCAGCAGCTTCAGCGTATTCTGCGTCACCGGCAGGGCGGCAAGTCCGGCATCGGTCACCAGCAGTGGCCTGGTGATCCCTGCCACCTTCAGCGCATCTGGCAGTTCGTTGATGCGGCCGGCACCGAAGCGGACGGCGGTGGGATAGTTCCAGTTGGCGCGAATGGTCATCGGGTCACACGATCTTGAGGTGGAAGGATTTGGGCTGCGTCAGGTTGGCATAGCCGATTTCGCTCAGAGCGCCGCCCTTGCCCGTTTCCTTGACGCCGGTCCAGACCAGCGCCGGATCGAGATAGTCGCACCGATTTGCGTAGACGGTGCCGGTCTCGACGCGCGATCCGAGCCGGGCGACCTCGTCGAGGTCCTGCGACCAGATGGAGGCGGTCAGGCCATAGGGGCTGTCGTTCATCAGCGTGACGGCCTCGTCGTCGTCGGCCACTTTCATGATGCCGACGACAGGGCCGAAGCTCTCCTCACGCATCACCGCCATCTGGTGATTGACGTTTACCAGCACCTCGGGCGCGAGGTAGGGCGAGCCTTCGTCATCGCGTTCATGCTTGGTATTGAGTAGGGCCTTGGCGCCCTTACGCAACGCTTCGAGCGTCTGCTCGCGCACGAGGTCGGCGAACTTCGCTTGAGCCATGGGTCCGACGATCGTGTCCGCCTCGAGCGGATTGCCGAGCTTCCAGCCTTTGGCGTTCTCGGCGAAGCCTTCGATGAACCGGTCATAGACATCGGCATGCACATAGATGCGCTCGACGCCGCAGCACGACTGGCCGGAATTGAAGAACGACCCGTCGACCAGGTTCTCGATCGCATTGTCGAGCTTGGCATCGGCCCGCACATAGGCCGGATCCTTGCCACCGAGTTCGAGGCCGAGTGTAGCGAAGGTGCCCGCCGCGGCGCGCTCGATGCGGCGGCCGCCTTCGACCGACCCCGTAAAGTTGATGTGGTCGATCTGGCCTGAGCCGATCAGCTTTTCCGTATCGGCATGGTTCAAAACCAGGTTCTGGAACAGTCCGTCCGGCAGGCCGGCGGCCTTGAAGGCCTCGGCGAAGCGCTCGCCGACCAGCAGCGTCTGCGAGGCATGCTTGAGGATCACCGAATTGCCGGCCATCAGCGCTGGCACGATGGAATTGACCGCTGTGAGGAACGGATAGTTCCACGGCGCGATGACCATCACCGTGCCCAGCGGCTCGTGTGCGATCCACCGCTTGAAGCCGTCCTTGGCCGGACGCTCGGAGGGTGCAAGGCTTTCCTCGGCGATGGCGATCATGTGCCGCGAGCGTTCCTCCACGCCACGCTTCTCGCCGCCAAAACGGATCGGTCGGCCCATCTGCCAGGCGAGTTCGGGGACGATCTCGTCATTCTTGGCGAGCAGCGCATCGACAAAGTGCCCGAGGAACTTGGCGCGCTCGCGCACCGTGATGGCTCCCCACGCCACCCGCGCCGACTTCGCCTTGGCCACCGCCGTCGAAATATCGGTGCCCGAGGCCACCGGCCGCTCGGCATAAACCCGCCCGTCGATGGGCGAGGTGATTTTGACCGTCTCGGCCATCTGTCCACCTGTCACTTGAGTTGGCGGGTGTTTACGACCTTTCGAACCCGCGCTTCAACTCCCAGTCGGTAACGCGGCGATCGTATTCGAATTGTTCCCATTCGGCCGTGTGGACGTAATGGTCGATAACCTTCTGACCGAGCGCGTTGATCAGCATTTTCGACTTCTTCAGCGCGGCGGTGGCATCGCGCAGCGTCTTGTGGACTTCCCGAAGCTTCTTGCCGGAATAGGCATCGCCGGAGAACTCGGGCTCCAGCATCAGCCCGTCCTCTACACCCTGCAGCCCCGCCGCGATCAGCGCGGCGAAGGCGAGATAGGGATTGAGGTCGGCGCCGCCGATGCGGCACTCGACGCGGATGCCCTTTGTATTGGCGCCGCACAGGCGGAAGCCGGCCGTGCGGTTGTCTGTCGACCAGATCGCCTTCGTGGGGGCAAAGGTGCCCGCCTGGAAGCGCTTGTAGGAATTGATGTAGGGCGCAAGGAAATAGGTGATGTCGCCGGCATAGGTGAGCAGCCCCGCCATGAATTGCTTCATCATCGGGCTCATGCCCTGCGCATCCTTGCCATCGATGAAGACGTTCTTGCCTGCCTTGGCCAGCGACATGTGAATATGGCTGGACGATCCGGCCAGCCCGAAATCCCATTTAGACATGAAGGTGACGGCCTTGCCCTGCAGGTAGGCGATCTCCTTGGTGGCGTTCTTGATGACGACATGGCGATCGGCCATCGTCAGCGCATCGGCGTAGCGGACGTTGATCTCTTCCTGGCCCGGACCCCATTCGCCCTTGCTGTTCTCGACCGGGATGCCGGAAGCAGTGAGTTGCTTGCGCAGCGCGCGCATCACGCCCTCTTCCTTCGTGGTTTGGAAGATGTGGTAATCCTCGATGTAGTAGCCGGCGGTCTTGAGGTTGCGGTGACCCTTTTCGTGGATGGTCCGGAAGTCCTCGTCGAAGAGATAGAATTCGAGCTCGCTGGCGAAATTCGCCGTGAGGCCCATCTTTTCGAGCCGCGCCAGCTGACCCTTGAGGATCGAGCGCGGCGCGTGTGGAATGGGTTCGTGGTAATGATGGTCGACGAGGTCGGCGAGGATCAGCGCGGTGCCCTCGAGCCAGGTGCATTTCATCAGCGTGGCGAGGTCGGGCTTCATCACGAAGTCGCCATAGCCCTTGTCCCAGCTGGCGGCCTCGTAACCGGGCACCGGCTCCATATCGATGTCGTCGGCCAGCAGGTAGTCGCAACCGTGCGTCTCGTCGATGGCGCCTTCGAGGAAGAACTCGGCTTGGAAGCGCTTGCCGATCAGCCGCCCCTGCATATCGGGGAAGGCGACGAGTACGGTGTCGATCTCGCCCTTGGCGACATCGGCCTTGAGCTGGGCGAGGGTATAGGCGGCCATAGTAAGAACTCCTCGATTGAATAAAAAAGGCCGCGGAGGGTAAGTCCGCGGCCCTGGGTTTGAGCGAGACTACTTCTTGGCGTGCTCGAGCGCGAACTCTTCCTCGGGCGAGAGGATGAGCTTGTTGCGGCCGATCAGCCCGAAATAGATGATGCCCACGGCGATCCATGCGATCACCCAGATCACGCCCTTGGAGAAGTTCGGGTCCTGCAACTGATAGAACAGCGTCACCAGTGCGATGACGATGGTCAGCACGGCACCCGGAATGCCTACCGGCGAACGGTAGGGGCGCTCGATATTGGGCTGGTTCCGGCGCAGCATGATGAAGCTCGCCGCCTGCGCGATGTAGCTGAGCATGGCGCCGAACACGGCCATGTTGAGCATCACTGAGCCGATGATGTCGTCGCCCAGCTGTGTCGGACCGGATCCGCCACCACCGTTCGAGTACCAGATGATCAACATGACGACGAAACCCACAACGGCACCCGTGATCATCGCAACATGCGGCGTCTTGTGCGTCGGATGGGTAACCGACAGCGCCGACGGGAAGTAGCCGGCACGGCTCAACGAGTAGATCTGCCGTCCCTGGGCATAGAGGATCGTGTGGAACGACGCGATCAGGCCGATCAACGCGACGACCGCGAAGATGTAACCACCGACCGGCCCCATCACGGCGCGTGCGCCGTCCAGCACCGGCTCCAGCGAGCTGCCGAGACGGAAGCTGCCGACACCGACGATCGAAGGATTGATCAGCACGATCATGAACGCCGACACGATCAGCGTCAGCATGCCGAGGATGATGCCGCGCGGCAGGTCGCGCTTGGGATCGACCGATTCCTCAGCGGCCAGCGGCACCTGCTCGATAGCGAGGAACAGCCACACCGCGAAGGGCAACGTGGCAAGTACACCCGAGAAGCCGAACGGGAACAGCGACCCGCCGCCCTCGGGCAACTCGATCGCCTTGCCATCCGGACCCACGCCGATATTGAGCGCCATCAGGTTGAAGTCGAACTTCGAGAAGCCGACGAACCAGAAGGCGACGAGGCCGAGCAACGAGATTACGGTGACGACCAGCGTCACCTTGTAGCTCAGCGCCACGCCGAAGATGTTGAGGGCGAGGAAGATCGCGTAGAGCACAGCCCACAATATTGGATAGTAGGTCGTGTCGAGCCCCGCCACCGACGCGAAGATCGCCGCCACGAACGTACAGATCACCGCCGGGGCGATGACATATTCGACGTTTTCGAACAGCCCGGTGACGAACCCGCCCCACGGTCCCATCGCCGTGCGCGCAAACGAGTATGCCGCGCCCGTGTGCGGCAGCGCCGGGCTCATCTCTGCGATGCAGAACACGAGGCCGAGATACATGATGCAGATGATGGCGCCCGCGACGAGCATGCCGCCCCAGCCGCCCGTCAGGAAGCCGAAGTTCCAGCCTGAGAAGTGTCCGGAGATCACTGCACCGACACCCAGCGCCCATAGCGACCAGATGCCCGCATAGCGCGATAGTCCGCGCTTTTCGAAATAGCCCGCGTCTCGGGTGGCATATTTGATGCCTCCCGTCGAACCCATGTCACTCATTGTCTGTCTCCTTCGTACTGACCGATCGTGGCCCCCAAAACGACCGGTGTGCCACCGAGCGCGACCCGCGCTTGGCTGAGACACCGGGCCAGCCGGGAGGCCCAGAGGTCCACCCCGTTTGGTTCTAGAATTTCATCGTGCCGAACTTCGATCATGGTGGCCGCGAGCCCGCGTCCGTCGCCATGATGCTCCAATGTGTAGGTGACGCCGTTGAGCGCCGAGTAAGGCTCGTTCCAGCCGATATTGAGCGACGGCTCGTCGGCGGCCAGTGCGACCTGCAACGCGCGCGTGTAGGCCTCGTCGCGCGCGTGAATCAGGCCGATCGGCCACGGCCGGGTACTGCCCTTGTAGGTCGGGGTGAAGGAATGCATGCAAACGAGGATTGTCTCCGTACCAGCCCGCTGGCGTGCATCGAGCACGCGGTCGATCGCATCGTGGAACGGCTTGTGCGCTGCGGCGATGCGGCGCTTCCGGTCGTCGTCCGAGATCACGTCGTTGCCCCGGATCGTCGTCAATTCGGAAACCGCCGGGAACAGGTCCGGCGCGTCGAGGTCGCGGTTGCAGTCGATGACGAGCCGCGACACCGTCGAGTGGATCAGCGGCGCATCGAGCAGCCGCGTAAGCCGCATCGAGACGGCAAGCGCGCCCGGATCCCAGGCGATGTGGCGGACACGCTCAGCCGGTGTGAGCCCTAGGTCGCCCCATGCCGGTGGAATACGGTTCGACGCGTGGTCGGCGACGATGACAAAAGGTCCCAGCCCGTCTGCGTTGACGGTCCGAACCGGCGCAAGCATGTCCGCGCTGTCGCGCAGCGACTGGCTAGCTCCCACTTTGCCCCCGTGCGCGGCACCCAGCCGCGCGGCCCTATGGCAGCAATTGATTCGTTTTTTGCGGACCTGTCAAACGATCGTCATATGACTCACGCCGCGTGTGGATAAGGCTAAGCGGTTGGACGCTCTTCAGATTTTCCCGTAGTCGCGCATGTAGCGCTCCGGTGCCATGGCGATCTTGCCGTCCACCTTGCCGACCTTGCCCTCATCCTTGCCCTCGTAGTCGATGCCCTTGAGGACGGTGCGGATCACTTCGAGCCGCGCCCGCCGCTTGTCATTGGCAAGCACCACGGTCCACGGCGTGTCGTCGTTGTGCGTCGCCTCGAACATCGTGTTGGCGGCTTTGGTGTAATCGTCCCACTTGGCGACGGCGGCCAGATCGATCGGCGAGATTTTCCAGACTTTCAACGGATCGTGCCGCCGCGCATGGAAGCGCTTGAGCTGCGTCTCCTTGCCGATGGCGAGCCAGAACTTGAAGAGGTGGATGCCGTCGCGCACCAGCATGCGTTCGAAGCGGGGCGTCTCCTCCAGGAAGTGCGCCGTCTGCTCCGGCGTGCAGAAGCCCATTACCAGTTCGACGCCTGCTCTGTTGTACCATGAGCGGTCGAACAGCACCTGCTCGCCCCCTGCGGGGAACCAGTCGATGTAACGCTGGAAATACCACTGTGTGCGTTCGCGGTCGGATGGTTTGGGCAGCGCCACGTCGAGCGTGAAGCGCGGATTGAGATTCTCGGTATAGGCCTTGATCGAGCCGCCCTTGCCGGCCGCATCGCGCCCCTCGAACAGGCCGATCACGCGTGCGCCGGTCTTTTGCAGGTGCGCCTGCAGTTTCACCAGTTCGCGCTGCAGCGTCTCGAGCTCTTTGGCGAAATCATCGTCGTCGAGCTTCTTCGCATACGGATAGCCTCCGGATTCGAGCGCGGCGTCGACGATCCAGTCCGGTAGCTTGGGGTTCTCGAGGTCGAAAGGCTGGCGGTCCGTCATCACAAAACTCCTCCGAATTGAGACCGTGCATCGCCCGGCATTTTGTGGCAAGTGCCGCGCATGACGCAGGAGGAGGGCTCGGCTTGGCCCAGGCGGTTAGTGCTGAGCAAAGGATCGCGGTACTGAGCGCTCTTGCCGCGCTGCTTCCCGATCCATTCCTCCTGCTCGACAGGCGCTCCGTGGTGCTCTACCGCAACACCGCCGCCGCCAAGGACTTCCCGACCGCGACCGAGGGAACTTTGTTGACCCTCGCGCTACGCAACCCGGCTATCGTTACAGCTCTCGAACTCGCGCGTCGCAGCAACGAGCCGCAGGCTGTGGAACTGCATCAAACTGTGCCGAACGTCACTTGGCATCTGGCGCACATCATGCCCTTGCCAGAAGCGGACGGCATGGTGGCCATCTCGCTGCAGAGCCTGACAGAGCAGAAGCGCATCGAGTCTCTGCGCTCGGATTTCATCGCCAATGCCAGCCACGAACTCCGAACGCCACTCACGTCGCTGATGGGCTTTCTTGATACGCTCATCGGGCCCGCCGCGCGAGATGAAGCCGCGCGCGAGCGCTTTCTCGGCATCATGCGGCAACAGGCGAGCCGTATGAGCAGGCTGATCGACGACCTCATGTCGCTCAGCCGCATCGAGATGCGCCAGCACCTCAAGCCCACCGGAAGCGTGGACCTCCGAAAATTGCTGGCCGAGGTCCGCGAAGGACTCGAGACCCAGGCCAAGGACGCGGGCGTAGAAGTGATCGTTGCCGCCCAGAGCGGCGCCATCGTTACCGGGGATCGCGAAGAGCTCTACGAAGTGTTCGAGAATCTCGTCGACAACGCCATCAAGTATGGCGGCGACGGCGGCAAGGTCGATATCGCGCTGGGCCCGGGACGTTCCGGCTACGACTACCTCGTGACCGTCACTGACCACGGTGCAGGTATCGCCGCCGAGCACGTGCCGCGTCTTACCGAGCGCTTCTATCGCGTCGATGAGGAATCGAGCCGCAAGAAGAAAGGCACCGGGCTTGGGCTTGCGATCGTGAAGCACATCCTCAGCCGTCATCGCGGCCTGATGGCGATCCGCTCGACGCAGGGACACGGCACCCAGGTGGACGTCCTGCTGAGCAAGTGAAGGCGGGCCGGACTCGGGCTAACGGCGTGCAACACAGCGGAGCAGTTCTCGCGGCGACCCGCGATGTGCTGTCGAATTGCGCAGCGAAGTCAACGGATTAACCTGTCACAAAGGCGTTGTCTCACTGACATAAAAGCTTGGGCCAAGGCACATAGGTTGCCGCGCGTTAACAGGCGCCGGGGCGAGTTCCGGCACCGCTGCCGGGCACCCTGCCTCCTCCTTGAAAAGGAATACCCATGAAATACGCTCTCTATGCAGGCGCCGCGATTGTCGCGCTGGCGAGCTTCGCGACTCCCGCCTCTGCGCAGTCGCGCGATACCATTCAGATCGCCGGTTCCTCGACCGTGCTGCCCTTTGCTTCGATCGTCGCCGAGGAATTCGGGGCCACTTTCCCCGAGTTCAAAACTCCGGTCGTGGGTTCGGGCGGCACCGGTGCCGGCCTCAAGCAGTTCTGCGAAGGCGTCGGTGAGAACACCATCGACATCGCCAACGCTTCGCGCCCCATGTCGGATGCCGAGAGGAAGGCCTGCGCCGATGCCGGCGTGACCGACATCCGTGAGATCCAGTTCGGCTATGACGGCGTCGTGTTCGCCTCGGCCGCTTCGGGCCCCGACTTCGCGCTGACCCCGGCGCAGGTTTATAAGGCCATCGTTGCCCAGGTGGCGATCGACGGCAAACTTGTCGACAACCCGTACAAGACCTGGAAGGACGTCGACGCGTCGCTGCCCGACCAGTTGATCGCCCTGGCCGTTCCGGCATCCAATCATGGCACCCGTGAAGTCTTCCAGACCCGCGTCGTCGACAAGGGCGGTGCAGACGCCGCCTGGCCCGCCGACATCTCCAAGGAAGACAAGACCAAGGCCCTGACGACTTACCGTCAGGACGTCGTCACCGAAATCTCGGGCGACTACACCGAGACACTGGCTCGTCTGACCTCCGATACCAACACGGTCGGCGTGTTCGGCCTCTCCTTCTACGAGTCCAACACCGACAAGCTAAAGGTTGCATCCTTCAACGGCGTCGTGCCGTCCAAGGCGACCGTCGTCTCGGGTGAATACGGCGTGTCCCGTCCGCTGTTCTTCTACGTGAAGGGCCAGCATGTCGGCGCCATCCCGGGCATCACCGAATACGTGCAGTTCTTCCTCTCCGAGGCGATGTCGGGTGAAGGCGGCACGCTCGAGTCCGCCGGCCTGATCCCGCAGCCAGCCGACACGACCGCGACCGAACTCGCCGACTACGAAGCCGGCAAGTAATCGAGTAACCGGGCCGCGCCATTCAAGGCGCGGCCCATTCACTTCTGCAAGCGCGCGGGGGCGTGAGCATGAATACCTTGATCGTGGCAGGCCTCCTGATCGTCCTGCTCGGCCTCTCTTACCAGACCGGCTGGTCCAGGAGCCGCGCGCTCGTCTCCGCCGATGGAGTGACGGTCCACTCCCGCCCGCAATATCACGCTGCGCTCGTCGCCGTGTGGGCGATGATCCCCGCACTGATCATCCTGCTGCTCTGGGGCATGTTCGGCACCGGCATCACCGACAATTACACGCTGGCGCAGGTTCCAGCCGATGTCGTCGCCTCCCTCGATGCCATCGGCCGCAGTCAGCTGATCGCCCGTATCCAGGCGCTTGCCTCAGGCTATGGTGTCGCTGGCGACGTCCAGCCCTATGAGCAGACTGCGGCAACTGCGCTGCGCTCATTCCAGTTTTTGACCTTTACCGGCACCATAGTCTTCGCATCGCTGGCCGGCGGTGGAGCGCTGTTTTATGCGCGATCCCGCATCGCCCGGCGCCTGCGCGCCCGCAACGAGGTCGAAAACGTCGTCGGCGTCGTGCTGATGGCCTGCTCGGCGGTGGCGATCCTGACCACTGTGGGCATAGTGGCCTCGCTGCTCACCGAGGCACTCCGCTTCTTCAGTTTCGTCAACCCGTTCAGCTTCTTCTTCGGCACCGTCTGGGCGCCCAACAATGCCGGTGGCATTGAGAACCCGGGAAGCTACGGCCTGCTACCCCTACTGAGCGGCACGCTGATGATCACCGCCATCGCCATGCTTGTCGCTGTGCCTGTGGGCCTGATGGCCGCAATCTATCTCAGCCAGTATGCCGATCGCCGTTTCCGTGCCGTCGCCAAGCCGATCATCGAGATTCTCGCCGGCATCCCCACTATCGTCTACGGCTTCTTCGCCCTCGTCACGGTCGGGCCATTCCTGCGCGATGTCGGTGCCTTGGTCGGCCTTAACATCAACGCCACGAGCGCACTGACTGCCGGCGTTGTGATGGGCATTATGATCGTGCCGTTCGTGTCCTCGCTCAGCGACGACATTCTCAATCAGGTGCCTAAGTCGTTGCGCGATGGCGCCTACGGTCTCGGCGCCACCCAGTCCGAAACCATCCGTAACGTGCTGCTGCCAGCCGCCCTGCCGGGCATCGTCGGCGCCTTCCTCCTCGCGGTGAGCCGCGCCGTTGGCGAGACCATGATCGTGGTGCTCGCCGCTGGCAACGCGCCGATCCTGCGCGGCAACCCGTTCGAGCCGGTTGCGACCATCACCGTCTCGATCGTCAATCAGCTGACCGGCGACACCGACTTCGCCGGGCCGCAGTCGCTGGTTGGCTTTGCTCTCGGGCTTACGCTGTTCGTGTTCACGCTCTGCCTCAACGTCTTTGCGCTCTACATCGTCCGCCGCTTCCGGGAGCAGTACGAATGACCGACCTCCCCCTTTCGGCCGGCGCAACCGCACGCGCCGAGGTCATCCGTAACAGGCTCCGCAGTCGTCACACGGCCGAGAAGTTGTTCCGGTTCTTCGGCCTGGCCGCGATCATTCTGGCGCTCGGCTTCGTCGTGCTGCTGTTCACCGACGTGATCCGCAAGGGCGCGCCGTCCTTCATGCAGACCAACCTGCATCTGACGGTCACCTTCGACCCCGAGATCATCAAGAACGGGCCGCCACCGGAGCGCAGCATTTTCCCATCGGAAGCCGAGTACCGCGCCGCGAGCCTCAAGTGGCAGCGTGACGTGGCGCTCCTCAACTGGAACAAGATCGTCGAAGCGGCACTGCGCGCCAAGATGCCGGCAGGTATCGAGATCGATACCAAGCAGATCCTCACGATCCCCGAGACGAACGCACGCCACGAGCTGCGCGAAATGTATGTGGCCAATCCGGCCCTGCTCGGTCAGACGATCGACGTCGTTGTCCTCGCATCGGCCAACACCGACAACTGGGTGAAGGGCAACATCGACCGGACCCTCGGTGACGGCCAGCAACAGCTGAGTGCGCCCGCACGCACCCTGATCGATGCCTTCGCCACCGACGGAACGCTCTCGTCGGGCTTCGCTTGGTCGGTTTTCACCAATGTCGACAGCCGTGCCGCTCCCGCCAGTGCCGGCCTGCTCGGCGCCCTGGTCGGCTCGCTCTACATGATGCTGATCGTTGTGCTGCTGGCTGTGCCGATCGGCGTGGCGAGCGCTATCTACCTCGAAGAGTTCGCGCCGAAATCGCGCCTCACGGACTTCATCGAGGTCAATATCAACAACCTGGCGGCCGTCCCGTCGATCGTGTTCGGCCTGCTCGGCGCCGCCGTATTCATCAACTACCTGCACCTGCCGCTTTCGGCTCCACTCGTCGGTGGCCTGGTGCTGACACTGATGACACTGCCCACCATCATCATTGCCACTCGTGGCGCATTGCTCGGCGTGTCGCCGTCATTGCGTCAGGCGGCATTGGGAATGGGCGCGTCGAAGACCCAGATGGTGTTTCACCACGTCCTGCCGGTGACCTTTCCGTCGATTCTCACGGCGACCATCATCGGCATCGCGCACGCGCTGGGCGAAACCGCCCCGCTGCTGCTCATCGGCATGAAGGCGTTCGTCGCCGCTGTTCCCGCGACACCGCTCGATCAGGCGACGGCGCTGCCGGTCCAGATCTATCTCTGGCAGGGCAACGAGAACCGAAACTTCTTTGAATCGCGCACCGCAGCAGCCATTCTCGTGCTGTTGCTGGTGATGATCTGTCTCAACGGTATCGCGGTCTACCTAAGGTCCCGTCTCGAGAAGCGCGCTTAAGTCGAGCGAACAGAGGACACACGGCAAATGAACATGCTTTCAGGCCAGGCGAAAATGACCCAGACCTCGACAACCATCCCGATGCCCATGGCGGAAAAGCGCATTCGCCTCACCGCCCGCGACGTGACCGTACACTACGGCCCCAAGCAGGCACTGCATGGCATCTCCATCGACATTCCCGATCGCGCGGTGACCTCTTTCATCGGCCCCTCGGGCTGCGGCAAGTCGACGTTTCTGCGTTGCATCAACCGCATGAACGACACCATTGAGGGCGCCAGGGTCGGCGGCACCATCAAGCTCGATGACCAGGACATTTACGATCCTGCCCTCGACGTGGTGGAACTGCGCGCTCGCATCGGCATGGTCTTCCAGAAGCCCAATCCGTTCCCGAAATCGATCTACGACAACGTCGCCTACGGCCCGCGTATTCACGGCCTGTCGCGCGGCAAGGCTGACCTCGACGAGATCGTTACCTCCTCCCTGCGCCGCGCCGGCCTGTGGAACGAGGTCAAGGATCGCCTGGCCGAACCCGGCACCGGCCTCTCCGGCGGCCAGCAGCAGCGCCTCTGCATCGCGCGCGCCATCGCCGTGAGCCCGGAAGTCATCCTGATGGACGAGCCGTGCTCCGCCCTCGACCCGATCGCCACCGCCATCATCGAAGAGCTGATCGACGAGCTGCGCGAGAACTTCACCATCGTCATCGTGACCCACTCTATGCAGCAGGCGGCGCGCGTCAGCCAGAAGACGGCATTTTTCCACCTGGGGAACCTGATCGAAGAGGGTGATACCTCCGACATCTTCACCAACCCCCGGAACAAGCAGACCCAGGACTACATCACCGGCCGCATCGGCTGATTGAGGAGGCACGATCGATGGCCCAGATGCTGAACGAACACATCGTTTCGTCCTACGAGGACGAACTCATCAACCTCAACCGCGCCATCTCCGAAATGGGCGGCATGGTGGAGCTTGCGATCACCGATGCCGCCAATGCGCTGTTGAAGCTCGATCACGAGTCCGCTCGCACGGTCCGCGCCTATGACAAGCAGATCGACGCCATGAAGGATCGCATCAACGACATGGCTGTCTCGATCATCGCGCGTCGCCAGCCGATGGCGTCGGACCTGCGCATGGTTGTGACGTCGATCCAGGTTGCCAATGATCTCGAACGTACTGGCGACATGGCCAAGCAACTCGCCAAGCGTACGCTGCAGATCGAAAGTCTTGGCCTCGCGCCGAAGTTCTACAACGGCGTCAAGCACATGACCGATCTCGTGGCGCGCCAGCTGAAATCGGCGCTCGACGCCTATGCCGGCCGCGACTCCGCCAAGGCAGTCGACGTCTGCTCGCATGACGATGAAGTGGACGCGCTCCACACGTCGCTGTTCCGCGAATTGCTGACCTACATGATGGAAGATCCGCGTTACATCACGCAGTGCACGCACCTGCTGTTCTGCACCAAGAGCCTCGAGCGCGTCGGCGACCACGCGACCAACATCGCCGAGGCTGCCTACTACCTCGATACCGGCCGCCACCTCGGCGCCGACGAAGCGCAACGGCTGCAGCAGGGCTAAATCACGATGGCCTCCATACTGATCGTCGAGGACGAAGCCGACCTTAGCGAAATGATGCGATACAACCTCCAGGCGGAGGGTTATCGCGTCGTTTCCGCCGAGACCGGCGATGAAGCCGTGGAACGCATCCGGGACGCCGTGCCGGATCTGATCCTGCTCGACTGGATGCTGCCCGGCACGTCCGGCATCGAGCTTTGCCGCCGCTGGCGTTCGCGCGAGGAAACTGCGCGCACCCCGATCATCATGGTCACCGCGAGGGGCGAAGAGGAAGAACGCGTGCGCGGTTTGGCCACCGGTGCCGACGACTACATCACCAAGCCATTTTCGATGCCAGAACTCATGGCGCGCGTGCAGGCGCTGCTCCGCCGCTCAAGTCCGCAACTGGTCACCACGCTGCTGAAAGCCGGTGATCTCGAACTCGACCGCCAGAGTCACCGAGTCCGCCGCTCCGGCCGCGAAGTCCATCTCGGTCCGACCGAGTACCGCCTCCTCGAATACCTGATGCGCCACCCCGGCCGCGTCTATTCGCGCGAGCAGCTGCTCGACGGGGTCTGGGGCAACGATGTCTATGTGGATGAGCGGACGGTTGACGTCCATGTCGGTCGCCTGCGCAAGGCCATCATCCGTGGCCGCGAAGCCGACCCCATCCGCACCGTCCGCGGCGCCGGCTACGCCTTCGACGAACGGTTCGCTGTGAACTGATCGGCCGTGATCGCGTAGATCACCGCCTCGAACATCTCACCATCGTCGTCAAGCATCGCCTGATGATCGAAGGTCAAGCCGAGCCGCTGCATCACCGCGATACTGCGCTGATTGGGAACGTCGGCAATCGATATGATGCGGGGCAGGGCGAGGGTCGCAAACCCGTACTCGATCCACGCCTGCGCCGCCTCGGTCGCATAGCCATGTCCGCGCGCCGCGGGCGCCAATCGCCAGCCGATCTCGAGATCGTCGGGAAACCACCCCTCGCGGGACAGTCCGCACATTCCCATGAAGGCACCGTCGCTGCGGCGCTCGATCGCCACTTTGCCATAGCCGCTCGCGGCAAGACACTCGTTCGCGCCCGACACTTCTGCGTCGGACATCGCGCGGCTCCGTGGTCCACCGAGATAGCGCATCGTATCGGGATCGGAGTTGATCGCGGCATAGAGCCCCGCCTCCTCGGGCCGAAAGGGCCGGAGGATCAGTCGCTCTGTGGTGAGGATCACGCCAGCCACGCCGTTCCCCAGTTGGACCTGCACAATAGAAACGGCCGGCGCGCTGTCAGCTGCACCGGCCGGGATACCTTCGCCACGAGGAAGTGGATCAGCGCTTCTTCTTTTCCATTTGGTGGTAGGCCCGGCGCGAATGGAACTCGCAGTACGGCTTGCTTTCCTCGGAATGGTTTCCGCAGAAATAGAACTCGCTGGTCAGCGGGTCGCCGATCGGCCACTTGCAGGTTGCTTCCGACAGCTGCAGCAGCGTCAGCCGCTGCTCCACCGGGATAAACAGCTCCTGCTGCGGAGCGACATAGGCCTCCGTCTCGAACTCCGGGTCGATCTTCAGCGCCGTGGCGCCATGCGTGGGCGCCGGGCCCATGCTGCGCGATTTCATCAAGCTCGCAACGCCGCTCACATGGCTGCGGACACCGCCGCCACCAGGCGTGGCCACGCGGCGTGCCGCCGGACGCGGTGTAGCTCGAGCGCGCGGCGCCGAGTTGGCCGGCTTGGCGCGGCCGCTCAGCTTGAGCCGATGCACCTTGCCGATAACCGCGTTGCGCGTGACCCCTTCGCTGAGGATCGCGGCAATCTGGCTCGCGCTCAATCCCTCAAGCCAAAGTTTCTTGAGTAGCTCGACGCGCTCTTCGGTCCAGCCCATATGCTCAGCTCCTAACCGCCATAAGGAAAACGGACTCCTTCACCGTACCGTCGCTAGCTGCGAACGGCTGCGTACTCTACGCATCGTAGGTCGGAAGGGTCCGCCACACGAAATCTCGTGCCCCAACGACCCGGATACTACACGGCGGCGAGAATCCCGATCAAGGCTCGATGCGGATTTTCACCGGGGAAAAACTCCCGCTGTGTCGATCTGTTGCGCGCGTGCCGGGATTGCTGAGTCATATGAGTGACTTGGCCCCAAGTTGACTTTGCGGGGCTCGAAGGGCATATGCTCGACCGTTGCACGCGCGGCCTCCACGGCAGCGCGTGTTTTGGTTTTTTCTGGGGCAAACACGCCCCCTCAAGAGCACGAGGAAAGGGTCCATCATGTCTGCGCTGTACGGCACCTATGCCAGATCGCCACTCGCTTTCGAGCGGGGCGAGGGCATGCGCCTGATCAGCCAGGACGGTACCCGATATCTCGACTTCCACGCCGGCATCGCGGTGAACGTGCTCGGCCATGCCGATCCGCATCTGGTCAATACCATGAAGGATGCGGCGGAAAAGGTCTGGCACGTCTCCAACGTGTTCACGATCCCCGAGGGCGAACGCCTGGCGCAACGTCTGGTCGACGCGACCTTTGCCGATGCGGTGTTCTTCACCAATTCCGGTGCGGAAGCGCTCGAATGCGCCATCAAGACGGCGCGGCACTATTTCTGGGCCAGGGGAGAAAAGGATCGCTACGAGGTCATCGCCTTCAACGGCTCGTTCCACGGCCGCACCATGGGCACCATCGCGGCAGCGGGAAATCCGCATTACACCGAAGGCTTCGGCCCGCCGCTGGAAGGCTTCGTGCATCTCAAGCCCAACGATCTGAAGGCGGTGGAGGCGGCCATCACGCCACGCACCTGCGCCATTCTCATCGAGCCGGTGCAGGGCGAGGGAGGGGCGACCGCCATGACGACGGAGTACATGCGCGGCCTGCGCGCGATATGCGACAAGCACGGCATGCTGCTCATTCTGGACGAAGTGCAGTGCGGTTATGGCCGCACGGGAAAGTTCTTCGCGCATGAATGGGCCGGCATCACGCCCGACATCATGGCCGTGGCCAAGGGCATCGGCGGCGGCTTCCCGCTCGGCGCCTGCCTCGCCACCAAGGACGTCGCGGCTTCGATGGTTCCGGGCACGCACGGCTCGACCTATGGCGGCAATCCGCTGGCCTGCACCATTGGCAACGCGGTACTCGACCGCGTGCTGGCGCCTGGTTTCATCGACCATGTGAATCTGATGGGCCAGCGGCTGCAGTGGCATCTCCAGCAGTTGCAACAGCGGTTCCCGACCCACGTAGTTGAACTGCGCGGCAAGGGACTGCTGGCCGGCATCAAGCTCGACGACACGATCGTTGTGCGCGATTTCGTCGCTCGCCTGCGCGACGATCACCAGATGCTGACCCAGGGCGCCGGCGACAATGTGCTTCGCCTGCTGCCGCCACTGATCATCGAGGAAGCAGACATCGAGGAAGCGGTCGGCAAGATCGCCGCAGCACTCGGCGCCATCGACGCCGAGGCAGACAAGTCAAAGGGAACAGCATGAGTACGCCACGGCACTTCCTGACCCTCGAGGATTTCACCGAGGACCAGCTGCGCTCCATGCTAGTGATGGCCAACGAGCTCAAGGCGCGCACCAAGCGCGGCGAGCGCGACGAGCTGCTCAAGTACAAGATGCTGGCGATGATCTTCGAGAAGCAGTCGACGCGCACGCGCGTCAGCTTCGACGTCGGCATGCGTCAGCTCGGCGGCGAGACCATGTTCATGACCGGCGATTCCATGCAGCTTGCCCGCGAGGAGACGCTGCAGGATACCGCGCGCGTCATGAGCCGCTACGTCGATGCGATCATGATCCGCATTCTGGATCACGACGACCTGCTCGATCTGGCGGGCGCTTCGGACGTGCCGGTGATCAACGGCCTGACGCGCCGGGCCCATCCCTGCCAGGTGCTGGCCGACGTCCAGACGTTCGAAGAACACCGGGGCTCGATCAAGGGCGCCAAGGTGGCCTGGGTCGGCGACGCGAACAATGTGCTGCAATCCTGGGTCCACGCCTCCAAGGTCTTCGGCAACACGTTCGCCATTGCCTGTCCGGACGAATACGGCCCCGATCAGGCGCTGCTCTCGGACATCCGCGAGGCCGGCGCCAACGTTACGCTGAGCGAAGATCCGCTGGCCGCAGTGGCGGATGCCGACCTCGTGATCACCGACACCTGGGTGTCGATGGGCGATACCGATGTCAGCGATCGCCGCAAGACCTTGAAACCCTACCGGGTCGATACCAATTTGTTGCGCTTGGCCGACAAGGATGCACTCTTCATGCATTGCCTTCCGGCTCATCGCGGCGACGAAGTGACCGACGAGGTCATAGACGGGCCGCAATCGGTGGTCTTCGATGAAGCCGAAAACCGCTTGCATGCACAAAAAGCGATCCTCTGCTGGTGCTTCGGGATCGATCGAGTCTAACTCTCGTTCGTCGCGCGTCCAGCTGGAACCGATGAACGTTGTTTCTGGAAGCGCTCTGTCATGACTGAACTGCAACTGACCGACTATGGCCTCGATCGCGCCGAGAGTGGCGATGATGTCGTTGTGCCGTTCACCCTCGAAAATCTCGATTGCCGCGGCCGCTCTGTGCGGCTTGGCGATGCGCTCGATGCCATTCTCAACCGCCACAACTACCCCGCACCGGTCGCCCGGCTGCTGGGCGAAGCCGTGGTCCTGGCGGCGCTCATCGGCTCGTCGCTGAAGTTCGCGGGCAAGTTCATACTCCAGACCCAGACCGACGGCCCGGTGAACCTGATCGTCGTCGACCTCGATGCTCCCGACGGATTGCGCGGCTATGCCCGCTTCGATGCCGATGCGGTGCAGAAGGCGGTCGAGCGCGGCGAAACCAAGCCAGGCCAGATGCTCGGCAAGGGTCACCTGGCGATGACCGTCGATCAGGGTGCGCATATGGAGCGCTACCAGGGCATCGTCGCCCTTGAAGGCGGCTCGCTCGAGGATGTGGCACACACCTATTTCCAGCAGTCCGAGCAGGTGCCGACGCTTGTCCGTCTCGCAGTGGCGCAGCTTTCGCTGAAGGGCGAGCGGCGGGCTCACTGGCGCGCCGGTGGAATGCTGGTGCAGTATCTGCCCCCGCACGGCGTCCGCACCATGCCGGATCTGCCGGGCGATGGTGATTTCGACAATCCCGACACCGCCGACAAGAGCTTCGCCCAGTCCGACAAATGGACCGAGGCGCGTGCTCTGCTTGGCACCGTCAGCGACGAGGAGTTGGCCGACCCGGCCGTCTCACCCGAGCGCCTGCTGTTCCGACTGTTCCACGAGACCGGTGTGCGCGTCTTCGACCCCATGCCGCTCGAAGAGCGCTGCACCTGTTCGGCCGAACGGATCGAAGCGATGCTGCGCGACAACTTCTCTGCCGAAGAGCGGCAGGACATGGTAGTCAACGGCGAGATCGAAGTGGTCTGCGAGTTCTGCTCGGCGGATTACCACTTCCGCCCGACTGACTTCGACGAACCGCACGGCCACACGCACTAAGGCCGTTCACGTCCGCGCGAGCGGGACAGCCTTACCGATGTTTCATTTGTCGCATACGCCTGCTCTGGCTTAGGCTTTTCAAGTCATTGCCACAGGTGGACTTTTGGAACAGGACAAGATTGACCTGAGAACGGCCGTCCCTGCGCGCTCCGAGACAGGGCCCCGGCGCTCGGCGCCGCTGTGGCTACAACTGCTCATCTCGATCGTCGTTATCGCCGCGGCCGGCGTTTTGTTCATCCTGTATTTCCCCGGTGCAAACGCCGCCCTCGCGCGCCTCGGCATCACGCTCCCGGTTGCGACCGAGGCCGCACCTGCGACCCAGACCCAACAGACAGCCCAAGCGCAGGCTACTACCGGCGGCCAGCGTCAGGGCGGACAAGGTGCCCAAGGCGGACAAGGCCAGCGCGGCGCCGGTGGCTTCGTGTCTCGTCAGGCCGCCGTCGTGGTCGTGGCGCCCGTCGGCACGGCCACCATCAACGACAAGCTCACCGCCATCGGCGAAGGCAGCGCCCTCCGCTCGGCCACCATTGCATCGGCCTCGGGCGGCACCCTGATGGATGTGCTGGTGAAGCCGGGCGACCTCGTCGAGACCGGCCAGAAGCTTGCCGAACTCGACAGTGCCACCCAGCAGATCGCATACGACCGCGCCACGCTTGCCGCACAGGACGCCGATGCCGCCCTCGCGCGCACCACCGAGCTGGCCAAAAACAGCTCCGTCTCGAGCGTACAGGTCACGGCGGCGCAACTGACGGCCGACAATGCACGGCTGGAGCTTCGCAACGCCGAGCTCGCGCTCAATCTGCGCACCATCACCACGCCCATCTCGGGGACGGTCGGCCTCATCACGGCAAGCCCGGGCAACCTCATCAACGCGCAAACCGTAGTAACCACGGTAGATGACTCGTCGGAGATCCTCATCAACTTCTGGGTGCCCGAGCGTTACGTTTCGCAACTCGCACCCGGCATGCAGGTCAGCGCGCAGTCGGTGGCGCTGGCGGGCCAGGTCTTCAACGGACAGATCAGCGCCGTCGATAACCGCATCGACCCCACCAGCCGCACCCTGCAGGTGCAGGCGAGCCTGCCCAACCCCGACGGCGCGATCCGCGCCGGCATGAGCTTCTCCGTCGCCATGGAGTTCCCGGGCGAAACCTTCGCGGCAGTCGATCCCCTATCGATCCAGTGGTCGTCCGACGGCGCCTATGTCTGGAAGTTCGTCGACGGCAAGGTCGCAAAGGCCATGGTCGAGATCGTTCAACGCAATACCGATGGGGTGCTGGTTAAGGGCGAGGTCGCCGAGGGCGACCAGGTTGTCACGCAGGGGGTTCTTCAACTCAGCGATGGCGCACAGGTGCGCCTGCTCGATGATGCCGGTGCCAGCCCAGCTGGCGGCAACGCACAGGCCGGCGCGCAGCAGGGGCAGGGCCAACGTCAGGGCAACGCTCAAGCCTCCTCGCAGGGGCAGGGCGGCTGATGTCCATCGCCAGCCAGAACGAGCGCGGCGGACAGGTCGCCGGGCTCTTCGTTCGCCGGCCGGTGCTGGCCATCGTCATCAACGCGTTGATCATCGTCGGCGGCCTCGCCGCGTTTCTCGGCGTCGAAGTGCGCGAGCTCCCCACGGTCGAGCAGCCGGTCCTGTCGGTCAACACCAGCTTCCCCGGCGCCGCCGCCGAAACTGTCGATCGTGAAATCACCTCTACCGTCGAGGGCGCCGTCGCCCGCGTACAGGGTGTCACGGCTATCTCGTCTAGCTCGTCCTACGGACAGAGCCGCGTCACGCTGACCTTCGCCGACGGTACCAACCTCGATAACGCCACCTCCGACGTACGCGACGCCACGAGCCGCCTCGTCAACCGGTTCCCCGATGGCGCCGAGGCGCCGGTGATCGTCAAGGCAGACCCGAACGCCCAGTCGATCATGCAGCTCTCGGTGACCTCGGACGCGCTGTCCAGGGAAGAGCTCACTGAACTGGTCGAAAACACCGTCTCGGAGCGCATCGCCGCCGTGCCGGGCGTGGCCGACGTGCAGGTCTATGGCACGCAGAACCAGGTATTCGAGATCGATGTCGATCAGCTGAAGCTCGCGAGCCTCGGCCTCACCGTCGGTGACATCCGCAACGCGCTGGCCTCGATCTCCTTCGATACGGCCGCCGGGTCCATTAATGGTGCCAACCAGAACATCAACGTTCGGGCGCTGTCCGAGGTCACGACGCCCGAGCAGTTTGAAAACATCATCATCAACGGCCGGACTCGGCTGAGCGACGTCGCCACCGTCGTGTTCGGCGCGACCTCATCGACAAGCGGACTGCGCTCCGACGGCAAGTCCGGCATCGGGCTCGGCGTGGTGCGTCAGGCGCAGTCCAACACGGTGCAGATTTCCGACGGCGTCAAAGCCGCGGTGGCCGACATGCAATCGAGCCTGCCACCGGGTGTCGTCGTGAAGATTTCGAGCGACGACTCGGTGTTCATCTCTGGCGCCTTGGGCGAAGTTGAGCGCTCGCTGCTGATCGCCGTTGTGGTCGTCGTGGCGATCATCTTTCTGTTCCTGCTCGATTGGCGGGCAACACTCGTGCCAGCCATCTCGATGCCGGTCGCACTGATCGGCGCCGTCGCCGGCATCTATCTCAGCGGGTTTTCAATCAACATCCTGACGCTCCTCGCCATCGTGCTGGCGACAGGCATCGTGGTCGACGATTCCATCGTCGTCCTCGAAAATATCGTGCGCCATCGTCAGATGGGTGCCGGTCCCCGCGCTGCGGCGGTTCTAGGCACACAGGAAGTGTTCTTTGCGGTCATCGCCACGACGCTGACACTGGCCGCCGTGTTCATCCCCATCTCGTTTCTCCCCGGACAAACTGGACGGCTGTTCCGAGAGTTCGGCTTCACCCTAGCGATGGCGGTGGACCTCTCCGCGGTGGTCGCCCTGACGCTCGGGCCGATGCTCGCGTCGCGCCTGCTCAAGGCGTATTCGGGCGATGTGAAACCCCCGAGCCTCATCGGCCGCTTCGGCCTGCTGCTCGGCGGCGCCTACCGTCGCATGCTCGCTGCTTGCCTCAATGCACCGCTGGTGGTCCTTGTTGTTGCCGTGCTGTTCGCCGGCTCGGCGTGGCTGCTGTTCAGCCAAATCAGGCAGGAGCTGACGTCGGCCGAAGATCGCGCTCAGATCAGCGTGCGGGTTTCGGCGCCGCAGACGGTCAGCCTCGATTTCACCCGCACGCAAATGCAGAAGATCGAAGACCTGCTGCAGCGCTACATCGATAATGGCGAGGCCGAATCGATCTTCTCGATTTCAGGATTCGGCTCCAACACCTCCTCCGGCAATCTCACGCTGACGCTGGCGCCGTGGGAGAAGCGGACGCGCACACAGCAGCAGATCGCCACCGAGATCACCCAGCTTACGCAATCTGTCCCAGGTGTGCGCACGTCCATTGGCCAGCCTAATAGTCTCGGCGTACGCGGTGGCGGTTCGGGCATGCAATTTGCAGTCGTCGGGGCGAACTACGACCAGCTCGCAACCACGGCGCAGGCCATCGTCGACAAGCTGAGTGAGGACCCGCGCTTCGGTCGCGTCAGCATGAACTACAATGCCACGCAGCCCCAGCTGACGCTGACCATCGACCGTGAAAAAGCCAATGCCATAGGGGTCGACATCAACGGGTTGGCGACGACCATGCAGGCCATGATCGACGGCGCCAATGTCGGCAGCGTCTTCATCAACGACGCCGCTTACTCGGTGCGCATGCTTTCGACGACCGCGCCGGTCAATGACCCCGGCGATCTCGAGAGCATCTTCATCAAGACGCAGGATGGGCGCTATGTGCCTATGTCCACCATCGCAACGCTGACCGAGGCGCCGGTGGCGCCATCGCTCAACCGCGAGCAACAGCGTCGCGCCGTATCGGTCAGCGCCAGCCTCGACGGGCTCGCGTTGGGCGATGCCTATGCGCAGATGCAGCAGATTGCAGCGCCCATCCTGCCGGAGGGCTATTCCATCATTCCGCTGGCCGAAGCCAAGACTATTGGCGACTCCAACAACGGCCTCGCCATCACCTTTGGCTTCGCCCTGGTGGTGATCCTGCTCGTTCTGGCCGCGCAGTTCGAGAGCGTGTGGAGCGCGGTAATCGTGATGTCCACGGTGCCGTTCGGCCTCGCCTGCGCCATCTACGCCGTATGGGCCACAGGCGGCAGCCTCAACATCTATTCGCAGATCGGGTTGATCCTCGTTGTCGGCATCATGGCCAAGAACGGAATTCTGATCGTCGAGTTTGCCAACCAGTTGCGGGACCGCGGCCTGAGCGTACGCGAAGCCATCGAGGAAGCCTCCAACATCCGCTTGCGACCGGTGTTGATGACCATGATCGCCACTGTTCTCGGTGGCGTCCCTCTCGTCATTTCTCACGGTGCGGGCGCCGAAGCACGGCAGGCGCTCGGCTGGATCATCGTCGGCGGCCTCGGCTTCGCCGCCGTCTCGACCCTGTTCCTCACGCCCGTCGCCTATCTGCTTCTGGCCCGCTTCAGCAAACCCAAGGCCGAGGAGGAGAAGCGCCTCGAACGAGAGCTTATGGCTGCGGGTGCGCGGTCCGGGGTCGTGCCGGCCGAGTAGGGCGCGCTAGTTCCCGCCGATCTGCACCCCGTCGATCAGGAGGCGAGCGCCCTCCGCACCGGAGGCGAGCAACACGGCAGGATCGGTCCTGGCGTCCATGAGGGTGAGGCTGGCCCCGGCGCCGCTGTCCGACGGCCCGAGCTTGACCCGCACGTCGCCGTTCCCGTTGCGCAGGCGCAGTTGGCCGCTGCCGTCCTCGCCGGCATGCAATTCGGCGACGACATCACCCTTGTCGTTGACGAGTTCGATCAGCTTGGCGCGCAGCACGTCCTCCACCGGCACCTCGGTCTGCGATTGTGCAGTGGTGATGGCGAGACCGCCCATCACCAAGACGTTGGCCGCGAGCAGCAGGGGAATGAGCTTAGGCATCCGACATCCTCTTCGGTCCATAGACCGGAGAGGATAGCTCAGATCTGGCTCAACCCGTATTCGAGATCGGCGATCAGGTCGTCGGCATCCTCGAGCCCGACCGACAGGCGAAGCAGGCCCGGCGTAATACCGCTCTCAAGCCGAACCGCTTCGCTGAACCGCTGATGCGTTGTCGTGCCGGGATGCGTGATCAGTGACTTCGCATCGCCCAGATTGTTCGAGATCAGGATCACCGCCAGCGAGTCCGACAGCTTGAACGCCGCCTCGCGACCCCCCTTCACTTCGAGCGCCAGCAGCGTCGAGCCGCTCTTCATCTGCCGCTTCGCCAGATCATACTGCGGATGCGACTTGTGGTGAGGATAGGAAACGCGAGCCACCTTTGGATGGGTCGCGAGAAAGTCGGCAACCCTGGCCGCGCTCGCTGTCATCTGCGCAACGCGTAGCGGTAGCGTCTCGAGGCTCTTCAGCAGCACCCAGGCATTGAAGGGCGACAGCGATGGTCCGGTTTGACGGAGCAAAGTATGCACCTCGCCTTCGATCAGCGCCTTCGATCCCAGCACCACACCACCCAGCGTCCGGCCCTGGCCGTCGATGTGCTTGGTTGCTGAATAAGTCACGAGATCGGCCCCCAGTTCCAGCGGCTTCTGGAACAGCGGCGTTGCGAACACATTGTCGACGATCAGCTTGGCGCCATGCGCCTTGGCGATCTTGGAGACGGCGGCAATGTCGACCAACTCTAGCGTCGGGTTGGTCGGCGTCTCGATGAAGATCACCTTTGTCTCGGGCCGCATTGCCCGCTCGAAATTGGCGGGGTCGCGACCATCGACGAGCGTCGAGGGGACGCCGAAACGCGGCATGAGGTCTTCCACCACATAGCGGCAGCCGCCGAACAAGGCGCGCGCCGCCACGATATGATCGCCGGCCCGCACCTGGCTCATGATCGCATTGGTCACCGCCGCCATGCCGGTGGCGAAGGCGCGCGACGCTTCGGAGCCTTCCAGCAGCGCCATGCGATTCTGGAACATGTCCATCGATGGGTTCGCGAAACGCGAGTAGTTATGCCCCTCGATCTGGTGGGTGAAGATGTCCTCGGCGTGCTGCGAGCTTGGATAGGCATAGCCCGAGTTGAGGAAGATTGCTTCGCTGGTCTCGTTGAACTGGCTGCGCATCCCGCCACCGTGAACGAGCTGCGTCGCGGCGCTGCGCCGCTTGGGATCGCTGAGCGGGTTCTTGGGGTCGGGCATCGGGACGCTCCAGAAACAAAAAAGGCCGGCACAATGGCCAGCCCTGGGTCGCCTTTAGCAAGTTGTTTTAAGTGGCTGCAAGCAGACCGGCCAAATCACCACTGGGGACTGCATTAGTCCCCAGTGTGTTTCCCGTCAACCGCAGCCGTGCGCCCTTTAAAGCTTGAAGCGGTACGAGCCCTCGAAGCGGATGCCCGGGCCCGTGGACTCGAGGCTGACCGCAACCGAACTGCTGTCGTTGACCGCAAACTCCGCACCAACACCCATGATTGCGTAAACGCCACCCGGGCTCGAGATGCCGAGACCGCCATTGGCGTAGAGCACGAGGTCGTCGAGGATGATACCGGCGCGGCCCGTCACGTCGCCCGTGACTGCAGGAGCCGAAACCAGTTCGGCGCTGCCCTCGATGCCGAACAGGAAGTTGTCGAACACGAAGTTATTGCCGATCAGGCCACCGATGAAGAACTCGCCCGACCAGAATCCGCCATTGACGCCGGCATACAGACCCTCCCAATCATACGATGAGGTCGGGCTGGTCATGATAGGGTCGAGGCCGAGGTCAGCAGCTGCTGCGGCGCCCGAAATCGAGAAAGCCGCGACTGCGGCCATGGAAATGGTGCGAAGGTTCATTGTACACCCCTGAACTGGAATCGCCACATTTGGCGTTAATCCCTTAGAAAGGGTTTGAGCCGCCAAGCCAAGAGTCGCCGCCGCTTCCGTGAACGGGGAACGGCGATTTGAGGCGGGATTGTGCCGCCATTGCCACAGTTGTGCTTTACCCGCGCTGGCCGCCAAGCTAATCGGCGGGCAGGATTTCAAGGGAGAAAACGTGTGCAAGGCGGCTGGCAAAAAGGGGTCTTCCCCGCCCGATACATCGATCGTTTGCGCGATGCGGGCGGCATCTCGGCGCCGCCCTTCGACGCCGACCAGGTCCAGCCGGCGAGCCTCGACCTCCGGCTTGGCGACGTCGCCTATCGCGTTCGCTCGAGCTTCCTGCCCGGCCCGGAGCACACCGTGCACGAGCGTATCCGCTCGCTCGAACTCCACCGGCTCGACCTCACCAACGGCGCCGTGCTCGAGCGTGGCTGCGTCTACCTCGTGCCGTTGCAGGAAAGCCTCGTGCTGCCGCCCGAAGTCAGCGCCGGCGCCAACCCCAAGAGCTCAACCGGTCGGCTCGACGTCTTTACCCGCGTCATCGGCGACCGCGCGCGCGGCTTCGACACGCTGCCGGCGGGCTATGCCGGTCCGCTGTACCTCGAAATCTCGCCGCGCACCTTCCCTGTCCGCGTCCGCCGTGGTTCGCGGCTCAGCCAGATGCGCTTCCGCGTCGGCGACAGCCGGCTCTCCATCGTCGAACATCAGGCGCTGCATCTCGAGCAGACGCTGGTCTTGGATGCCAACGAAGCGGTGGGCGAGGGCGTTGCGCTCTCCATCGACCTCAAGGGCGGGGATCGCCGCGGCCTTATCGGCTTCCGCTCCAAGCGGCACACGCCGGTGATCGACATGGACAAGAAGGATTCGCTCGATGTCCTCGATTACTGGGAGCCGCTGATCAATCGCGGTTCCGACGAGTTCATCCTCGATCCCGACGAGTTCTACATCCTGGTCAGCCGCGAGAGCGTGCACGTGCCGCCGGCCTTCGCCGCGGAAATGCTGCCCTTCGATCCGCTGGTGGGTGAGTTTCGTGTGCACTATGCCGGCTTCTTCGATCCCGGCTTCGGTCATTCCGCCGCCGGCGGTACCGGCAGCCGTGCGGTGCTCGAAGTCCGCAGCCGCGAAGTGCCCTTCATGCTCGGCCACGGCCAGACGATCGGCCGGCTGATCTACGAACGGCTCGTGGACACGCCCGACCGGCTCTACGGTTCCGGCCTCGGCTCCAACTACCAAGCCCAGACGCTGAAGCTGTCCAAGCATTTCCGGCCATACGCCGTATGAGCCGCCTGCTGGTGCTGCAATCGCTGTGGGCGATGCAGGGACTGGCCACCGGGGAGCGGAGCCTCGAGGCGAATGTCGATCTCATCAAGGGCGCCGGCTTCGACGGGCTGGGCACGCTCTGGATTGATCGCAATGACGCGCGGTGGGTGTCGTCACTGGCACGCGATCAGGGCCTCGTCGTCGAGGGGCTGTGCTTTCCCACCGACATCGAGAGCCTGAAGCCGGCGCTCGAATGGGGCGCCGAGTTCGGCCTGCACCACCTCAACATCCAGCCCAATGTTCGCCCACGCCGCCTTGCCGACGCCGTCGACATCGCCGAGGGCTGGCTCGATCTCATCGCCGATGCGGACTTCCCCGTGCATATCGAAACCCACCGCGGGCGGATGACCAACGACCTGCTGTTCACACTCGATCTGCTCGACGCCGTCCCCGGCCTCTCACTCACCGCAGACCTGTCGCACTATATCGTCGGCCGCGAAATCGAATTGCCTCTGAGTGCGGACGTCGCCTCACAGATCGATGTGATCATTGGTAGAGCTAACGCATGGCACGGCCGCGTGGCGAGTTCCGAGCAGGTGCAGATCCCGCTCGACTTCCCCAGCAGCGCGCCCTGGGTTGCGCAGTTCGAGCATTGGTGGCTGGCCGGCTTCAGCCGCTGGAAGAACCGCGCGAGGGCGACCGACGAACTCAGTTTCCTCTGCGAACTCGGCCCGCAGCCCTATGCGATTGCCGGTTCCGACGGTCGTGACCTGTCGGATCGCTGGGCTGAATCAATTCGCCTCGCGACGACCGCAAGGCGCCTCTGGGACACGGCTTGATCTCCGCCATCGCGGGCCTCTTGTCGTCAGGAACGTCGCACCCTTATCATCATACGACCATACCGGGCGGCGTCCCACGGCCCGGACGGGAGGACATTCTGAGCATTCAGCAATTTTTGCGGTCCCGGCCGCTGATCGGCATGGTGCACATGCCGGCTTTGCCCGGTGCACCCAACAACGACAAGACACTCACCCAACTCATCGACTTCGCACTGTCGGAAGTGGCCATCCTCGAACGTGCGGGGCTCGATGGCTGTATCGTCGAGAACGTCGGCGACGCCCCGTTCTTCCGTGACCACGTTCCTGCCGTCACCACCGCAGCGATGGCTGTGCTCGTCCATGAGGTCCGTAAGTCGACCCGCATGAAAGTCGGCATCAATATTCTGCGCAATGCTGGCGAAGAGGCGATCTCGATCGCCGCCGTCACCGGCGCGGACTTCGTGCGCATCAACGTGATGATCGGCGCCTATGTCACGGATCAGGGCATCATCCAGGGTGAGGCCGCCAGGCTGGTCCGCCTGCGGAAGGAACTGGGCAGCGATGTCGGCATCATGGGGGATGTTCACGTCAAGCACGCATACCCCCTGTTCGACGTTCCCATCGAGGATGCCGCCGCCGATCTGGCCGAGCGCGGCGGCGCCGACGCGGTGATCGTCTCCGGC
>JBEBHC010000029.1:0-28679 GCA_040081185.1 Devosia sp. | reverse complement strand
GATCAAGGCGGTGACCGAACTCGGGCTTGATCCGCGCAACTTCATCCTGTGTACCGACGACCGGTTCGCCACGACATTGACGACGGAAGGTCACATCGACCACGTGGTGCGCTACGCCATCTCGCAGGGCCTGACGCCGATCACTGCAATCCAGATGGCGTCGATCAACACGGCGACGCATTTCGGGCTGGAGCGGGAACTCGGCTCGATCACGCCGGGCCGCCGGGCCGATGTGGCCATCTCCTCCGACCTCGTGACGCTGCCGATCGAAACGGTGATCGCACATGGAGAGGTCTTGGCACAGAACGGCGCGCTCACCAGAGAGATCGCGCCCTATCCCTACCCGGCCTTCGCCCGAAACACGGTAAAGGTCGGCCGCACCATTGTGCCTGATGATTTCCGCATCGTGGCGCCCGAGGGCAAGAACAACGTCACGGCGCGGGTTATCGGCATCGTCGAAAACAAGACCAACACACGGGCGCTGGAGCGCACGCTCGCCGTCGAGGACGGGCTGGTCAATGCCGACCGGACGCAGGATGTGGCGCAGGCCGCAGTCGTCGAGCGCCACACGGGCTCGGGCCGCGTGGTCAACGGCTTCGTGTCCGGCTTCCGCTACACTGCCGATTGCGCGGTGGCCGCGACGGTGGCGCATGACAGCCACCATATGATCGTGGTGGGCACCAACCGCGAGGACATGGCGTTCGCCGCCAATAGGCTGCAGGAGGTGGGCGGCGGCTTCATCGTGGTCAGCAAAGGCAAGCAGTTGGCGCTGGTCGAACTGCCGATCGCGGGGATGATGTCGGATGAGCGAGCCGAGGTGGTGGCGCAGAAGGCGGAAGCGGTTCGCATGGCAATGGTGCAGTGCGGCTGCACGCTCAACAATGCACTGATCCAGCACATGTTCATTGCCCTGCCAGTCATTCCCGAACTTCGCCTCACCGATATCGGACTGGTGGATGTAACGAATTTCGGCTTCACCGACCTGTTCGTGTAAAGCCCCGCGCCTTAACGCCAAATTCAGCACGTTGGGATCAGATCGGGGTGGTATGCCCATCGCCGGGGGGCGATAGATGAAAGCGTCAGCGTTTGTCGTCGGACGGGAAGACCGTGCCGGCGGCGCTCTTGCACAGATTGCGCGGGATGCGGGCCTCGATCCGGTGCAGCGGTACGAGGGACTCGCCAAGGCGGAGCGGCAGTCGAAAAAGACGCCGCTGCTGTTCTTTCTGTGTGCAGCGGTGGACGATGTGCGCAGCCTCAAGCCGATGGCCGACGCCATCCGCTTTTCGCCGTCGGCGCATCTCCGCTTTTCGCCGATCATCTACTTCGCACGCAGTCCATCGATCGAAGCGATCCGCGGCTGCATCAATATGGGTTTTGACGACGTGATCGCCCTGCCCTTTTCGGCCGAGCAGCTGCGCACGCGCTTCGCCCGGCAGGTCGGAACAGTGCAGATCTATTACGAGACGCCGACCTATTTCGGGCCCGACCGGCGTGAGCGCGGCGCCGAGGACGAAGCCAATCCGCGGCGGGGCACCGGCGGTCAATACGAGCGATTCGAAATCATCCGGAGTGTGGAAAAGGGCGTCGAAGTGCTCAAGGACGACGACCAGATCATGCTCTAGCGGGGCTGGCTCCGCGCTTGCCAGATACGGCCCCGCGCTCCACTGTCGCCGAAAATTGGAGAGCGGGCCATGTCCCTCAATGTTCTTTTCGTCGGCGGCACGGGCCAGATCTCGCTGCCCTGCGTCGCACTCGCGGTTGAAGCCGGCCACCGGGTCAGCGTGTTCAACCGCGGGCAGCGCGATGAGGCCCTGCCCAAAGACGTCAGCGTCATCACCGGCGACATGACGGACAAGACGTCCTACGCGCAGCTCGGCAAGACCGACTGGGACGTGGTGGCACAGTTCATGGTGTTCACGCCCGAGCAGATGCGGCAGGACATCGACACGTTCACGGGGCATGCCGGGCAATACATCTTCATTTCGTCTGCCTCGGTCTACCAGAAGCATCCCTTCGCCTACATGACCACCGAAGCCGGAACGCCGGCGATCAACCCATACTGGCCCTACAGCCAGGCCAAGATCGCCTGCGAGACCCTGATGAAAACGAGCAAGCTGAACTGGACCAATGTGCGCCCCTCGCACACGGTGCGCTCGGGCCTGCCGACCATGCTCAACGAAGGCGATGCGGTCGCCTATCGCATGCTGGCGGGCAAGCCGGTGCTGGTCGCCGGTGACGGCACATCGATCTGGACGCTGACGCGTTCGGAGGATTTCGCCAGGCCTTTCGTCGGGCTGTTCGGCAACAAGGCGGCGCTGGGTGAGGATTTCCACATCACAGGCGATGATGGGTTCACCTGGGATGCGATCTACCTGACTATCGGCAAACTGCTCGGCGTCGAGCCGAAGCTAGCGCACGTTCCGACGGATGCGCTGATCCGCTACAAGCCCGATTGGATCGGGCCACTGCTGGGCGACAAGACGTACACGACGCTGTTCGACAATTCGAAGGTGAAGCGGGTCGCCGGCGATTTCAGCGCCGAGACCGATCTCGACCGAATCCTCAGCGAGCCGATACGATATTTCAAGGCGCGCCAGGCGGCAAAGTCGCCCTACAGCGCTGACCTCGACGCCCTCACCGATCGCATCATAGCGGACCAGGACCGGCTCGGCCGCTGATGGCCAAGACCGAGGGAAGCGTCGACGCTCTGCTCGACCGCCGCGGCCATCCGCTGCGCGCCGAGATCGACGCACTGCGCGCCATCATCGCGGACGCCACGCCAGCCATCGGAGAGCGGGTGAAGTGGAACGGGCCGAGCTACTTCCTCGTCGCCAACCCTACGCTCGATATGGGCAGTATCGTCATGGCAAGGACCAAACACGTGATGCTGGTCCTCGTGTTCCACAACGGCACGGTGATCGAGCATCCTCTGCTCACCGGTGACTACAAGGACCGGCGGCTGCTGCAACTCGACGACATGGCCGCCATCAGGGCCAACGGCACGGCCATTGCTGGCATCATCCGGCAATGGGTCAAGCTGCACAGCTAGAACGACGGATTACTCGGCTGCCTGCAGCGCGACGCCCATCGGGGCAATCTGGTCTTCGAGCCGATCGAGCTTGAACGGACGGGTGGGCGCCATCTGCACCTGGTTGCGGCCGGCCTGCTTGGCGCGATAGAGCGCTGCATCGGCAGCGGCCAGCAGATCGGGCACCGAGCCCGATGTGTAAGGCACCGACGCCACGCCGAACGAAGCCGAGATCGGCGCGCCGTGAGTCTGCGTCAGCCCCTCGATGCGGGCGCGCAGCACTTCGGCCTTACCCGCTGCGCGGTCGAGGTTGCAATCGGGCAGGATCACCACCAGTTCCTCGCCGCCGTAGCGGCAGACGATGTCGGTCTCGCGCAGTCCACCGATCAGCGTCGCGGCGGCGTCGCGCAGCACGGAGTCGCCGAAGGCGTGGCCGTTCTCGTCGTTGAGGCGCTTGAAATGGTCGAGGTCGACCATGACGATCGACACTTCGCGGTTCTCGCGTTCGGCCAGCCGCACGAAGCGCGCCAGCGTGTCTTCCATGTAGCGGCGGTTGTAGAGGCCGGTGAGCGGATCGCGCAGTGCCTGGTTCCGCAGCTTTTCGCGCAGCGCCATGTTGGCGAGCGCAAGGCTCATGCCGTCGGCCAGCGCCGAGGCTAGCACCGTGACGCCTTCGAGCCGCTGCTCGGCGTCGGCGCCGGTGGCCGAAAGCTGGAACAATCCCATGATCTCGCCACGCGCGATCATCGGGATTTCGAGCACCGTCTCGCCGCCGTGATGGTGGTCGCAACAGAGCTTCTTGCCGCCCGGCTGGTTGAGGTGCGGCTTGCCGCGCTTGAGCGCCCAGCACTGATCGGGCGGGATGGTTTCGGGTACGTGCTCGTCGGACAGCTGGGCCCAGCTGGTCGAGAGTACCAGGCGGTCGCGCGAGTTGTTGAAAACATAGAGCGCGCCGGAGAAGCCGGGGATCAGGTCGGAAACCGTCGCCTTCAGCACCGCATTGGCGTCGGTGTAGTCGGTGGCGCTCTGCAGAACGTCGGCCATCTCGAACAGCCGGGCTACCTGTTCGCGCGAGGTATCGGCGGAGCGCAGTGCCGCCGATTTGCCATGTGCTTCGCGGGCACTGGAGCGGAAAGCGTAAAACATGCCGCTCATGGCGAGCGTGCCGCTCAGCACCTGTAGCAGCAGCACGGCGAGAGTCGAAAAGCGCAGGCGCTCCTCGCCCGACCTCAGTTCGGCGTCGCCATTGGCGATCGTCGCCTCCACGGCCTCGGCGATCTCTCCGACGAGCGCGCCGGTGCGGCGTTCGGCAAGCAGCACGCGGGCGCCGCCGGCATCGCCGTCGACGGCAAGTGCGGCGGCATCACCCCAGCTCTTGAGCAGGATGTCGATGGAGGGCGCGATCGGCGACGCATCGCCGGGGTGGATCACCTGGTCGAGCGTGTAGGAACGCTCAAGGCGCAGCTGATCGAGGGCGCGGAAATACCCGGTCAGCGCATTCTTGTCGCCGCCTGCGAAATGGGCCGCGCCGGCGTCGGCTTCGGTGAGGGTCTGCAAGGCAGCGCGCATCTGGCCGCTTTCGGTGCGGAGGGCAGCAAGGTCCTGCTGCTGGGCGCTGATATAGGCAAAGCCGCCGACGGCGATTACCACCATGGCGAAGACGAGCAGAATAATGGTGCCGGGCAGCATGCGCCGCCCCGGCGTTCCACTTTCGGGCACGAATTCGTGCTCCAGCTCGCTTAGCAATGACGTCATAGACCCGCGCCCCGCGGAGTTGCTGCACCAGCCAGAGTATGCTCCCCGATGCGGACGACGCCGATACACATCCGGGAATGGCCTTAGGGCAGGATGAAGCACTCTGGTTGCGCGCAACCTTCCGCAGCCGGGCCAAATTCAATCGAATGCAACCGATCCGATTTTCCTGGTGGACCTTGTCGATTGCCCGGCGCGCCGGACGATCATAAGCATCAGCCAAGGGAGCACGCATCATGCGCTACATCTGCCTCGTCCACATGCAAGCAGGGGTATTCGACGGCCTCACGCCGGAAGCCCGCGCCGAGGTCGACCGGCGCTCGCTGGCCTATGACCGGCAATTGCAGACGGACGGCCACTACGTTCATGCCGACGCCCTCGAGGGTGGCGACAGCGCCGTGCTGGTGCAGGTGCGCGAGGGCCGCGTCTTCACGACCGACGGCCCCTATATGGAAAGCAAGGAACAGCTGGGCGGCTTCATTCTCATCGAGGCCCGCGACATGAACGAAGCGTTGCGGCTCGCCGCAGGGATCCCGATGGCCGAGTTCGGCACCATCGAGGTCCGGCCGATCTACAAATTCCCGGATCCCGACGCGTGAGAGAGATCGAGGCCATCTACCGCACCGAGCGCGGACGGGTGCTGGCCAGTCTCATCCGCCTGCTCGGCGATTTCGAGCTGGCCGAAGAGGCCGTGCATGAGGCCTTCCTCGCCGCATCGCAGCAATGGCCGAAGACCGGCATTCCCGCCAATGCCCGTGCCTGGCTGGTTTCGGCCGGGCGCTTCAAGGCAATCGACAGGGTCCGCAAGGGCGCGCGCTTCCGGCGCATCACGCCCGAGCTCAGCCGGCTCACCGACAGCGAGGACAATGTGCAGCCCGAGACCGAGGACATCGCGGACGATACGCTGCGGCTGATCTTCACCTGCTGCCATCCGGCGCTGGGTGCAGATGCACAGATCGCCATGACGTTGCGCGAAGTGTGCGGCCTCACCACCGAGGAGGTTGCGTCGGCCTTTCTCGCCAAGCCTGCTGCGGTGGCGCAGCGCATCGTGCGCGCCAAACAAAAGATCCGCGACGAGGCGATCCCCTATGAGGTGCCGCCGCCCTCCCAGTGGCCGGCGCGGCTCGATAGCGTGCTGCACACGCTCTATCTCATCTTCAACGAAGGCTACGCGGCCAGTCATGGCGAAGCGTTGATCCGCCGCGAGTTGTGCGACGAAGCCATCCGCCTCGCTCGGCTGCTGCAGCAATTGCACCCGACGCCAGACGGTGAAGGCTTGCTGGCATTGCTGCTGCTGCATCAATCGCGCGCCGCCACGCGCGCCGGCCCGCATGGCGAAATCGTGCTGCTCGAGGCGCAGGACCGCCGGCAATGGGACCGTGCGCTGATCGCCGAGGGCACTGCGCTCGCCGAGCACGCTTTCGCCCAGCCGCCGGTGGGTGCCTACACGATCGAGGCGCTGATCGCCGCGACGCATGCCGCGGCGGCCGATGCGTCGGCGACGGACTGGCGCCGGATCGTCTCGCTCTACGACCTGCTGGTGATTGCCGATGCCTCGCCGGTGATCGCACTCAACCGCGCCGTGGCGATTGCGATGCGCGACGGGCCGGAAGCGGGCCTCGCGCTGATCACGCCGCTGGCCGAGGGCAGCCTCAAGGCCTACCGCTTCTCGCATGCGGCGCGGGCCGACTTGCTAAGACGTCTCGGCCGAAACGATGAGGCTCGCGACGCCTACCGCTCTGCGCTGGCACTGACGCAACAAAAAGCCGAGCGCGCCTTTCTCGAAAAGCGGCTCGGCGATTTGAAAGACTAGAGCATCGCCTTAGAAGCCGACAACCAGCGCGCCGGAGAGCGAGTGCGCCCAGATAGGGCCGCCGCCGCCGGCATCGGGAATGTAGTTCGCCTGATACTGCGCACGGAGCGAGAACGTCTCGTTGAACGCCACGTCGAGGCTGAGACCGGTGGCGATATAGTAGTCGTCGTTGTCCGTCTCATAGCCGAGACCGAGCAGGCCCGAGAGCGCCACGCTGTCAGTCACGAGAAAACCTGCCCTACCAACAGCCTGCACGGCATATTCACCGTCCATCTCGCCACCTGAAAACGCCGTACCGGACAGCGCCGCGCCATAGATAAAACTGTCGCTGATTGCGCTGGCGCCGAGCGTGGCACCGATACCGGTGCCTTCCGTGAAGTCGTCGCCGAACACATAGACACCGAAGATCGTGGCGTAGAGGCCCTCGAGGCTGCTGGCGCCGCTGTCGTCCACGACAACACCGGGCTCTTCCATCATTGGCGCGTCGGCGGCCATGACGGTGCCCGGGATCAGCAGTAGCGAAGCTGCCAGAGCGAGTGTGGAAACGGTCTTCATGGCCAGGCCCTCAAAGCAAAACTGATTCCGAATTAGCACCGACCCTCATGCGCCGCCATGTCTTTGGACACATAGCGTCGAGAATGTGATCGGGCCGCCACAATCAGACGTGCGGTCGGTTCTCGGGCAGGACGCGGTGCGGCGGCTGGTGACCGTCAATGAAGGCGCGGATGTTGACGATCACCGTGTCCCCCATTTCGAGCCGGGCTTCGAGCGTCGCCGAGGCCATATGCGCCGTCAGCAGCACCTTGTGCTGACGGGCCAGATCGAGAAGGCGCGGATTGATGCCGTTGCGGCTTTCGAACACATCGAGTGCGGCGCCGCTCAAGTGACCCGATTCGATGGCATCGATCATGGCCGCCTCGTCAACCAGTTCGGGCCGCGAGACGTTGACCACAAACCCATCCTGCCGCATCAGGCCAATCCGCGTGCGATTGAGAATGTGGGTGGTGTCGCGCGTCAGCGGCGTGTGCAGCGAAACGATGTCGACCTGCCCGATCATTTCCTCCAGCGCGAAGTGAAACGTGGCGTCGAGTTTTTCCTCGAGCTGCGGCGGGCGGCGGTTGCGCGAATAATAGTGGATCGATAGCCCGAAGGTCCGCGCCCGAGCGGCGACGGCGCTGCCGATGCGCCCCATGCCGACGATGCCCAGCGCCTTGCCACGCAGCCTTCGCCCCAGCATCCAGGTGGGAGACCAGCCCGGCCAGGTGCCGGTGGCGGGCAGAACGCCGGCGCCCTCAACCAGCCGGCGCGGCAACGCCAGCATCAGCATGGCGGCCATGTCGGCGGTATCCTCGGTCAGCACCGAGGGCGTGTTGGTGACGGTTAGGCCCGCCGCATAGGCCGCCTCGATGTCGATATTGTCGAAGCCGTTGCCGAACTGGGCGATGAGCCGGACCGATCTGGGGAAGCGGGCGATCAACGCCGCGTCGATCCGATCGGTGATCGAGGAGACCAGCACGTCGCGCCCACCGAGCGCGGCAACCAGTGCATCCGCCGCATAGGGGGTGTCGCCCTCGTTGAGGGCCACATCGAACAGCGCCGCCATGCGGCTTTCGACCGGCTGCGGCAGCCTGCGCGTCACGAGAATTCTGGGGAGCGATTTGTCCTCGGCCGACGCCAAGCGCTTCATCCTTCAACGCGCAGTTAAGGTCTCATCGCTAACGATAGAGCATCGCGCGGGATCAAGGCCAACGCTTTCGAGCAGCAGGGCCGCCCTCTTCCCCCGATGCTCCGGTTTGGTCGTTGTTTGGTCAGTTGCGCACCGTGTTCAAGTTCATCCGCTTCGCCCTCCTTGCCCTCGCCCTCGCCGCTCCCGGCGCCGCGACGATCCCCGTCTCTGCCGCCGAGACTGCATCCGGCCTGCCGCTGCCACGCTTTGTCGTGACGCGCTCGTCGCCGATCAATGTGCGCGTCGGGCCGGGCACGAAATACGATGTTATCTGGGTCTATAAGGTTGCCGGTACGCCGGTGGAGATCATCCAGGAATTCGACGTCTGGCGGAAAATCCGCGACATGGACGGCTCGGAAGGCTGGGTGCACCAGACCATGCTGACCGGCGGCCGCGCCGGCTATGTCGGCTCGTGGGTCGAGCAGCCGCAGGTGCCGCTTCGGGTCTCGGCAGCCGACGATGCCGGGGTTTCCGCCTGGCTTCCGCCGGGCTTTCCGGTGCGGATTTCGAGCTGCGAATCCGGCTGGTGCTCGGTGACGGCGACGGATCATCCCGCGACGGGTCGCCCGACGCCCTATTCCGGCTACCTGCAGGAGGGCGAAATCTGGGGCGTCTATAAGGGCGAGAGCTTCGACTAGCCCTCGCGCTTCGGCCGCGAATCGACACCGCCTGCCGTTCTGCTAGCGTCGTTGCCGTTGGACAGGAGGGCAACATGAGTACGCATGAAGACCATTCCGACCCGTCGACCTGGGACCCGGCACTAGACGCCGTCACCGCCGCGCCGCTGCATCACAAGGTGCTGTTCGAAAACGACAATATCCGGGTGCTAGAAGTCACTCTCGCGCCGAACGATGAAGAGCCGGTCCATCATCACCGCTGGCCGTCGGTTTTCGTATTCGACGCCATCAAGCCACCGGTCTTCGACTACTCGCCCGACGGCACGCAATTGCCGCCCAACCGCGACGTCATCAAAGCCGTGGATGCCTGGGACGGCAAAGGGTGCCTGGTGGTCCATATGGCGCCACAGCCCGCCGGCCGCGTCCTCAACGGATCGGACAAGACGCTGCACGGCATTCGCATCGAAATGAAATCGGCCGGCAACGCCTGACGGGCCGGAGTTTACTCGCCCGGGCCCTTGCGCACGCGGACGACGACGTCGACGTGGGTGATGGCCATACCCTTGGGGGGCTCGGGCAGGTTCTGGATCACGATCGCCGAGGCGGGGATGTCGATCACCCGCTGCTCGTCCTCGAGATAGAAATGGTGGTGATCCGAAGTGTCGGTGTCGAAATAGGAGCGCGAGGCGTCCACCGCGACTTCGCGCAGCAGGCCGGCGGTGCGGAACTGGTGCAGCGTATTGTAGATCGTCGCCAGCGAGACATTGACCCGCGAACTGTTCGCTTCGGCATGCAATTGCTCGGCGCTCACATGGCGATGGGCGCCGCCGAACAGGATTTCGGCGAGCGCCACTCGCTGGCGTGTCGGGCGCAAACCGGCCATGCGCAGCACCGCCGTGAGACACGGCCGGCGCGACGGCACGGGGCGGCTAAAGAGGCTGCGATCCGACATGTTGCCCGGAAACCCTGACTAATCGCGAAAACATATAGCTTTCACGGGACTTTCACACAAGCGGCGCAGATGTCACGCCCGCTTGCCTTGACCCTATGGATAACCGCCTCTACACGTCACGCAAGCATACGGAACACGCGGAAACCCTAATGGCGGAACGCCAAAGCGCTTACGCCTATGAAGAGCTCCTCGCCTGTGGCCGCGGTGAGCTGTTCGGGCCCGGCAATGCACAATTGCCCCTCCCGCCAATGCTGATGTTCGACCGCATCACCCAGATCGACGCCGCCGGCGGGGCCAATGGCCGTGGCATGGTGCGGGCCGAACTCGATGTGCGCCCAGACCTGTGGTTTTTCGCCTGCCATTTCGCCGGTGACCCGGTAATGCCGGGCTGCCTCGGTCTCGACGCGCTCTGGCAGATGACAGGATTTTTCCTCGGCTGGAGCGGTTCGCCCGGCCGCGGCCGCGCCCTTGGCGGCGGCGAGATCAAGTTCACGGGTCAGGTCACGGACGACGTCAAGCTGGTCGAATACGGCATCGACATCAAACGCGTGGTTCGTTCCAAGGTCGCGCTCGGCATCGCCGAGGGCTTTGTGAAGGCCGACGGCAAGCTTATCTACGAAGCCAAGGACCTGCGCGTCGGCCTTTTCGCCGATATGCGCGCAAGCTAGTCCTCAGAGCGGAGGAACATTCTGAGCATGAGACGAGTCGTCGTAACCGGTATGGGGATCGTGTCCTCGATCGGAATTAATACGTCCGAGGTGCTGGAAAGCCTGCGGAATGCGACGCCCGGCATCGTCTTTGCGCAGGATTATGCCGACCTCAATTTCCGCTGCCAGGTGCATGGCGCGCCCAAGCTCGACCCCTTCGCGGTGCTCGACCGCCGCACCACCCGTTTCATGGGCAAGGGCGCAGCCTGGAACTACATCGCCATGCAGCAGGCAATCGAGAATGCCGGGCTTGAAGAGCACGACATCAAGAATCCGCGCACCGGCATCGTGATGGGCTCGGGCGGCCCGTCGACCCGCACCGTTGTGGAAGCCGCCGACATCACGCGCGACAAGGGCCCCAAGCGCATCGGCCCGTTGGCTGTGCCCAAGGCCATGAGTTCCACCGCGTCGGCGACGCTCGCCACGCCCTTCGGCATCAAGGGCGTCAATTATACGATCACCTCGGCCTGCGCGACGTCGAAGCATTGCATCGGCAATGGCTACGAGCAGATCCAAATGGGCAAGCAGGACATCGTGTTCGCCGGCGGCCACGAGGATCTCGACTGGACCATGTCGAACCTGTTCGACGCGATGGGCGCCATGTCGTCGGATTTCAACGCGACGCCGGCCAAGGCATCGCGGGCCTATGATTCCAAGCGCGACGGCTTCGTCATCGCCGGCGGCGCAGGCGTGCTGGTGCTGGAAGAACTCGAGCATGCCAAGGCACGCGGCGCGACCATCCTTGCCGAAATCATCGGCTATGGCGCGACGTCGGACGGGTACGACATGGTGGCGCCTTCGGGCGAAGGCGCGGCGCGCTGCATGCGCATGGCTATCGACGGCGTGAAGGAAAAGATCGACTACATCAATCCGCACGCCACCTCGACGCCGATCGGCGATGCCAAGGAAATCGACGCGCTGCGGCTGGTCTTCGGTGCGGGTGAGAAGTGCCCGCCGATTTCGGCCACCAAGTCGCTCACCGGCCATTCGCTTGGCGCCACCGGCGTGCAGGAATCGATTTATTGCATCCTGATGATGCAGAACCGGTTCCTGTGCGAGAGTGCCAATATCGAAGAGATCGATCCGGCCTTTGCCGATATGCCGATCATTCGCAAGCGCATCGACAATGTCGATGTCGGCGTGGCGCTGAGCAACAGCTTCGGCTTCGGCGGCACCAATGCGACGCTGGTGTTCCGGCATCCGGACCTGATCTGACGCGCAAGTGTTGCGCATGGAACTCGGCCCCACTCTCACCACCCGGCGTCTTACGCTTCGCCCACCGCGCGAAGGCGACTTCGAAGCGGTGCGGCGGTTCGGGCAGTCGGAAGACCGCACGCGCTTTCTGGGCGGTACGATGGATGTCAACGCGCAGTGGCGTGCCTGGCTAGCCGATATCGGACATTGGGCGCTGCGCGGCTACGGGTTTTTTTCGATCGACATCACCCAGACCGGTGCGTTCGCCGGACGCGCCGGTGTGATCTTTCACCATCACAATGACGAGCCCGAACTCGCCTGGCATCTGTTCGAGGGTTTCGAAGGCAAAGGCTATGCGACCGAGGCGGCAGGAGCGGCGCGCGACTGGTACTATGCGACGACCGGCCAAGGTCCGCTGATGAGCTGGGTCATGGTTCAGAACGAGGCATCGAAGGCGGTGGCTAGACGCCTCGGGGCAGCCATGGAACGGCTCAACACCACGCCGAGCGGCTACCAGGGTGAGATCTGGCGCCACCGCGGCGCCGATGTGGATTAGTAGGCGATCTCGCTGAAGCGCGCGCCGCGTCCGTCATAGACCAGCAGGCGCCCAACCAGTGGCTCGCCGATGCCGGTCAGCAGCTTGATCGCCTCCATCGCCATCAGTGTGCCAATGACGCCGGTTACCGCACCGAGCACGCCGACGATCTCACAACTGGGCAGGTCGGCTTCATCCACCGCGTCGGGATAGAGCGCGGAGAATTGCGGTCCGTCCGGCGCGAAGACGGTGACCTGGCCATCGAGGGTCGATACGGCACCCGCAACCAGCGGAAGACGCAATGCCTCGGCAGCGCGCGCAACGGTCCGCCGCGTCGCAAAGCTGTCGCTGCCGTCGAGGACAATGTCGTGTCCGGCCAGCAGTCGCTCGGCATTGGCGTCATCCAGCCGTTCAGGAGCAACCTTCACCGCCACATGCGGATTCAGGGCCGTCACGAACTCCGCCGCGCTGGTCGCCTTGCCGGTGCCGACAGCATCCGTGCGATGAATCACCTGGCGCTGCAGATTGCTCAAGGCGACCACGTCGTCGTCGATGATCGTCATACCGCCGATGCCTGCTGCGGCGAGATAAAGGATAGCCGGACTGCCGAGGCCGCCTGCGCCCAGCACGGCGACCTTTGCGGCCTTCAGCTTCTGCTGGCCGGCACCGCCCAGATCCTTGAGCACGAGGTGGCGCGCGTAGCGCTGTGTCTCTTCGGGCGCGAGGCTCACCGGTCGATCGGCACGGCGAGGAACCGCCGGTCCGGGCCCTCAAACCCGAAGGGATAGGACGAGACGATGGCGACGCGCGAGCCGCCCTGCTCGAAGGGCGCCAGCACCGCGTAGAGCCGATAGTCCAGCGTGCAGCCGCGCGACTTGGGCAGCGTGGTGCCGTCGCGGTGCAGTTCGACGGTCTGCTCGCCCTTGAAGGTAAGCGCGTAGCCTACCGGATTCATGTCGAGGCAGTAGTCCTCGGTCGGTTCGACCGGGAAGGTCTCGAGCGCGAGGCCGGCTGCAGGCTCCTGCGTCTGGCCAGGACCGCAACATTGCGGCCAGGCGAAGGTCAGGTTCTTGCCGTCGTCGTTCGGCACACCGTCGCCGAGCAGCGCCAGCGTTTGGGCGGGCCGGTCGATGCCGAGCGTATCGACCTGCGGCTGTGCAAGGGCCATTGCCTCGGCACGAGTCTTGGCCAAAGGCGCGTCTGACGTCTCATCTGCAGCCTGCGCGTGGAACGGTGTTCCGGTGACCCATTTGTCGGCTGGAAGATCGACGATATAGACGGTGGAATAGGCGAAGCCTGAGCCGTCCTGCACACCATACTCCTCGAAGGCGAAGTATCTGCCGTCCTCGGAATAGCCAATGGCGTTGAACAGCGCGCGGTCGCCGGCGAGCGCCGGAGAGGCAAGCGCGCACAACGCCAGCACTGCGCTAGCGGCCAGTCGAGCCAAAACCGCCGGATCCGCGATCGGTCGCATCGAGACTCTCCTGTTCCGAAAAGCGCACGGCGTTCACCGGCGCCACCACGAGTTGCGCGATGCGGTCGCCGCGCGCGATTGCGAAATCGGCATCGCCGTGGTTGATGAGGATCACCTGCACTTCGCCGCGATAGTCCGCATCGATGGTGCCGGGAGCGTTGAGCACGGTGACACCGTGCTTGGCCGCAAGGCCCGAGCGCGGACGCACCTGGCCCTCGTATCCCTTGGGCAGCGCCATGGCAAAGCCGCAGGGGATTGTGGCCCGCTTGCCGGGTGCGATGCTCGTCGTCTCGCCGTGTGGGAGCGCGGCAAGCAAGTCGAACCCTGCCGCGCCCGATGTCTGCTGGCGCGGCAGGTGGAGACCCCTGCCATGCGCGAGCCAGGTGAGACCGATGACGACCGGATCGCTCACCCGTCGATCCTTAAGGCTGCACGACGGCGTAGAGCTCTTCGGGCAACTCGATCGTGCCGTTGATGAGCTCGAGGAAGGCCATCTTCTTTTCGGCATAGCCGCCGCCGGCATCGTCCATATTGGTGTCGACGATGCTGCTTCCGCCGAAGCGCAGGGTCAGGTAGCGGTCCTTGAACATCTGCTCGATCATCGCCTTGGCCTGCGGGTCACTCTCCTTGCCGAGGTCACCCACCATGCCGGCGGTCTTGATCGAGACGCGCACGGTGCCATCGGGATTGGCCGTGAAGGTCGGCTTGGAGCTTCCGTTGTCGTCATCGAATTTGAGGTCGGCGAAGGCGCCGTCCGAAACCGCGACGCAGGTGGCGCTGCCATCGGCATTTTCGGTGAGGGTTTCACCGTCCGCCTTGCAGAAGGGCTTGGCGTCATCGCCGGCGGCACCGGCCTTGAGCATCGGATATATCTCGGCGCCCATGGTGGTGGTGACCGTGGCGGTCGCCGTGGTGGCCGAGGTGACCTTGATGTCCTGCGTCATGTCGATACAGGCCGCGAGGCTCAGCGTGAGCGCGAGCGTGCCGGCAATCTTGCCGATTGTGGTGAATTTCATCTGGGTAAGCCCTCTGGTTTTTGCGGCGCCCGCCTCGAGTGCGGCCACTCTAGGGACCGCTCATCGATGCGGCAAGCGCGCGGGTGGTGTGCCGTCCAGGCGATGAATGCCCGATGAACCGTCAGCGGAAAAGGCGAAGGATCAGTGCAGCAGCGATCACCACCAGCAGCCAGAATCCGATCACCATCATGAGGCGACTGGTGCGGCGTGCCGGGCTGGTTTTGTCGCGGTCGTAGTCGTCGAGTGCGGCCTGGGCGCGGGTGACGAGTCCGGGCAACTGCCGCACCGTGGCCACCGCACCCTCGAAGTCCTCACGCAGGTCTTCGAGCCGGCCAAGCGGGCCCGCCTCGCGGCGCACGAAACCGCCGAGCACCGGCTCACTCACCGTCCAGATGTCGAGGTTGGGGTCGAGTTCGCGCGCCACACCTTCGACCAGCACCATGGACTTTTGCAGCAAGACCAGTTCTGGACGCGCCTGCATGTCGAACAGCTCGGTCGTGACGAAGAGCTGGCCGAGCACCTTGGCCATCGAGATGTCGCTCACCGCGCGGCCGTGCAGGGGCTCGCCGATGGAGCGCAGCGAGAGCGCGAAATCGTCGACCGATTGATGCGCCGGGACGTAGCCGATGTCGAAATGCAGTTCTGCGATGCGCCGGTAGTTGCGGGTGATGAAGCCGTAGAGGATCTCGGCGAGAAAGCGCCGCTCACGCTTGGTGATGCGACCCATGATGCCGAAATCGACCGCGACGATGCCTTTGCCTTGGCGATCGGCAAACAGGTTCCCCTGATGCAGGTCGGCGTGGAAGAAGCCGTCACGGATGGCATGGGTCAGGAACGACTGCAGCAGGATGCGCGCCAGCTCCTTGCGGTCAATACCTGCCGCGTCGATTGCCGCATGGTCGCGTATGGGGATGCCGTCGACCCAGGAGGTCGTCAGCACCGTCTCGGCCGTATGGTCCCAGTCGACATCCGGGATGATGAAGCCGGTATCGTTCTTGATGTTGCCCGCGAGCTCGGAGATCGAGGCGGCCTCGAGGCGCAGGTCGAGTTCGAGCCGCGCCGAGCGGTCGAGCGTCGCCACCACATCCACCGGACGCAGGCGCCGCAGCGGCTTCATCCAACGTTCGGCAAAGCGTGCGCCGGAATAGTACGACTCGATGTCGGCCCGGAAACGCTCCTTGACACCAGGCCGCAGGATCTTGACCGCCACATCGCGCGGCACGCCGTCCCTGACGAGCGTGGCGCGATGCACCTGAGCGATCGACGCCGCGGCGATGGGCGGCGAGATATCGATGAAGTCCCCGGCCTTTTCGTGCAGCGCCGCTTCTAGTAGCGCCGGCACGAGCTTGTCGTCGAAGGGCGCCATGCGGTCCTGCAGCGACGCGAGATCGGCGGCGAGCGCGGGGCCGACAATATCGGGCCGCGTGGCAAGGCTCTGGGCGAATTTGACATAGGTCGGCCCGAGCCGATCAAGCGCACGCTTGAGCCGAGCGCCGTCATTGTCGCCAGCTCTGGAACGGCGTTCGACAATGCGTCCGAGCCGGACGCCGGTCCGCATCACGGGCGGCAGTGCGTCATTGTCGACGGCCTTGAGGGCGCCTTCGCGCGCCAGCACGAAGCCTGCCCCGGCCAGCCGAAGGAATGCACCCAGTCCCATGTGCTCAGAGCTTCCAGGCGGCGTGCAGCGCCGCGATATTTCCGCTCATCGCGGTGTGGGTTACGCGCTTGAAACCGGCGGACGCGATCATATCGGAGAAGCGCTGCGGGCTGGGGAACTTGCGGATCGACTCGACGAGATATTGATACGGTTGTGCATCGCCGGTCACGGCCCGGCCGATGGGCGGAATCGCGCGGTCGCTCCACTCCTTGTAGATGCGGTCGAGCAGCGGCAGGTCAACCGAGCTGAACTCGAGACAGAGGAACCGCCCACCGCGCTTCAAAACACGGTGCGCCTCACGTAGAGCCAACTCGATGCGCGGAACATTGCGAATGCCAAACGCGATCGTATAGGCGTCGAAGCTCTCGTCTTCGAAGGGAAGCTGTTCGGCATTGGCGACCTTGAAGGTTGCGCCAGAACCGAATCGCCATTTCTTTGCACGCTCCGCGCCGACACGCAGCATGTCTTCGTTGATGTCGGACACGACCACTTCGGCGAAGCCGACCGACTGGTCGAGGATGCGCTGGGCGATGTCGCCGGTGCCACCGGCCATGTCGAGCACGCGGAAAGGCATGCTGCCGGTGCGCGGCGGGCCGAGGCGCGCCACCAGCGCGTCCTTCCACAGCCGGTGCACGCCACCCGACATCAGATCGTTCATCAGGTCGTAGCGGTCGGCGACATCGTGGAACACTTTGTCCACGAGGCCCTGCTTGTCCGCGAGCGGTACGGTCTGCTCCCCGAAGTGGGTCGTCTCGGCCGTTTGGTTCGCCATCGTGTCAGCCTTTGTCGTTGCTGGCTGACCCTATATAGAAGCCACGCGCCGCTTGGAATTGAGCATAGCGGCGCAGGATTAAGGTCTTCCTCCGCCAGGCGGCCCAACAATGCCCGAACTCCCGGAAGTCGAAACCGTCCGCCGCGGCCTCGAGCCGTACCTGGCGGGTGCGCGCATCGACAGCGTAACGCTCAACCGCAAGGACTTGCGGTTTCCCTTCCCCCGCGGGTTCAAACAGGCGCTCGAAGGCCAAACCATCACGTCGGTCGGGCGGCGCGCCAAATACCTGCTGTTCCGGCTGTCCAGCGGCAAGCTCTGGCTCGGACATCTCGGGATGACCGGGGCGTTCCGCTTCGCAGAAGGCAAGTTCAAGGAAGCGTCGCGCTATTACGAGCCCGGCCAGGACATCAAGCACGATCACGTGGTGATGAGCCTCACCCACCCCAAGCGCGGCAAGCTCACGCTGATCTATTCCGATGCCCGCCGTTTCGGCTTCATGGACCTGTTCGAACGGGAGGAGGACTCGCCTTACCTCGCCGATCTCGGTCCGGAGCCCTTGGGCAACGCGTTCAATGCGGAAGAGATGGCAGCGCGGTTCAAGGGCAAGTCCGCCCCGATGAAGGCGGCCCTGCTCGACCAGCGCGTGGTTGCAGGACTGGGCAACATCTATGTGTCGGAGGCGCTGTGGCGCGCCCATATCCGGCCCACTAGCAAGGCGAAGACGCTGGTCCTCAAATCCGGCAAGCCTTCGGTGCGGCTGGAGCTGCTGGCCGAGAGCGTGCGCGGGGTTCTCAACGACGCTATTGCGGCCGGCGGCTCGACGCTCCGCGATTTCCGCGATGCCGAGGGCGGTTCGGGTTATTTCCAGCACCGCTTCGACGTCTATGACCGCGAAAACGAGCCGTGCCACACGCCTGGCTGCAAGGGCACAATAAAGCGCATCGTGCAGTCCGGCCGCTCGAGCTTTTATTGCCCGGTCTGCCAGAAGCCCTGAGACGGCCGAAATGCATGCCTCCGGCGCCGCATTTTCATTGACGGGACCGGGCTTGCCCCCTATACACCGCCGAACTTTGGCGGCCCGGTTGCCGCCGATTTCATTTCATCTTCGGCCATTTCGCGCGGATTCCCGCGGCAGACAGGCCGGACAAAGAGGACCAGCGCATGGCCAATACCAGCTCGGCGAAGAAGGCGACCCGCAAGATCGCCGCCCGGACCGACGTCAACAAGTCGCGGCGCTCCCGCATGCGCACCTATGTGCGCAAGGTCGAGGAAGCGATCGCCGGCGGCGACCACACAGCGGCCATGGCCGCTCTCAAGGCCGCCGAGCCTGAGATTGCACGGTCGGCCTCCAAGGGTATCGTCCACGCCAATCTGGCATCTCGGAAAGTGTCGCGCCTCAATGCCCGCGTGAAGGCTCTCAAGGCCTGATCGGCTGACCATTTCTGAAGCGGTTCAAAAGGCTCCTTAGGGAGCCTTTTTCTTTGCCCGGCGGTTGGCTTCCGCGCTTTCCTGCGGCCATCGGGACGCTACGCCACATGACGGGTCTGTTGCAGTTTTACGACAGACAGCGCTCTACATTAACACCATTTGATTTCAATGGTTTGCAAGGTTTTCTCAGCGAATTCGACGATGCGCCTGGTCGAAGTGCGTTAACGATTTGTTAACCATATAGCAGACCGAAAATCGGTGATTCGCGTTGAGTCCCAATCGGTTAATTTGGCTTAACCCTTGTTCCCCTGTGGAAAGCTGCGCGAGCCCTCTGGACGGGTGAATCCTGTCAACCCCGGATTCGAAAAAAGAGTCGGTTGCAGGGCCAAAACCACGCCTCTAAGATAGTCCTCGTTGAATGAAAAACCGGCGCGAAGACTGGGGTTTCCTGCAACAGGGCGTATTGGGGGCTGTCGAGAAGGTCATGGGGCGCATGCGGCGCCACCATAGAGCTTTGAGAAGCAAGTCCAACACGAGCGGCAACTTTAATTTGGACGATAACCTCTAGCGTTGGCGTAGAGTATAGTTCGCTGCCGGGGCGCGTAGCCCCCGGAGTCAAGTACAGTTGTGAGTATGCCAGCCGCAATACTTCTGCGGCGGGTAGGAGTTTGTCTGTCTCTTGCGGGACGGATTGAAGCGGCAATTTCCGAGGAGCGTTGCAGCTCCCGGGCAGACCTTACGGGGACATTCATGGCGGCAAGCGCGAGGCTCAGGGTGCTGGGGAACGACGATGGCGAAGGTATTGGCGCGAGCGAGAACGAGCTGTTCCAGCGCATCCGCGCCCGGCTCCGGGCCATGGTGGGGGAGGACGTGTTCAGCTCCTGGTTTGCCCGGATCGAGCTGGAGGAAGTCGTCGACGACGTCGCACATCTCTCCGTGCCGACCCGTTTCCTGAGCTCCTGGGTGCAGTCCAACTACGCCGAAAAGATCCTGTCAGCCTTCCAGGCCGAGATTCCGACCGTGGCCCGGCTGCATTTCACTGTCCGCGTCACCGGCCAGCCGCGTCCGCGCCTGTCCCCAGCGCCGGAACCCGTACATCAGACGGAAGCCGACCCGGTGCCCTCGATCGCGGGCAGCAAGCCCCAGCGCGAGACGACGGCGCCGCGCGGCGATGCGCTTTCGGGCACGGCGCTCGATGCCAAGATGACCTTCGACACCTTCGTGACGGGCGGTTCCAACGAGATCGCGCTGGGCGTCGCCAAACAGGTGGCCCACGCCGCGCTCAACGGCACGGTCAGCTTCAACCCGGTCTATATCCATTCGACGGTGGGTCTGGGCAAATCCCATCTGCTCAACGCCATCGCGTGGGCGGCGGGCGCAGCCGAGCCGGGACGGAACATCGTCTATCTCACTGCCGACCACTTCATGTACCATTTCATCACGGCCGTGCAGCGCCAGTCGGCCATTGCGCTCAAGGACTGGCTGCGCCGGGTGGACCTTCTTCTCATCGACGACATGCAGTTCCTCCAGGGTAAGTCGGCCACCGAGTTCGGCCATACACTCGGCACGCTGATCACGGGTGCCAAGCAGGTTGTGGTGGCGGGCGATGCTCCGCCGCGCGATCTAGACATGCTCGATGAACGCGTCCGCTCACGCCTGTCGGGCGGGCTGGTGGTGCCCATCACCGGTTTCGACCTCGACCTGCGCCGCAATATCGTGACGCGCCGGGCCGAGCAGGCGCAACAGCGCTTCGGCGTCCATTTCCCGCCGGCAGTGCTCGACTATATCGCCCGTGTGGTGGTGAGCCATGGCCGCGATCTCGACGGCGCGGTCAACCGGCTGGTCGCCGCCAACCAGCTGACGCAGGAACCGATCACCGTGCCGCTCGCCGAGCGCACGCTGGCCGACCTGGTGCGGGCCCGCGAAGCGCGGCGCGTCAGGATCGAGGACATCCTGCGGATCGTGTCGCGCCACTACAAGGTGCCGCGCAACGAACTGCTCTCGTCGCGCCGCTCGCGCGACGTCGTGCGGCCGCGCCAGATCGCGATGTATCTGGCCAAGTCGCTGACCTCTCGCTCGCTGCCCGAGATCGGCCGGCGCTTCGGCGGCCGTGATCACACGACAGTCCTCCATTCGGTTCGCAAGGTCGAGCAGATGATGAAGGACGATGTCGACCTGACGCAAGAAATCGAACTTCTCAAGCGCATGCTCGAGGAGTGAGTTGAAACGACGGTCCACCGCTTGCGGGGTGGACCGGATCCCGCGACCCGACGGTCGCGGGGCGATGTGAAAAAAGACGCGGGGGACGTCTTGCACCGGCGATTGCGCGGGTGTTGAGTTGATGGGCGGCTCGCTGTCCCATCGGCGATCCAACCGGCGCGTACTTTGCCGGACGTAAAGGGGCTGTCGTCCCCATCGTTGTAAGCCGGGTAACCGGCAGTTGCGTTCGAGCTTTCGTTGTTGCGTTTGTTGGAGGTGCGTCATGCCGCGACTGATTTCGCGCGTGCATAGAGTCTTGCGTAGACTGACTGCGATCGAACTGCAGGATCCCAGGGTGGAGCAGCAGGCGATCACGGAGGAATGGGAGAACATGCTGACGCGTGTTGCCATCCGTTCCTTCGAGAACGAGCGACGGCTGGAGAGAGCCGAAAAAGCGCTCAACCGCCTCAGCCTGAACTAGGCAGCAGAGCTGCCTGCGAAGCTGGGGAAGGGGGCGCGCGGCGGCGCCCCTCCGCTTGCCTTTGCCGGGATAAATTGCAAATGTCTTTGGCCCGGGAAACCGGGGTTTTTTGCGTGTCGGGCCGAGTGCCCGACAGCCCGTCGGGGAAGGTGTTATGAAAGTCACTCTGGAGCGCAATGCGCTGCTCAAATCGCTTGGTCACGTGCATCGCGTGGTCGAGCGGCGCAATACCTATCCCATCCTCGCCAACGTGCTGCTCAAGGCAGCGGACGGCCAGCTCGAACTGCGCGCCACCGACCTCGACATCGAGGTCACCGAGGCGGTGCCGGCGATGGTTGCCACGGCCGGCAGCACCACCGTTCCGGCGCACACGCTCTACGAGATCGTGCGCAAGCTTTCGGACGGCTCGGAAGTCCGGCTCGAGACCGACGGCAACGAGCAGATGCTCATTACGTCGGGCCGCTCACGCTTCCATCTGAGCTGCCTTTCTCCCGACAGCTTCCCCGACCTCAAGTCGGGCAATTTCACGCATACCTTCTCGTTGCCGGCCGCCACGCTGCGCGAGTTGATCGAGCGCACGCAGTTCGCGATCTCCAACGAGGAGACGCGCTACTACCTCAACGGCATCTACCTGCACTTCCTCACGGTCAACAAAGCGCCGGTCCTGCGCGCCGTCGCGACCGACGGCCACCGCATGGCGCGAGCCGAGAGCGAGGCGCCGGCCGGTGCCAAGGATATGCCGGGCATCATCATCCCCAAAAAGACCGTGGCCGAGGTGCAGAAGCTTCTCGACGGAACAGAGGGCGACGTTGCACTCGAGGTGAGCGACACCAAGATTCGCTTCGCCTTCGGCGGGGTTGTGCTGCTGAGCAAGCTCATCGAGGGCACCTTCCCCGACTACGAGCGCGTCACGCCCAAGAACAACGACAAGCAGCTCGCCGTCGATCGCGCTAGCTTCGCTACCGCCGTCGATCGCGTCTCGACCATTGCGTCCGAGCGCGGAGGCAAGGCGGTCAAGCTCAGTGTCAAGGACGGCCAGCTCGAGCTCTCGGTGACCAATCCGGACCACGGCACGGCCACCGAGGAACTCGCGGTCGAGTTCGAGCCCGAGAGCTTCGAGATCGGCTTCAACGCGCGCTACCTGCTCGACATCGTCAGCCAGATCAAGACCGACAATGCCGTGTTCCTGTTCAACGATTCCGGCTCGCCCACGCTGGTCAAGGAAGACGGCGATGCCAAAGCGCTGTACGTGCTGATGCCGATGCGCGTGTGACGCTACTGCGCATACACCTCTGAATCTGTGCTAGGGCGAGCCATGCCCGCCCGCTACCTCTCGCGCCTGCGCCTCACCGCTTTCCGCAACTACGAATCCGCCGGCCTCGATCTCGATGGCCGGCATGTGGTGTTGACCGGGCCGAACGGGGCGGGCAAGACCAACCTGCTGGAGGCCGTGTCTCTGCTCTCCCCGGGCCGCGGGCTGAGACGCGCCAGTTTCGATCTTCTCGCCAACCAGGCGTCCGACACGCCCTGGGCGGTTGCCGCAACAATCGAAACGTCCGATGGCCCTGCCGATATCGGCACCGGCTCGACGCCGGAGGGGACGCGCCGCGTTCGCATCAACGGCGCCAATGCGCGCGCCATCGAAGACATGAGCGACTATTTGCGCCTGCTGTGGCTGACACCCGCAATGGACGGGCTGTTCACCGGGCCGGCCGGTGACCGCCGGCGCTTCCTCGACCGATTGGTGACGACGCTGATCCCCGGCCATTCGGGTTCGGTCTCGGCCTATGAGACGGCCATGCGGCAGCGCCACCGCTTGCTCGAAGCCGACGCCGACCCGCTCTGGATCAATGCGGTCGAAACCGAGATGGCGGCGCATGCCGCGGCCCTGCACTTCGCCCGGCTCGATTGCATCGTGCATCTGCAGGCGCTGATCGCCGAGAGCCTCGACGACCAGAGTTTCCCTGCGGCGCAACTGGCGCTCTCGCCGCTGTTTGACGGGCATGAGCCGGTGTCCTCCACCGCCCTCGAAGCCGACCTCAAGCGCCACTGGGCCGGGGCGCGTGCTGCCGACCGTGCCGCCGGCCGGACCTTGTTCGGGCCGCACCGGCTCGATTTCGAGGTGCGCTATGCCCAAAAGGCGATGCCGGCTGCCCTCGGGTCCACCGGCGAGCAGAAGGCGCTGCTGGTGGGCCTGATCCTCGCCCATGCGCGGCTAGTCAAGGCGATGACCGGTATCCCGCCATTCCTCCTCCTAGACGAGATCGCGGCCCACCTCGATCCGGGACGCCGGGCGGCACTGTTTGCGGCGCTCGATGCGCTCGAAACGCAGTGTTTCATGACCGGAACCGACCCGATGCTGTTCGAGGCACTGGGGCCTCGCGCGCAGCGCATTACGGTCACCGATGGGCGGCTTGCGCCGACCCCTGCAGCGGCGGTCTAGAAAGCAGCTCGATCGGGGCTGCCGGGCGGGCCAAACGCCTTGAAATTGCGGCCCAAAGTCGCCATTTCTGGGGGGCAGAAAACCCCCAAATCCGCTAGACAGAAATACACGGCGTTTCACGCTGATTCGGAGCCCTTTTGACCCCTCCCGAAACCAGTCCCGACAACACTCCCGACCCGTCCGACTACGGCGCCGATTCCATCAAGGTGCTGAAGGGTCTCGACGCGGTGCGCAAGCGCCCCGGCATGTATATCGGCGACACCGATGACGGTTCGGGCCTGCATCACATGGTTTATGAGGTGGTCGACAACGCCATCGACGAGGCGCTTGCCGGGCACGCCGACCTGGTGACGGTGACGCTCAATCCGGACGGCTCGTGCACGGTCATCGACAACGGCCGCGGCATCCCGACGGACATGCATCCCACCGAGGGCATCTCGACGCCGGAAGTGGTGATGACGCAGCTGCATGCAGGCGGCAAGTTCGACCAGAATTCCTACAAGGTGTCAGGCGGACTTCACGGCGTCGGCGTGTCCGTCGTCAACGCGCTGTCGGTCTGGCTGAAGCTCAAGGTCCGCCGCAACGGCAAGGTCTTCGAGATCGCCTTCGCCAATGGCGATGCCGATGCGCCGCTCGAGCAGACCGGCACCTATGTCCAGGCCAAGGCGGCCGGCACCTACGAGGGCCGTTCTGGCACCGAGATCACGTTCCTGCCCGCCGCGACGACCTTCACGATGGTCGAGTTCGACTTCAAGACGCTCGAGCATCGGCTGCGCGAGCTGGCCTTCCTCAATTCCGGCGTGCGTATCATCCTCAGCGATCTGCGCCATCCCGAGCCGGTCACGGTCGAGCTCCACTACGAGGGCGGGCTTGCCGAGTTCGTGCGATATCTCGATGGCGGCAAGACGCCGCTGATTGGATCGCCGATCTACCTGCTAGCGGAAAAGGACGGCATCACCGTCGAAGTCGCCATGTGGTGGAACGATTCCTACCACGAGAATGTGCTGGCTTTCACCAACAACATTCCGCAGCGCGACGGTGGGACGCATCTTGCGGGCTATCGCGGTGCGCTGACGCGTCAGGTCGCGCTGTATGCCGAACAGAGCGGCATTCTAAAGCGCGAGAAGGTGACGCTGTCGGGCGAAGACTCGCGCGAAGGGCTGACCTGCGTTCTCTCCGTCAAGGTTCCCGACCCTAAGTTCTCGTCGCAGACAAAAGACAAGCTGGTGTCGTCGGAAGTGCGGCCGGTGGTCGAGAATGTCGTCAACGACAAGCTGGCGCAGTGGTTTGAGGAGCATCCCGCCGAAGCGCGCACCGTCGTGGGCAAGGTGGCGGAAGCCGCGGCGGCTCGCGAGGCGGCCCGCAAGGCACGCGAGCTGACGCGGCGCAAGTCGGCGCTCGACGTCAACTTCCTCGCCGGCAAGCTCAAGGATTGCTCCGAGAAAGACCCGGCCAAGTCGGAAATTTTCCTCGTCGAGGGCGACTCCGCCGGCGGCTCCGCCTCGCAGGGCCGCGATCGCGGCAATCAGGCCGTGCTTCCCCTGCGCGGCAAGATCCTCAATGTCGAGCGCGCACGATTCGATCGCATGCTAGGGTCCGAGCAGATCGGCAATCTGGTGATGGCGCTCGGCACGTCCATCGGGCGCGAAGAGTTCAACATCGATAAGCTGCGCTACCACAAGATCATCATCATGACGGACGCCGATGTCGACGGCGCTCATATTAGAACGCTGCTCTTGACGTTCTTCTACCGCCAGATGCGGCCGCTCATCGACAACGGCCACCTCTTCATCGCCCAGCCGCCGCTCTACAAGGTCAAGCGCGGCTCGTCGGAGCAATACATCAAGAACGATCGCCATCTTGAAGACTACCTCATCGACGGCGGCGTCGACGATGCCGTGTTCAAGACCGAAGCGGGCAGCGCGCATACCGGGGCGGACCTGCTCGGCATTGCGCGGCAAGCGCGCGACATCGTGCATCAGATGGAGACGTTCCACACGCGCTACAATCGCTCCATCCTCGAGCAGGGCGCCATCGTGGGTGCGCTCGATCCCGAGGCGGTGGCAGACCCCGATCGTGCAGCCGAGATCGCGGCGCGGATCGCGCAGCGCATGGACCTCATTTCCGACGAGGTCGAGCGCGGCTGGGAAGGCCGGCCGGACGGCGAGGGCGGTCTCGTGTTCACGCGCACCATTCGCGGCGTCACCGAGCGCCACAGCTTCGATGCGGGCCTGCTGCAAAGCGCTGACGCGCGAAAGATGCGACAGGTGATCGAGGGCGCCGGAGAGATCTTCGATGGAGTCGCCAAGCTCACTCGCAAGGATGCCACCACCGACATCTTCGGGCCGTCGTCGCTGTTCGCGGCAATCACCGCCGCCGGACGCAAAGGCGTGACCCTGCAGCGCTACAAGGGCCTGGGCGAGATGAACCCGGAGCAATTGTGGGAGACCACGCTCGACCCCAATATCCGCACCCTGCTCAAGGTCGAGATCAAGGACAGCGACGACCACGACCGCCTGTTCAGCGAGCTGATGGGCGACCTTGTCGAACCGCGCCGCGATTTCATCAACGAAAATGCCCTCAACGTCGCAAATCTCGACGTCTAAAAGCGCATCTGGGAGGCAGCTGAAAGCTCGCGTTGGCCGCGGGCAAAAAGCGGTTTGCCGCCTCTGGCCAATCGAATAGGGTCCGGCACCCGCCTTTGACGAGACCACAGCATGACTTTCGGCCTCCAGCTCAGGCCCGAGCACCGGGTGTTCGGCGCCTTCGCCATCTATTCGTTCACGATGGGCAATATCTTTCCGCGCCTGCCGGATATTCAGCACGCCATGCAGGTCCAGGAGGGCGCGCTGGGTCTCGGCCTGATCGGCGCGCCGGTGGGCACGCTGCTTGCCCTGACCTTCGCGACACCGCTGCTTGAGCGCATCGGCTTCCGCCGTGCCCTGCTCGCACTCATCCCCGTGATGTCGGTGTTTTACGCGGTAGCAAGTTTTGCCCCCAATCCGCTGGTCTTTTTCTTTCTTCTGTTTCCGGTCGGCCTGGCCATCGGCTGCATCGAAATCATCCTCAACCTCGAGGCAGACCGTACGGAACATCTGGTCGGCCACCGCATCATGAACCGGGCGCACGCGTTTTGGAGCCTCGGCTTTTTTGGCGCCGGCGCAGTGTCCGCCTTCATTGCGCAGAGCGGCCTGTCGCCGCAACAGCACCTGATGCTCATGGTCCCCGTCGCCATCATCGGCACGGCCCTGATCCTTGGGCGGTTCGAGCCGGCAGCGCATCGCAGCGGCGGCAATACGGACAAGACCGCACGCTTTGCCGCCCCAACCACCGGAATCTTCGTCCTGTTCGTCGTGGTGTTTTCGGCGGTCCTGATGGAGGGCGCGGGCATCGACTGGTCGGCCAACTACATGAAAACCATCTTTGAGGCGAGCCCGTTCATTGCGTCCGTCGCGGTTGCCACCGGTGCTCTCGCACAGGGCATCACGCGCTTTTTCGCTGACGGATTTGTCGAGCGCTACTCGCCCAAGTCGGTTGCCCGCGTGCTGCTGACCATTCTGGGTGCTGGAACGGTGCTGGTCTATTTCGCCAACCAGGATTGGATGGCCCTGCTCGGCTTTGCACTCATCGGGGTCGGATCCAGTGCGCTGTTCCCGCTCGCCATGTCGGCAGCCGCGCAACGAACCGACCGTCCTGCGGCCGTCAACGTCGCGGCTTTCGCGCAGATTGCCTTTGGCACGTTCATGCTAGGCCCGCCGCTGCTCGGCTTTGTCGCCGAACACTGGGGCATCCGCTGGTCGTTCGGCATCGGGCTGCCGCTGGTGATCCTGAGCCTGATCTTTGCCGGCGCGCTGGGCAAAAAGCCAATCCCGCACGAGGTCGATTGATGAGCATCCAGCCGCACCATCGGGTGTATGCGTGCTTCTTCCTGTTCGCCTTTGCGCTCGGCGCGCTCCTGTCGCGCATGCCCGACCTGCAGGCGCATCTGCAACTGGACAAGGCGCAGCTCGGGCTAACGCTGATCGCCATGGCGATCGGCTCGCTGGTATCGCTCACGGTATCGAGCCCATGGATCGCGCGAATGGGCGCGCGCAACACGGCGCTGCTGACGGTCCTCGGCACGTCTTTCTGCTACGCGCTGATCCCTTGGCTGCCCTCCGCTCCGTTCGTTTTCGCGGCGTTCTTTGTTGCCGGCATCCTGGCCGGAATGCTCGAGATCAACCTCAACCTCGAGACCGACCGCATAGAGGCGCAGATGGGCCGCCGGATCATGAACCGCGCGCACGGCATGTGGAGTCTGGGCTTCTTCGTGACTGCACTGATCGCTGCGGGCGTGCGCCAGGCCGGTGTGCCGACAATTGCGCACACCGGGGCGGCTTTCGGGATCGTGCTGGTGCTGGCCCTGCTGCTCCTGCCGGGCATGACGAGTGCCCCGCTCCGACCCGACACGCTGGCCCATGAGGAAGGAAAGCACGGCTTTGCCTTCCCCAGTATCGGCCTCCTGCCGCTCTGCATCATCGCCATAGCGGCGTTCCTCATAGAAGGCACGGGCGTCGACTGGTCGGTGATCTATATGCAAGAGACATTCCGTACCGCCCCGCTGATCAGCGGGCTGAGCCTGACGATGTTCACCGGCGTGATGGCTATCGGCAGGCTGTTCGCCGATCCGGTGGTCGATCGCTTCGGCCCGCGCCCGGTGGCTACGGCGCTGCTCGCCCTCGCGGCTCTAGGCAGTCTTCTCATCGGCATTGCACCGTGGCCGTGGGTGGCACTCCTCGGCTTCGCTATGATCGGCATGGGTTGCTCCGGCGTCTATCCGCTCACCGTATCGGCCGCAGCGCAACGTACCGACCGCCCATCGGCGGTAAACGTTGCCGCACTGGCG
>JBEBHC010000138.1:0-8176 GCA_040081185.1 Devosia sp. | reverse complement strand
ATCGACGGCACCGCGTTCCGCCTGATCGGCATCGGAATCTCTGGTATCAGTGCCGCCGAGGGGACGGATACGCCGGACCTGATCGAGCCCGAAATCGCCCGGAGAGCCGCGGCTGAGCGGGCGATGGATAAAGTGCGAGACAGGTTTGGGCGGGAAGCGGTGATCCGTGGTAAGCTCTATGGCCGCGGCAAATCGCGGCCCAGCGACGTCGAAATCGAAGAAGGCAAGACGAAATGACCACCCCGACCGAAAAGCTCCGCCAGTACGGCTACGAACTCGTGCGCCCGCGCCCGCCTGTGGCGAGCTATGTTCCGGTGGTCCGGAGCGGCAATCTGCTGTTCGTGTCGGGTCAGATTTCGTCGGACGATTCCGGCGTGGTCGAAGGCCTGCTCGGCGAAAGCATGAACGTTGTGCAGGGCAGCAACGCTGCCGAACTCTGCGCCGTGAAGATCCTCAGCGAGATCGTCTATTCCGGTGGCATCGAACTGACGCAGGTTAAGCGGGTGCTGAAGCTCACCGTGCTGGTCGCTTCGACGTCCGAGTTCAAGGAACAGCACCTCGTCGCCAACGGCGCGTCCAATCTTCTCGTCGGCGTACTCGGGGACAAGGGCAAGCATGCGCGCGCCGCGTTCGGCGTTGCGGCGCTGCCGCTCGGCGCCGCCGTCGAAGTCGAGGCTGTCGTCGAAGTCGAGTAAATGCCGAAGCCGCTGTTTGATCGACCGATCGCCCATCGTGGGCTGCATGACGCTAAACTAGGCGTCATCGAGAATTCGCGCTCCGCGTTCGAGGCCGCCATCGCGGGCGGCTACGGCATCGAGTGCGATGTGCAGTTGTCCAGCGACGCAGAGCCCTTCATCTTTCATGACGACGATCTTGATCGCCTGACTGCGATGCAGGGATCATCAGGCTCGCTCCCGATTGCCGAGGTCACCGCGCTGAAACTGGCCGGTTCGAGCACAGAGGACACACCCCAGCGCCTGGACGATTTCCTGCGCCAGGTCGCCGGGCGAACCATGCTGCAGATCGAGCTCAAGCGGCAGCCCGACGCGCAACGCACCGCGACGCTGGCCTTCGCCGTGGCAGATGCGCTCAAAGGCTACCAGGGTCCCTATACGCTCGAGTCCTTCGACCCCAAGCTCATTGTCGAGTTGCGTCGTGCCGGCGTGACGGCTCCCATCGGGATCATCACCTACGGCTACGATGAAAAGACATGGGACCAGGACCTCGGGTACCTCACGGTGTTCGGCCTGAGGCACCTGCTGCACTGGCCGTGGACAAAGTTCGATTTCATTTCGTGCCGCGACAGCTCGCTGGCCCTTCCGGCCGTGCGGTTTTTCCGCGCACGCGACATGCCCGTGACAAGCTGGACCATCAAATCGCCTGAAGCGGCGCGCGATGCCCTGCGGGGCGCCGACCAGATCGTGTTCGAAGGCTTCGAGCCGCAAGGTGCCTGAGACCACGCTGACCGCCACGTTCCACGCTTCGGCCGCCGAGATCGGCGTCGATGTCTGGGACGCACTGGTGCCGGGCACGGCGGGCAAGGCCGACAACCCGTTCCTCGCCTTCGATTTCTTCGCCGCCCTCGAGCAGTCGGGCAGTGCGACGCGACGCACTGGCTGGCAACCGCGCCATTTGGTGCTGCGCAACGAAGGCGGCATCGCGGTCGGCCTGATGCCGCTCTACGAAAAGACCCACTCGCAGGGCGAATACGTCTTCGATCACGGCTGGGCCGACGCCTTCGATCGTGCCGGGGGGAGTTACTATCCGAAGCTGCAGTCGGCCGTGCCGTTCACGCCGGTGACCGGCCCGAAACTTCTGGTGCGCGGCGACGATCCAGCTTTACGAATGGCACTGCTGAACGCCGCGACCGCCTATGCAGGCCAGCGCGATATCTCGTCGGTGCACATGACGTTCGTGCCGGAAGCCGATGCCGACCTCGCGGCCAGCGCCAACTGGCTGCTACGCACCGACACGCAATACCATTGGCACAATCACGGCTTCGCCTCGTTCGACGACTATCTCGCGACGCTGTCGTCCCGTCACCGCAAGGTGACGCGGCGTGAGCGGCGCGATGCGCTTGAAGGCCTCACGGTGAAGTGGCTCACCGGGACTGACCTCACCGAAGCGGTATGGGACGCGTTCTTCGATTTCTACATGGATACCGGCAACCGCAAGTGGGGCCGACCCTACCTCAATCGCAAATTCTTCTCACTGCTCACCGGCGCGATGGCCGAGCGGATCGTGCTGATGTTCGCCTATGACGGCGATGAGCCTGTCGCGGGCACGTTGAACCTCGTCGGTTCGGACACGCTCTACGGCCGCTACTGGGGCGCGACGCGCAACGTGCCGTTCCTCCATTTCGAGCTCTGCTATTATCAGGCGATCGACTACGCCATTGCCCACGGGCTGAAGGTTGTCGAGGCCGGTGCGCAGGGCGAGCACAAGCTGGCTCGCGGCTATGCCCCTGCGACAACGCGCTCCGTCCATTGGATCGGCCACCCCGGCCTCCGCCGTGCTATCGCCGATTTTTTGGCGCAGGAGCGGGCCGCTGTCGTCCGCGAACAGGCGCAACTCGACGCACTCACCCCGTTCCGCAAAGGCGAAGGAGGGACCGATACATGACGATCGTCTGGTTCATCCTCAACTTCGCCTGGCAGGCGCTGGTAGTGTTCGTCGTCTCGACGCTCCTGTTCGATGTGCTGCACTATCTGCTGCATCGTTGGGGCCGTTCGACGAGCAAGCTGCTGCGCACCTTCGCCGCGTGGCATTGGGTGCACCATGCGTTCCTCGACCGGCATATGCGCGTCCACCTCGACCTGACGCGCAAGAACCTGATCTACCACGTGATGCCGGAATACCTGACGTCGCTGGCCGGCACTCTGATCTTCCTATTGGTCTTCCCGTGGCCGCCGGTCGCGGCAATCGCCGTGCTGCGCACCTGGATGCTGGTGCTTACCATCCGCGACGAGGGCATCGACGGCAACCACATGGCGATGGATCGCGTCAGCGGTCGGCAAGGCCTGTTCTGGGTCAGCGCGCACTATCACGCGATGCACCACATCTACCCCGAGAACTTCTACTCCTCGTTCTCGAACGTGTTCGACCTCTTCGCCGGCACGACCTGTCAGATCAGCGGCCGCCGCTTCCTTGTCACGGGTGCCAACGGAGCGTTCGGCTCAGCCATCAAGGCAAGGCTCGAAAAGCTCGGCGGTATCGTCGAGACGGCCAAGTCCGGCGTCGACTTTGCTGCCGGCGATTATGACCGGATGGATGAAAAGCTCGCTCGTGCGCAGGTACTGGTCCTCGCGCATGGCGCAAAGACCGACGGCGCGTGGGATGCGAACTACACGACCTTCGTTGATCTGGTGGATCGCTTCATCGAGGTCGGCAAGGCCCGCCTCATCCCGCCGGAAGTCTGGGCGCTCGGCTCCGAGGCCGAATTCCACGGCGATATGGGCATGGCTGAGTTGAAGGACTACGCGGCCTCAAAGCGCGCCTATGCGCAACAGGCTCGCGGCTATTACCAGAACCCGGCGCTGATCTACCGGCACATCGTGCCGTCGTCATTCCGGTCGCAGATGGGGCCGGGCCCAATGTCGGCGGACACTGCGGCACGCATCGCGCTGTTCTTCATCCGGCGCGGCTTTTCCTACGTGCCGGTAACACTGACGTCGCTGGCGCTCTGGAACTACTTCCGCTTCCGGGCGCTCAAGCCCGGCCCGAGCGTACGCCCGGTCAAGACGGCCTGATATCGGTGTGCTCGCTGGTCAGCGGCTTGCCGGCAAATGTCACCCAGAAGAAGTTCAGCGTGTAGCGCCCAGCGGTGGCGAACACGCCCTCCTCCGCCAGGCGGCGGCCGGAGGTTTTCATCTTCAGCTTGAAGGTCCACTTCACGGCGCCGACCTTGCTCAGTCGCACCGCGACGTCGGTGTCCTCGCCGTAAAACTTGATGCCGCGATTGTAGCCGCCGGCCTTTTCCCAGGCCGAGCGCTTGAAGACGAAATTGCCACCCTGCACCACGGAGCCAACGCGCAGCACGTAGCGGTTGATCAGGTAGATCAGCTTGGTCAGGCCGTAGAACGTGCCCACCAGCATGCGATGCCAGATCGACAGGTCGTAGTAGATGTATGGGCCGGAGAGACAGACCAGTTTCTCGTCCTTGCCGAACTCCTCGAACACGGTGTCGAGCCAACCCTCGGGCACTACGGTGTCCGCGTCGATGTTGGCCACGAGCTCGGCGGTCGTCGCCTTGAGCCCGCAATCGCGGGCCGGGCCTAGCCCCTTTTCCGTCTCGTGCACCAGCCTCACGCCGGGCACGGCGCTGACGATTTCCGACGTGCGGTCGGTGGAATTGTTATTGACCACAACCACTTCGCACTCGCGACCCGAGCGCTTGATCTCGGCCAGCACGGAATCCACACATTTGCGGATAAGGATTTCTTCGTTGTAGGCCGGAATGACGAAAGCGAGCTGCATGGGAGTCCCCAGTTCTGTGCTGCCAGATAGCCGCTTGCGACGGGCCGGGCAATGGATGGACCCGCGACGGCCAGTCGTGCCCGTGCTATTGATCTAGGCTGGCGCAAACGCGATGTTAGAACCAGTTTGAGGCGGAAATTCCCCGGTTGAGCCAGCGTATCGTCATATCGGTACTGGGCACGCATGGTGACGTGCAGCCCTATGTCGCGCTCGCGCTGACCTTGCAGCGCCGCGGCTTCACGCCCGTCATCTGCTCCACCAGTGATTTCGCCACCTTCGTGACCGATCATGGGGTGGAATTCCACAGCCTCGGCAGTGACTTGCGCACCATGCTGGGCCAATCGAAGCTCGGCGAGCCGGGTAAGAAGAATCTGCTCGTGAGCGGGCCGGGCCTGCTTCGCAAAGGCCAGCGGATGCTCAAGGAAGCCGGCCAGCGCACGTGGGAAGCGGCGCAGGATGCGGACCTGCTGATTTTCGCCAGCACCACGACCTTCTGCATCGATATGGCGGAAGCGCTCGGCATCCCGGCCATCATGAATTCGTTCCAGCCGCTGAACCCGACCGGCGAGTTCCCCTACTTCCAGTACGAGATCAACCCGCTCGAGCCCCTGCTCTACCGCTTCAGCCGCCAGCCTTTCGGCAAGGTGCCGAGCATCGATCCGCTGATCAACAAGCTCAGCTACGTCGTGCAGCGCGCGCACCAGAGCTACTACGACCTGCCGCGCGACCGGCTGCGGCGGAGCCTGCTCGGCCTGCGTGCGAAGCGGCGCGGCGGGTTCGTCACCAACTCGCACGACGACCCGATCACGGTGATGCACGCCTATTCGCCGACGATCTCGCCAGCGCCGGGCGACTGGCCCGATACGAACATCATCACCGGTTTCTGGCCGCTCGAGGACATCACCGGCTGGCAGCCTGATGCCGGCCTGACCGAGTTCCTGGCCAAGGGCGAGGCTCCGGTCTATCTCGGCTTCGGCTCCATGCCCTTCGGTGCCCAGCGCAACAGCGAGATCATTTCCAAGGCGATGAAAACCTGGGGCGGCCGGGCCATCATCGGCAAGGGCTGGGGCGGCGTCAAAACCGAGGACCTCCCCGACAGCGTCCACGTCATCGACAAGGTGCCGCATTCGGAACTGTTCAAGCATGTGCGCGCCGCCGTGCATCACGGTGGCGCCGGCACGACGCACACCGCGCTGATGGCGGGCCTGCCGAGCTTCATCGTCCCGCAATTCTTCGACCAACCCTACTGGGGCCGTCTGGTTTACGACCTCGGCGCAGGGCCGATGCCAGTACGCATCCGCAAGCTGACGCCGCAAATTCTCGCCGCCGCGCTCGAAGATCTCGTCAGCACGCCCGCGTATGCGAAGGCCGCACAGGCGATTGCCGAAAAACTCGCTTTGGAAGACGGCACCAATCGAGCGGTCGATGTGATCGAGGAGACGCTTGCCGCCTATCACGGGCCACGAGACACCGCGCGGGCGGAACTGCTTGGAGCGGCGCAATGAGCGACTACGAAGCCGGCAACATCTTCGCCAAGATCATTCGCGGCGAGATCCCGGCACACCGCGTTTACGAGGACGCCGACGTCCTCGCGATGATGGACATTTTCCCGCAGTCACGCGGTCACACGCTGGTGATCCCGAAGGCGCCGTCGCGCAACCTGCTCGACGCCGACCCCGCAGTGCTGTCGCGCGTCATGCCCGTCGTGCAACGCCTCGGTCGTGCGGTGAAGGCCGCGACCAAAGCCGATGGCCTGCGCCTCATGCAGTTCAATGAGGCGACGGCGGGCCAGACCGTGTTCCACCTGCATTTTCACCTCATCCCGATGTACGAAGGGGTCGAGATGGGTCGCCACGGCGGTGGCAAGGCGGATGACGCAGAACTGGCAGTGCTGGCAAAAGAGATCGCTGCGGCGATCGAATAGCGGAAATGAAAAGGGCCGGTTTCCCGGCCCTTTGTTTCGTCAGCCCTCGGAAGCGCTGGACTCTTCGGCCTTGGGCTTTTTTGCCTTGGGGCCGGTTAGAGACTTGGGCTTGGCCGGGCGCGGTGGCGTCGCGATCAGCTCCAGCTTGGCGTCCGGACCGATGCCGACCACGGCGACAGTCACCTGCCCGCCATTCACCAGTTCACCGAACAGCACCTGATCGGCCAGCGGCTTCTTGACGAACTCCTGGATAACGCGACCCAGCGGCCGCGCACCCATGCGCTCGTCGTAGCCACGTGAGGCCAGCCATTCGGCGGCTTCGGGCGTCAGTTCGATGGTCACGCCGCGTTCGGCTAGCTGGCCCTCGAGCTGGAGAACGAACTTCTCGACCACCTGGCGAACCACTGCCGGGGGCAGCGGGCCAAACGAAATGATGGCGTCGAGGCGGTTGCGGAACTCCGGCGTAAACATCCGGTTAACCGCTTCCTCGTCGTCGCCCTGCTCGCGCTTGCGGCCGAAGCCGATCGGCGACTTCTGCAACTCCATCGCGCCGACATTGGACGTCATGATCAGAATGACGTTCCGGAAGTCGACCGCCTTGCCGTTGTGGTCGGTCAGCTTGCCGTGATCCATGACCTGCAACAGGATGTTGAACAGGTCCGGATGGGCCTTCTCGATCTCATCGAGCAGCACCACGCAATGCGGATGCTGGTCGACGCCATCGGTGAGCAGGCCACCCTGGTCGAAACCGACATAGCCCGGAGGGGCACCGATGAGCCGTGAAACGGTGTGCCGCTCCATGTATTCCGACATGTCGAAGCGCAGTAGTTCCACGCCGAGCGTATCCGCGAGCTGCTTGGCAACTTCGGTCTTGCCGACGCCGGTCGGGCCGGTGAACAGGTAGGAGCCGATCGGCTTTTCCGGTTCACGCAGGCCGGCACGGGCCAGTTTGATGGCCGACGACAGCGCCGTGATCGCCGCGTCCTGGCCGAAGACAACGCGCTTCAGATCGACCTCAAGGCTCTGCAGCATTTCGGTATCGGACTTGCTCACGGACTTGGGCGGGATGCGCGCCATCGTAGCGATGGTCGCCTCGATCTCCGGCACGTCGATCAACTGCTTGCGCAGGTCGGCAGTCAGCAGCATCTGGCTGGCGCCGGTCTCGTCAATCACGTCGATCGCCTTGTCGGGCAGCTTGCGGTCGTTGATATAGCGGGCCGAAAGCTCCACCGCCGCCGTCAGCGCGTCGTCGGTGTACTTTAGCTTGTGGAAGTCCTCGAAGTAAGGGCGCAGCCCCTTCACGATCTCGATGGCGTCGGGGATCGTCGGTTCGGCCACGTCGATCTTCTGGAAGCGGCGCACGAGCGCCCGGTCCTTTTCGAAGAACTGGCGATACTCCTTGTAGGTCGTCGACCCGATGCAGCGCATGTTGCCCGACGCCAGCGCCGGCTTCAGCAGATTCGACGCATCGAGTGCTCCGCCCGACGTCGCACCGGCGCCGATCACCGTGTGGATTTCGTCGATGAACAGGATGGCATCCGGGTGCTTCTCGAGTTCCTTCATGACGGCCTTGAGCCGCTCCTCGAAGTCGCCGCGATAGCGGGTACCGGCCAGCAGCGAGCCCATGTCGAGCGAGTAGATGGTGGCTTCCTTGAGCACCTCAGGCACATCGCCCTCGACGATCTTGCGGGCCAGGCCCTCGGCGATGGCGGTCTTGCCGACGCCGGCATCGCCCACATAGATCGGGTTGTTCTTGGAGCGGCGGCACAGCACCTG
>JBEBHC010000308.1:0-2136 GCA_040081185.1 Devosia sp. | reverse complement strand
CGGCCGTCGTCGGTCGAGCGGGCCACCAGATCGCCGTCGATGGTAACAGGCCCGCCACCCTTCCGATCTTTGGCCTGGGCGCGGGCGCGCTGCCAGCCGGGAGTCTCGTAGATCGAGTCGAACGGGTCGGTGAAGCGCGAGGCGGTGCGGCCGCCGTAGCCGTAGCCGCCATAGGATGAGCCGGTGTCCTTGACCTCGACGGCTTCGGGCGGCAGTTCATCGAGGAAGCGCGAGGGTGGAATGCCGTTCTGGTAGCGGCCGTTGACGCGGCGGTTCTGGGTCAGCGAAATGCGCAGCCGCTTGCGGGCGCGGGTGATGCCGACATAGGCGAGCCGGCGTTCTTCCTCGACGCCGGCGCGGCCCATTTCGTCCATGGTACGCTGGCTGGGGAACAGGCCCTCTTCCCAGCCGGGCAGGAAGACGGTGTTGAACTCGAGACCCTTGGCGCCGTGCAGCGTCATGATGGAGACGGCGTCCGAAGACTCGTTGTTGTCGCGGTCCATCACAAGCGAGATGTGCTCGAGGAAGCCGGAGAGATTGGCGTAGTCCTCCATGGAGCTGACGAACTCCTTGAGGTTCTCGACCCGTCCCTCGGCATCGGGCGACTTGTCGTTCTGCCACATCTCCATGTAGCCGGATTCATCGAGGATCTGCCGCGCCAGTTCGGCGTGCGGGATGGCGCGCGGCTGATCGAACTGGGTCGGCTCGACGCCCGTGGTCTCACCCGTGTCCGGATTGATCTCGATGATCGGGCTGGGGTCGTCCTCGACCATCACCCGGGCCTTCTCGCTCCAGCCGTCGAACTGGTCGAGCAGGGCGCGGAGGGTGGAGCGCAGCTTGGGCTTGAGCTCTTCGGTTTCGGTGAGCGTCCGGGTCGCGGCGAACAGGGTCTGGCTGGTGGCGCGTGCGGTGTCGAACAGCATCTTGATGGTGCTGTCACCGATGCCGCGCTTGGGGACGTTGATGATGCGCTCGAAGGCGAGGTCGTCGCTGGAATTGGCAACGACGCGCAGATAGGCGAGGGCGTCGCGGATTTCCTTGCGCTCGTAGAAGCGCGGGCCGCCGATGACGCGGTAGTTCAGCCCCAGCGTGATGAAGCGCTCTTCAAATTCGCGCATCTGGTGCGAGGCGCGGACGAGAATGGCGATATCGTTGAGCGGCGAGCCGTGAATCTGGAGCTGCTCGATCTCCTCGCCCACCATGCGAGCTTCCTCCTCGCTATCCCAGACCGAGGTGACTCCAACGAGATCGCCGGCTTCGCCGACATCGGTCTGCAGCGTCTTGCCGAGGCGACTCTCGTTGTGCGCGATCAGGTGCGAGGCGGCGCGCAGGATGTTGCTGGTCGAGCGATAGTTGCGCTCGAGCCGGATCACCTTGGCGCCCGGGAAGTCCTTTTCGAAGCGGAGGATGTTGTCGACCTCGGCGCCGCGCCAGCCGTAGATCGACTGGTCGTCGTCACCGACCACGCAGACATTGGCTTCGCTCGCGGGGCGGCCCTGCGCGAGCAGGCGCAGCCAGAGATACTGGGCGACGTTGGAATCCTGGTATTCGTCGACGAGGATGTATTTGAAGCGACGGTGATAGTCGGCCAGCACGTCGGGGTGCTCGCGGAACAGGCGGATGTTTTCGAGCAGCAGGTCGCCGAAGTCGACCGCGTTGAGGGTTTTCAGCCGGGCCTGATAGTCGGCGTAGAGGGTGCGCGCCTTGCCGTTGGCGAAGGCGCTGAGATCGGCGGGTGGCACGTCGGCCGGCAACAGGCCGCGATTCTTCCAGCCATCCATCATGTTGGCGAACGCGCGGGCGGGCCAGCGCTTCTCGTCGATGTTCTCGGCGGCGATCAATTGCTTGATCAGGCGGATCTGGTCGTCGGTATCGAGGATGGTGAAATCGGACTTCAGGCCAACCAGTTCGGCGTGGCGGCGGAGGATACGCGCGCCGATGGAGTGGAACGTACCGAGCCAGGGCATGCCTTCCACCGTCGCGCCGACCAGCGCGCCGATGCGGTCCTTCATCTCGCGGGCGGCTTTGTTGGTGAAGGTCACCGACAGGATTTCGGCGCCGCGCGCGAGGCCGGAGGACATGATGTGGGCGATGCGTGTGGTAAGCACACGGGTCTTGCCCGTGCCGGCGCCGGCA
>JBEBHC010000307.1:0-2141 GCA_040081185.1 Devosia sp. | reverse complement strand
AACGTATCCGGCCCGTCACTCGGCCCCGGCCCCGGTGTCCAAACGCCCATGCGTATCCCCACTTCTTGCGGCCACCCAGCTTGGGCAGGCGCCGCTTGACGCTAGCCGTAAACGATGACGTCACTCAGATCCGCGAAGCCGTGAACGTACAACACGTTGCCTGCGAACCAGAACGACGTGAGGTTATTTCCTGCGTCGTAGCTGTAACCGAGTTGGCCGGCCGTGAGGCCTGACCACGAGAACACCAGCACATCGCCGCCTGAGTGCTCAAAATCATAGATGATGTCGACGCCCCAATTGGTCTCCATCCAGAACGTGTCATTGCCCGATCCGCCCCACAACTGATCGAGACCGGCGCCGCCGACCAGCAAATCGTCAAAGATGCCGCCGTCTAAAACATCATCGCCGTCACCGCCCCACAGCGTGTCGGCGCCATGCAGACCGAAGAGACGATCGTTGCCGCCTTGACCGTCGAGACGATCTTCGCCGTTGCCGGAATCGATGACGTCATCACCATCACCACCCCAGAGGCGGTCGTTGCCATCACCGCCCCACATACGGTCGGCGCCGGCTTGGCCTTCCATCGAGTCTTGGCCAACTTGACCATCGAGCGCGTCGTCGCCGCCGCCGCCCCAGATACTATCGTCGCCAGTGCCGCCCCAGATATTGTCAGCATCATCCTGACCATCGAGCGCGTCGTTGCCGTCGTCGCCCCAGACTTGATCAGAACCCGCACCGCCCCAGACGAAATCATCACCCGCGTCGCCTGCAACCACATCGGCGCCTAAGCCGCCCCAGACTCGGTCAACACCATTGCCGCCATAGACAAGATCTGCCCCACCTTCGCCGCCGAGTTGATCGTCACCGTCTCCGCCGTCGAGGCGATTGGCGCCGTTGTCGCCGACGAGCAGGTCGTTGAACGCAGAGCCGAACACATTCTCGATTGAGACAAACGTGTCGCCAGCCGCCTCGCCCGTGTTTGCAGCGGCATTGTAGAGGATGGCCGTCAATCCCGCGACCGACGCTACGTAGCTCGCCGTGTCTATTCCATCGCCGCCACTCAACGCATCGGCGCCCGTGCTGCCCACCAGCGTGTCCGCGCCATTGCCGCCATTCAACGCATCCGCGCCGCTGCCGCCATCAAGCGTGTCCGCGCCGTCTCCGCCGTTCAATTCATCCGCGCCACTGTCGCCCACCAGCGTGTCCGCGCCGTCGCCGCCGCTTAGCGTGTCGGCGGCGTTCGTGCCGGTCATAACGTTGTTGAGCTCGTTGCCAACGCCGATCGCGCCAGGCGGCGAACCCGCTGTGCGAATGGCCGCCGTGAACACGATGTTCTCGACATTCGGCGTATCCGCCAAAGAGAACGCAAGAAGGTCAGTGTGAATGGTGTCGAGGCCAGCGCCGACAGCTTCGACGACCGTCACGCCCGCTTGGTGAAACTCAAACGTGTCGTTGCCCGCGCCGCCGGCAAACGTATCGGCGCCGCCATTGCCGATCAGCGTGTCGTCGCCATCGCCGCCATCAAGTGTTTGTGCGTCTGACGCGCCGCGCAGCGTGTCGTTACCTGCTTCACCATACAAAAAGTCGGCGCCACCGGTGCTCCAGAGGATGTCGTCACCGCCGCCGCCCCACAGACGGTTGACGCCCGTACTGCCGAAGAGTTCGTCGTTGTAGTTCGAGCCGATCAAGTTCTCGATGGCGGAATAAAAATCACCCGCCGCCTCACCGGTTGAGCCGTACCCAAGAGCGAGCGATGCAGAAACCGCCGCGGTGGCGAACTGATAGCTCGCGGCATCAATGTCAGCGCCGCCAAACAGACTATCGCCACCTTCGCCGCCGATCAGCGTGTCCGCGCCGGTGAGACCTGATAGCGTGTCCGCACCGTCCAACCCCCACAGCGTGTCGCCGCTGGCGCCACCCGCGATGATGTTATCGGCGCTGTTGCCCGTGCCGGTAAAACTGCCAGCCGAACCGAAGAAGCTTAGATTTTCGAAATTGGCGCCGAGCGTATAGGCGGTGGAAGATGTGTTGATGCTGTCGGTGCCTTCGTTGGCAAGCTCGACGAGCACGGCGCTCGTGTTGAACACGAGATAGTTGTCATCACCGACACCGCCGGTCGCCGTGCCCGCAACTATCGTGAA
>JBEBHC010000028.1:0-29053 GCA_040081185.1 Devosia sp. | reverse complement strand
TAGGCAAACGGCCAGTTCCTGGCGCTCTCGTCGGCCCGAAAATGAAGGCCAAGCTGGGGTGTGTGATTCAGGACGATGTCCGTCTCAAACCGCAGGCTCTTGGATCGTCGCTCAAAGTTCGCCACGGCGACGCTGTTACCGAACACGTCATGAACCCAGTACAGCTCGCTCGGCTCAGGAGATATCTGCAACTGCGTGCTAAGGAGCCGCTGATCTTGGCTATCGCGCGGTCGGAAAAGAATACGATGCTCGCCGAAGCCAACGGCGCGCCGGTAGGCATAGGTGGTAACGTGATGAACTCGGAGAGTCGTCAATGAATGCTCGTACGTGACTGAGTCCGCCACATTGCATTACGCCCAGAATGGCGAGGACGCTCACTTTCTTTGCGCAGGTAAGGTTTGCGCCTAAGTACCGTACGAGGCGACGCGCGGCGGACATTGATGGCATTGCGCCTGTGCCGACCCCAGCATCGCCGCGCCGACAGCAGCTTTTCCGCCGTGCGACGAAAACAACGCATGCTTGATTGGCACTGGCAATCCTCGCTGATCAGAGTATGTACGGTATTGAACCGGGAAAGAGCCGCCATTGGGCGTGCATCGCTGAACCAGCTGTCCCCGGGCGCCCCTGCGCAATGCTGCCGATCCGGTTTCCGGATGGTCCTTCGCATGGCGGTACTTCAGATGCCCACCACACTTTCGACGACATCTCTGCGGGCCCTTGTTCTTGAGGACGAGGCCCTGATCCTCATGGCCATCGAGGCTGTGCTGTCCGATGCCCGGTACGAGGTCCGAACGGCATCGACGGGACCGCAGGCCCTGGCCCTCTTGGACGCACATACGTTTGACGTTGCGGTCCTCGATATCGGCCTCAAGTCAGGTAGTTCGATCGAAGTCGCAGACGCCCTCCTCAAGCGAGCGATCCCGTTCGTCTTCAGCACGGGTTCCAGCGATTCAGTGCCCATCGAGTTCGCGGCTATACCAATCATTGCCAAGCCTTTCGCCGAGAAAGACCTGGTCAGTCTGGTCGGAAGCGTCCTGGCACCAAGATGACTCACCGTGGCGCCGAGGCTGGACTCGATCGCGGGCGAATTGGTGGTCCTTCGATCGGACCCGTGATCCCGACGCCGTCCGTCGCAGCGGCAGTTCCGTCCGCTATCTAGGTGGCCAGCCACACCGATTTCTCAGAACGCATGACCTCAACCCCCTTAATATCGCGCGCTGGTACGCTTCCGGGCCTTGAAGGACCGGGGATTATGGCGAGCTACCGCTCGCCGATGGGAGGCGAACATTGCGCGTATCCGCGAATTGTTCCCGAGCTGCGTAACGGAGGCAAAGGACAGCGAGGGGAATACTCGGTACGCAGTGGACTACGATCAGCTTCGCCAGGAACTGAGCGACCATGTCGCTGAGGGGCCGCAGGAGCGTTACCAACTTACGTGGCCAGGCAAGCGAGAAGCGCTGCTCGCTGCGAATGCCCCCTCGCAAAAACGCTGAGACCAGTCCGAGAGGACAGCGTCAACTTTGATAATACAAGAAATGTGATTGTCGAAGGCGACAATCTGGAAGCCCTTAAACTCTTACAGAAGAGCTATTTGGGTCAGGTGAAGCTTATCTACATCGACCCACCTTACAACACAGGTGGGGACTTCATTTATGATGACGACTTCGCAGAGTCATCAGCCGACTATCTCAAGCGATCCAGCCAGGAAACTGGAGACGGGAACCGACTTGTCGCGAACCCGGAAGCCAATGGGCGGTTTCATTCAGACTGGCTGACCATGATGTACTCGCGCCTTCGAATAGCTCGAAATCTTCTTTCGGACGATGGCGTTATCTTCGCCTCCATTGACGACAGTGAGACAGCCAATCTGCGAAAGCTAATGGATGAGGTCTTTGGCGAGAACAATTTCATAGACACGATTGCGGTCGAGATGTCGACGACCTCCGGACCCAAAACCGTGAACGCTCAGCAGGGTACGATCGTTAAGAACGTTGAGTTCGTACACATCTACAGGAAGTCGCCGGACTTCGATAAGGTTCGCCATGTTCCTCTGCTTGATGGCATCTCTGCATTCGACACGCACTACTCAGTATGGCTGAATGACGACGGCACATTGGGGAGCTTGGCAGACAAACTAAGCAGCGACCCACAGGTGGGCAGCGATATCCAAAAATACTAGCTCCTCGAACGTGGCAACTTCAGCGTAAACTACATCGACAAACTCTTAGCTTTGTCAGACGCCGCTCGATCATTCATCGATACGAACCTAAAAAAGATAGCGCGTCTCGACCGGGCACCAGTGTCCGCGCAGGGTCGCTCTCCACAGCAGGGGCAATGGGAAAGCTTTGAGGCCGACCATCGCACATACTACCTGACAACACTGGGCAACGGTGGTTTGCAGGCGCTGATACCTTTGGCGCTCAATTTCCGGACGTCCGATGACTACAAGCCTAGATTTGGACGCACGGTTATCCGTGGCGACCTATGGAAAGGCTTTCACCAGGATATGGGGAATGTAGCGAAAGAGGGCGGTATCGCATTCGCCAACGGCAAGAAGCCCGTTCGCCTAATCAAGCAGTTCATCAAGTGGGCTAATAATACCCAAAACGGGATTGTCCTGGACTTCTTCGCGGGCTCGGGAACCACCGCCCAGGCCGTCATGGAGCTTAGCGCGGAGGACGGGGGCAATCGGCAGTACATACTGGTGCAACTGGACGAAATGCCGGACCCCAAATCCGATGCTGCGAAACAAGGATATCGTTCTATTGCCCAGCTCACGAGGGAGCGTGTGCGCCGCGCTGGAAACGACTTGCTCGAAGGAAACAAACGCGACGATTGGAATGCCGATGTAGGGTTTCGCGCGCTGCGTATTGATACCTCCAATATGGCCGAAACCTACTACGCACCACGCGCTCTGAACCAAAGCGACCTTCTGGAGACGATCGAGAATGTGAAGCCAGACAGAGCTAATCCCGAAGACCTTCTCTTTCAGGTCTTGGTTGATTGGGGAGTGGACCTGACGCTTCCCATCCGGAAGGAGACGATCCTAGGAAGAACAGTCATCTTCGTCAGCAACGAACCGTACGATCTCATCGCCTGTTTCGATGCGGGCGTTACGGAAGAGCTCGTCAAAGAGCTCGCGGGGCACAAGCCTCTGCGCGTTGTGTTCCGGGACAACGGCTTTGTCTCGGATGCCGTCAAAATCAATGTCGATCAGATTTTTGCGCAGCTCTCCCCCTCCACAGACGTGAAGTCGATTTGAGGGAGGTGAAATGAAGTTTAAATTCAAGGTCCAGCCGTACCAGACCGCAGCCGTGGAATCGGTTGTCGATTGCTTCGCGGGACAGCCTTTCGCATCCGGCGTCAGCTACCGGATTGATCCTGGCAAGGTCGCGCAGGCGAGCGCACTCGACGAGGGGTTCAAGAACGAGGACATTCGGCTCACGGAATCCCAGGTCCTTGTCAATGTGAAGGACATCCAGAGGCGGCAGAATTTACCTGTCTCAGAGAAACTCGTAGAGAGCGCGGGCTGCCGCTTCAACCTTGATGTGGAGATGGAGACCGGCACAGGGAAGACCTACTGCTACACGAAGTCCATCTTCGAGATGAACAAGCGCTATGGCTGGTCCAAGTTCATCATCATGGTTCCGAGCATCGCGATCCGCGAGGGGATATATCAGTCGCTGAAGAACACGGCGGACCACTTCGCCGAAACCTACAAGAAGAAGGCTCGCTTTTTTATCTACAACTCGAAGCGTCTGCACGAGCTTGAAAGCTTCTCGTCCGATGCCGGCATCAATGTAATGATTATCAGCATCCAGGCCTTCAATGCGCGGGGGGCTGACAACCGGCGCATCTATGATGAACTGGACGACTTCGCCTCCCGAAAGCCAATCGACGTCATCAGTAGCAATCGCCCCATCATCATTCTCGACGAGCCCCAGAAGATGGAAGGGGCGGCGACTATGGAGGCCCTGCCCAAGTTCAAGCCCCTTATGATCCTGCGCTACTCGGCGACCCACAGGACGCAGCACAACCGCGTGCACCGCCTCGATGCCCTCGATGCTTACAACCAAAGGCTTGTGAAGAAAATTCAAGTGCGGGGCATTCAGGCGCGAGGGCTCGCCGGGACCAATGCCTATCTTTACCTGGAGGGCATCGAAAACCCGAATGTCTTCGTCATGTGCATGCTCAAGCACAGCGACAATAACATCTCCCGCCGCCAGGAGGTCGGGCGCGGCCTGCGCCTTTGCGTCGATCACAACGGCGACCGCGTTGATAACCCTGCGACCGTGCATGACGTCAATGTTCTGACCGTCGTCGCAAGCGAGAGCTACCAGAGCTTCGTTGCGGCGCTTCAGCAAGAGATCGCGGCTGCACTCTCGGCGCGGCCTCGCAAAGCGACAGAGGCCTACTTCACAGGCAAGGTATTGGCGGCGGATGGCGGCGCGGTCGAGATCACCCCGCAGATGGCAAAGCAGATTTATCGCTACCTCGTGAAGAACGATTACACCGACGACACAGATTCAATCTCGCAGACCTATCATCAGGCGCGCGATGCGGACGCGCTCGCAGGCTTCTCCGAGGAACTTGCGCCCTACGCGGCGCAAATCATCGACCTTATCGATAGCGTCTTTGACGACAGCAAGCTTCCAAAGATCGACAATGGGAGAACGCCAAAGACCAACCTGCTGAATGACAATTTCAGCAAGCAGGCATTCCAGGAGCTGTGGTCACGCATCAACCGGAAGGCTGTTTTCAAGGTCGAATTCGATTCGGCGGAGCTTGTCCGCAAAGCTGTCTCAACGCTCGACAGCCACCTTCGCGTCACGCCACTCCAATACAAGGTCCAAGTCGGTTCGCAGGGCGAGAGCGTAACCGATGCTGAGCTGAAGGCAGGCGAAGGCTTCAAGCTGACCTCAACGACAACCGAACAGGGCGGAGCGATCTACTCCGATGTCTCGTATGATTTGCTTGGTCGCGTTGCCGAGGACACGCAGCTAACCCGCAAGACGCTTGCTGACATTTTGACCGGCATTCAGCCCGCGACGTTCGATCAGTTCAAGCTCAACCCCGAGCACTTCATCTCGGAGGCCGGAAGGCTTATCAACGAGCAGAAGGCGACGGCCATCATTGAAAAGCTTGAATACGATGAGGTTGCAGAGCGCTACGAAACAAACATCTTCACGGCGGCGCAAACTGGGCAGGATTTCAGTCGGGCTACGGCCAAGCTCAAGAACCATATTTACGATTATTGTATGGTGGATTCGGAAGTCGAAAGGAGCTTCGTCACGGAGCTCGACACCAGCGAAGAAGTTGTCGTCTACGCCAAGCTTCCGCGAGGCTTCCTAATCCCAACACCAGTTGGGGACTACAATCCCGACTGGGCGATTTCATTCAAGCGGGGAAAAGTGCGGCATATCTACTTCGTGGCCGAGACCAAGGGCACGATGTCGAGCATGAAGCTGCGCGAGATCGAAAAAACCAAGATCGAGTGCGCTCGCAGGTTCTTTGCCGAGATCGGCAAACGCGTTGATGCCGACAAGGTCCGTTATGATGTCATCACTTTCTATTCACAGCTCATGGCCGTAGTTCACTAACCAGCGAGCTAGCTGCTTACGATACGCTTACCAACGAGCGGAAACGCTGCCCTTGGCTGCCGCAACGACCACTATGTATCTGAAAGAACTGATGAATTTGGCGCGCCCGGAACGATTCGAACGTCCGACCCTCAGATTCGTAGTCTGATGCTCTATCCAGCTGAGCTACGGGCGCGCAGGCTTCGGGCCCAGGGGGCGGGGAAGCGGCCGAACCCATACACATCGGGTTCAAGATTGTCCAGCGGGCGGACCGGAGGGCCTTAGCCCAGGCGGGTCTGGCGTGGCAGGGCGATGTCGAAGCGGGTGCCGGGGTCGAGCGGAACGTAGTGCAGCTTGCCGCCGTGGGCTTCCGTCAACTCGCGAGCAATGGCGAGGCCGAGACCGGTGCCGCCCGCCTTGGCGGAGCCCTCGAAGGCGATGAAGATGTTCTCTCGCGCGCGCGGCGGCAAGCCGGGACCATTGTCGCGGACCGAGACGAAAATCTGGTCACCGGCTTCGCGATAGCCGGTACCGATTTCGGGATGCTCGGGCCTGATGCTCATCGTCTCAAGGGCTTCGCGCGCATTCTTCATCAGGTTGACGAGCACGCGCGCCATCTGCTCGGGATCCACCTTGAGCGAGATGCCGTCTGGAACATCATTCCGGAAAGCGATGTCGGGGTGACGGAGCAGTGCGGCATCGAGCGCCGATTCCTCGATGAGTGCGCGCAAGTCGACCGGCACGGGCCTAGGTGGTGTTGCGCTTTCGCGGCCGTAGTCGAGTACCGACTGCGCAAAGCCGATAGCCTTGTCGATCGATTGCACAAGTCGCGGCGCGAGGCGCTGTATCTTTGGATCATCGAGCGCCACAACCTGATCGGACAGCATCTGCGCCGACGTCAGCGTGTTGCGAAGATCGTGGTTGATCTTGGCGACCGCCAGGCCGAGATCGGCGAGATGACGGCGCTGACGGAGCATCGAGAAGATGTCGGATTCCATCGCCGCCAGCTGGTTCTGCACGATGCCGATCTCGTCGTTGCGCCGGGTCGGCGCGATAATCAGCGCGGCATTTTCCGGCGCCTGGCGATAAGCGACCATGTTGGCCGTGAGGCGGCGCACCGGCGCGACGAGGAGGCCGTTGAGCAACAGGTAAAGGACCACCGCGGCGACGATCGCGACGATGATGGAGACCAGCAGGACGCTGCGCGAGTAGGCCAGCAAATCGTCGTGCAACGGTTGCTCGGAGACCAACACTTCGACCTGGGCGTCGGGGTCGCCACTGTCGTCGCCATTGCCGACGATGCGCAGGGTGCGTTCGCCGGCGTGCATCAAGGTGTCGAGCGCGCCCATGATGAGGTTGGCCTGGTCGGGCTGGCGCATATCGACGGTCAGTGCCTCGCGCGGCATGTCGGTGCCTTCTAGCTCGATCAGTTGGCTCTGTCCGTTGCGGCGATAGACGATGGCAATGGCCTCGGCGGCGCTGAGCAAGCGGTTGGTCAGCATGCGCGGCAAATTGAGGGCATCCGGAACCGCATCAAGCACGCGCGCGGCAACGATGCCGATGCGCAACCGGTCCTCGAGCCAGCTGGCGCGATAATTGCCGGCGGCCGGGAGATAGATGAGGGCCGCGACAGCAAGGATCACTGCCGTGATCGTGGCGATCAGCTTGATGGAGAGCCCGGAGAAAAGCCCGGGCATGGCGCGGGGCTCGATCATGTCAGCAAAGCCTAACCGGTATTGCCCTAGGGCAACAAGCGGTTGAGGGCGAGCAGCCGGGATTCGAGTGCGCTCGGCGAGTTTCCGGCCGCGGCTTTTTCGCCGAGTTGGCGCAGGAGTTCGCCGTGGCCCGGAAACGGCACGGACAGCCCGGCCAGTTCGGCGAGCTTCATCTTGCGGGCAATGCACAGGCCGAGGATCGCGGCGAGTTCACCCGCGCCGGGGCCGACCATGCCCGCGCCGAGGATGTGCCCATCAGGGGCGACGATGACTTTCACGACGCCACCGGTTTCGCGCGTGGCACGTGCCCGTTCGCTGCTGGAAAACGGGGCGCGCACGACGGTGTAGGCGTCCTTGAAGCGCGCCCGGGCCAGCGGTTCGGTGAGGCCGATTTCGGCGATCGGTGGATCGGTCAGCGTGAGGCGCGCTGCGGCCTCGGGTTCGTAACGGGCCGGGCGGCCGAGGAGCGCCGTGCGGACGACGATGTCGGCCTCTGCCGCCGCGTCGTGGGCCACGCCCGGCCCCATCGCCTCGCCCAGGGCGAAGACGCGGGGATTGGAGGTGCGGAGCGAGGCGTTCAGCTTGAGCCCATCCATCGTGCCCATGGCCTCACGCTTGACCTTGGCGGCATCGAGATCGAGTTCGAGCAGATTGGGCGCACGCACGGGTGCAACGAGAATGTGCGACACGTCGAGATTGATGCTGCCATCGCCGGAACGCGCAACGACGCCGATGCCTTGGCTGCGGGCATGCAGCGACACGACGGTGGCCGTATCCAGCAGATTGACGCCGTCGTCGCGCAGGCGGCGCAGCGCGATTTCGGCGAGTTCGGGATCGGCACCGGCGAGGATCGGGCCGGGCTCGATCAGCGTGACGTCGCAGCCGAGGCGACGATAGCTGAGCGCAATCTCGATGCCCATCGGGCCGGCGCCGATGACCAGCAAATGGCTGAGTTTGCGCGTGTTTTCGAAGATCGTCTCAGTGGTGAAAAAGGGGACCGACAGCAAGCCCGGCACATCGGGCAGCAGTGGGCGGGCGCCGGTGGCTATGACGAAACGGCGGGCGCGGATTTCGGTATCATTTCCGGCCCACAGCGTACGCTGGTCGATGAACCGGGCCGTGGCTTTGTGCAGGTCGATGCCAAGGGCCGTGAGTTTGGCCGGGCCGCTATCGGGAGCGGCTTCGGTGAGGATCTCGGCGATGTGGTCGCGCATGCGGCGGAAATTGACCCGCGGCTCCTCGGGGGTGACGCCGAAAGCGGCGCCCTTGCGGAAGGCGGCGGCTTTCTCGGCGGCGGCGCCGAGGGCGGCGAGCGCCAGGGCGCCCGAGCGCAGGCTCTGGCCGCCGGCCGTGCCGCGCTCGACCATGGCGACGCTGGCGCCGAGCCGGACGGCGGCTTCAGCCACGGCAATGCCGGAGGCGCCCGCGCCGATGACGCAGAGATCGGGGGTCAGTGGGGCTGCCAAGCCGGTCCTCTCGTGCCGCAGATGAAGGGGCCGCCCCGCTTGTAATTCATCAAGGACAAAACGCCAGAGGGCGGGACGTTGCCTACCCCCGCAAAGCGTTGAAAATGCTGGCGGGGAACCTGCGGCAACGGGTCCGGGTCCGGAACGGCGCGTGCGTTGACTTCAAAAGTCGTTTTCCCTATAAGCCCGGCCAGCCTGCCACGGGTCCACATATGGCCTTTTCGGGCCATTGGATCGGACGTGGCGCCGATCTGCACAAGACCACGACCAAGAGGAACCGCGCCCGGCGTGGTTTGAGCTATGAAACGTACTTACCAGCCGAGCAAGATTGTGCGGACCCGCCGCCATGGCTTCCGAGCCCGTATGGCCACCAAGGACGGGCGGAAGATCCTCAACCGCCGCCGCCTCGTCGGCCGCAAGACGCTGTCGGCCTGAGTTCGGGCCGGTGCCGGCCGCGCCGAGCCAGCCACAGATATTGCGGCGCCTCGTCAAGCGGGCACAGTTTCTCAACGCCGCGCGCGGCCGCCGCAGCAGCCGCAGCGCGTTGACCCTCCAGGCGATCGCCGCCGAGGCTACCGATCCGGGCATCGGGTTCACGGTGACCAAGAAGGTCGGCACGTCCACCGAACGCAACCGCGTCCGCCGCCGCCTGCGCGCAGCGGCAAGGGCTTGCGGCGAGCAGTTCCGGCCCCAACATGACTACGTCGTGGTGGGGCGGCGCGAAGCGCTCTCCCTCCCCTTCGAAAAGCTCGTTTCCGACCTTAACTCTGCCATTGCCAAGGTGCACGCAGCGCCGCGCGCCAACGGGACACCAGACGCATGACCGACAACAACCGCAATATGATCCTGGCCATCGCGCTGAGCGTGGCGGTGCTCTTCGGTTGGCAGTTCTTCGTTGCCGGTCCGCAGATGGAGCGGGCACAAAACCAGGCGCGCATCGCGGCCGAGCAGGCAGCGGCGACAGATGCGGGCATCGCAGCACCGGGCGCTGCGACGACAACGACCGGTGGTGCGACAAGCACGACGCCGGGCACAGCCGCGACGACATCGCCGGCGACTGCCGCGACCTTCGCAACGCGTGATGCGGCGATCTCGGCCAGCTCGCGCGTCGGCATCGCTACCGCTTCGCTCAAGGGCTCGATCAACCTCACCGGCGCGCGCATCGACGACCTGCAACTCACGAAATACACCGAGACGGTCGCCAAGGACTCGCCGATCATCACGCTGCTGAGCCCGTCGGGTTCGCCCGCTGGCTATTATGTCGAGCAGGGCTGGGTGCCGGCGAGCGGCTCCAATGTCCGTGTTCCCGATGCCAACAGCGTGTGGAGCGTCGATGGCGCGGCCACTTCGCTCACCGAGACCACTCCCGTCACGCTCGCCTGGGACAATGGCACCGGCGTCACGTTCAAACGTACCTTCGCGGTCGACAGCGGCTACCTCTTTACAGTGACGCAGTCCGTGACGAATGCGGGCACCGGCGACATCGCGCTGCTGCCCTATTCGCGCGTGGTGCGTGAAGGCACGCCGCATGTGAGCAATTTCTTCGTGCAGCATGAGGGCCCGCTCGGCGTGCTGGGCACGAACAATCTCGTATCGCTCAAATATGCCGACCTCGTCAGCGAGAAGCAGCGCGACGCGACGTCGACCGGCGGCTGGCTCGGCATCGGCGATAAGTACTGGGCAACCGCAGTGATCGCGGACCCGGCAGCGCCGATCAGTGCGCGCTTCAGCTACACCAAGCCGTCGACGACCGACGTGTTCCAGACCAGCTTCGTCGAGACCACGCCGCTGATCGCGGCTCCGGGTGCGACGGTCGAGGACCTGAGCTATGTTTTTGCCGGCGCCAAGGAAGAAGCGGCCATCTCGAACTACGAGCAGACCTATCACATCGACCGGCTGGAGTTGCTGATCGACTGGGGCTGGTTCCACTTCCTCACCAAGCCGATGTTCTACCTGCTCCGTTTCCTCAACGGCATCATCGGCAATTTCGGCCTCGCGATGCTCGCCATGACGGTGATCGTCAAGGCGCTGTTCTTCCCGCTTGCCAGCCGCTCCTACGCCTCCATGGCCGCGATGCGCCGCGTCGGGCCGGAGATGAAGTCGATCCAGGATCGCTTCAAGGAAGATCGCGCCGCGCAGCAGCAGGCGATGATGGAGCTCTACAAGCGCGAGAAGATCAATCCGCTGGCCGGGTGCTGGCCGATCCTCGTGCAGATCCCGGTGTTCTTCTCGCTCTACACCGTGCTGTTCATCAGCCTAGAGATGCGCCATGCGCCGTTCATCGGCTGGATCCAGGATCTCGCAGCGCCCGATCCGACCAACCTGTTCACGCTGTTCGGCCTGATCCCGTGGAACCCGACCGCCGTGCCGTTCATCGGCGGACTGCTGCACCTGGGCGTCTGGCCGCTGATCATGGGCGTGACGATGTGGGTGCAGATGCGCCTCAACCCGCCGCCGCCCGATCCGACGCAGGCTGCGATCTTCAACTGGATGCCGGTCATCTTCACCTTCACGCTGGGCGGTTTCCCGGCGGGCCTGGTGATCTACTGGAGCTGGAACAACTTCCTGTCGATCCTGCAGCAGTATTTCATCATGAAGCGCCACGGCGCCGATGTGGACCTGTTCGGCAACATCCTGACATCGCTGGGTGTGCGCAAGGCCAAGCCCACCGCCACGTAAGGCATAGCGGCCGGGCAGGCTTTCCTTCCCCGCCGCTCTCCCCTAGTGAGGGGCCCATGACAACCGACGATCTCGACCTCGAAGCCGGACGGCTGATGTTTGCGCGGCCCTTCGCGTTCGTGAAGGGCTGTGTGCGTGTTGCGGACTTGCCGCCGGCCGACCTGATCGAGATTGCCTTTGCGGGCCGTTCGAATGTCGGCAAGTCATCACTGATCAATGCGCTGACCGGCGCCGGTATCGCCCGCACGTCGAACACGCCTGGCCGGACGCAGGAGCTCAACATCTTCGAGGCGGCCGATGCGCCGCTCAGGATCGTCGACATGCCGGGCTATGGCTTTGCGCAGGCGCCCAAGCCGAAGGTCGAGGCGTGGACGCGGCTGATCCACCAATATCTCACCGGCAGACCCAACCTGCGCCGCGTCTATGTGCTGGTCGATGGCCGACACGGCATCAAGGCGAACGACGAGTCGGTGATGAACCAGCTCGACAAGTCGGCGGTGAGCTACCAGGTCGTGTTGACCAAAGGCGACAAGCCTTCGGTGACGGAGCTGGAGACGGTGATCGCCGCGACAAAGGCCGCCATCGCCAAGCGCCCGGCGGCGCATCCCGATCTCGTCGTCACGTCCTCCGAGACGAAATTCGGCATCGATGTGCTGCGCGCCGAGATCGCGGCGATCGTGACGCGCAGCCTCGCGGCTTAGCCAGGCTACTGGCTGGCGTCCTTGGTCTTGGTGGCCAGCTCGTCATCTGCCTTCTTCGGCCCGGGTGGAGTCCTCAGGACTGGATCCTGCCTGACAGGTGAGAGGCGTGGGTTCCCCTGCTTGCTCGCAAGCTCGCGGATGGCGCCCTTGTCCAAGGTTGGCTGTTCGTCGCCGCCGGACTTGGTCGTCGGGCTTGCCGACGCTGGCGCTGGCGTGGCTGCAGCCTCGATGTATAGGATCCAGCCTGCCTCACCCGGGCGTTTGGCAAAACACCAGTTCTCGTGCTGCGGGTTGACCAGGCATTGGCCGAGGTCGATTGCACCCGGCCCGAAGCTGCCGATGACGGCGTATTCGGCGCCGGGGCCGGCAAAGAGCAGGCTGCTCACGGCGAGAGTTGTGTTGGTGGCGAGCGCCGGACTGGCCGCCGCAAGCAGTGCGACAGGAGCCAAGAGTTTTAGACGCGACATGGTGATCGACCTCATGATGCACATACGCCCCCGCGCCGACCGATGATGAGCGAGAGCGCTCCTCACGGTCTTGGACCAGCCGACGCGCCGCGCGGCCCCAGCGCCAGCCGCAGCGTTTTTTCGAGACGGAACCTGTGGCATGGTTAGGGTGAAGTGAACGGGGCAGCACGATGAGCGGCAGCGAGGTCGCAGTTTTCCGGGCGTCGGCCGGGAGCGGTGGCGATAACGGTTTCGACGCCTTCCGCGAACATATCGGGCGCACCATCCTGCGGCTCGAGATGACGCCTGTGGGTGAGGCGCCGCTTTACTGCGATGTGACCATCCGCGCCATGCCGGACGTGGCAGTGGCGAGCGGTGCGCTGTCGCCGATGACCAGCCATCATCCCGAGGTACTGGGCGACGATGCGGTGGTGCTTGCTGCGGTGCGCAGCGGCCGTGCCGAATTGCGCTACCAGGGCAATGCCGTGCGTGTGGCCGATGGTGATGCTGTGCTTACGGCAAACGACGAGACCGGCACCTTCACGGGCCATACCGAAACCTGGCTCACCAATATCCGGCTCGATAGACGCGTGCTGGGCCGCTATCTCACCGATCCACAGGCAGCAATCGGGCAGCCTATCCCCGCTAGTCACTCGGCGTTGCGCCTGCTGCTCAGCTACGCCGACGTGCTGGCCGACACGCAGTTGATGGCCGGGGCCGAAGCACGGCGTGTATTTTCGGCGAACATGTACGACCTCGCGGCATTGGTGCTCGGAGGTGGCCGCAATCTGGCGGCCCATGCCGGGGGCGTGCGAGCGGCGCGGCTGCATGCCGTGAAGGCCGACATGGAACAGCGCTTCCGTGAACCGCTGACGATTGGTGAGATGGCGCGCGCCCATGAGATTTCCGCGAGCTACCTGCGGCAACTGTTTGCGGGCGCGGGCACATCGTTCGCCGACACACTGATGGAGTTGCGCCTTGCCGCGGTGCATCGCGCGTTGATCTCGCCCCACACATCGCATTTGGCGATCAGCGACATCGCCTACGATGCGGGGTTCGGCGACCTCTCCTATTTCAACCGTGCATTCCGCCGCCGCTACGGCATGACGCCGAGCGAAGCGCGCGCGACGCGCTGAGACTTAGGTGCCGCTCGCGCGGCGCAGGAATGCACCGACATAGGACGAGACTTCGCGGCTGTCGGAAGCGCGTGCGACAGAGGCCAAAGCACGCTCGACGTTTTCGTCCGGCGTCTTGCCGCGGCGGAGTTCGGCGAGGGCGATGGTGTAGTCGTCCTCGAACTCCGGATGCGGTTGCAGGCTGAGGGCGGCGCCGTTGCGATAGACGAGGCCGGCATTGGGCGTGAAATCCGAAGAGAGGAACACCTCGGCCTCTTCGGGCGGCACGATCACCTGGTCCTGGTGCGAACAGGCAATGGCGAATTCGGGCAGGTTGCCGCCGAGAAAATCCGGGCGCGCGGTGACGCCGTAAACATGCCGGCCGAGGCCCCAGCCCTTTTCGGACTTTCGGACGTCGCCGCCCAGCGCGTCGCCCATGATCTGGTGGCCGAAGCAGATGCCCACCATCGGCGTGCGGCTGGCATAGGCGGCGCGGATGAAGACGCGCAGCGGTTCCATCCAGCTCAGGTGATTGTCATAAACACCGGCGGCGGAGCCGGTGATCAGCACCGCGTCGAGCGCGTGCGGATCGGGAAACGGTTCGCCCTCCGAAACCTTGATCGTCTCGAAGCTGAAGCCCTCACCGGCAAACATGCGGTGGAACATCGGAGCGTAGGCGGGAAAGCGTCCGCGGAGTTTTTCGGGGACGTCGCCGGTCTGGATCAGGGTGAGCTTCATCAAAAACAAATGGCGCGGTTTCCCGCGCCACGCAAGATGGGCAACCGGGTGGTTGCTGCGGCCGAGCCCTATGCCGCTTTGGCTTCGAACTTCAAAGCTACACCGTTCATGCAGTAGCGCAGGCCGGTCGGCTGCGGACCGTCTTCGAACACATGGCCGAGATGGCCACCGCAGCGGCGGCAGTGAATTTCGTTGCGGGCATAGCCGAGCTTGAAGTCCGTCGACTGCTGCACGGCATTGTCGAGCGGCTGGTAGAAGCTCGGCCAGCCGGTGCCGCTCTCGTATTTGGTGGCGGAGTCGAACAGCGCGAGGTCGCAGCCCGCGCAGAGGAAGGTGCCGTCGCGATGCTCGGTGAGGAGGGCGGAGGTGCCCGGATATTCCGTGCCTTCCTGGCGCATCACGGAGAAGGCTTCGGGCGACAGAATCTTGCGCCACTCTTCCTCGCTATGGCTGACCTCGAAGGTGCCTTCGACGGCATTGGCCGGCGACATGCGCGTCAGGAACGGCAGCGCGGCGATGGCGGCGATCGCAGAGCCCGAGAGCAGGAGGGTGCGGCGATTGATGGCGGTCATCTCAAGTCTCCTGAAAATGCGCGACCCCGCATCGGGGACCGCAGAGGGCGCGGATGGATGCGGGGTCCGTCGGCGTGCATCTTATCGTGCGGAGGGCGCGATGCACGTCAATTGCGTGTGTGCTTGCGGTGATCGGAGACCCCCGCGTCCTGAGACGCGGGGAAACCGAGCGCCCGCTTACATCTTGGGCAGAAGCACCGCGTCGATCACATGGATCACGCCGTTCGACTGGATCACGTCGGCGATGGTCACGTGAGCCGTGCCGCCGTTCTCGTCCTTGATCGAGACGACGCCATCGGCGACGCTGAGCTGGAGCTTGCAGCCGCCAACGGTGGTCACTTCATGGGTGCCGCCATCGTCCATCGCCATCTTGGTGATGTCTGTGGAGAGCGCCTTGGCCGCGATGACGTGGCAGGTCAGGATCTTCGTCAGCATGTCCTTGTTTTCGGGCTTCAGAAGATTGTCGACGGTGCCGGCCGGGAGAGCCGCGAAGGCTTCGTTGGTCGGGGCCAGAACGGTGAACGGGCCGGGGCCTTTCAGCGTGTCGACGAGGCCGGCGGCCTGAACCGCGGCGACGAGCGTGGTGTGGTCGGCCGAGTTCACGGCGTTATCGATGATGTCCTTGTCTTCATACATGGCGGCGCCGCCAACCATCGGGTTGTCTGCATAAGCGACACCGGCAAGAGCGGAGACCGAGAGCATGGCGCCGAGCGCGAGGGCGCGAAGAGAGGTTTTCATTGTGACTGTTCCTTCCTGGGGGGACCGGTTTCATCCGGTTGCTACAGGCGGAACTACGGGAGGTTTCGCGGACCAGTTTCGCAAAATCGGTGCGCGTAAAAAGATTCTGAAACCGTGCACCCATATGTGGTGCAGGCGCGTTCCTGTGGGTTTGGCATCATTCGCGATGGCGGCCGGCAGGGACGATTCCGAACGGAATTCGGAGCCCCCTCCCCGCCAGCCGCCTGGGCGCAGAGCGTGTCTCAGGTGACACAAAGGTTGGACGTCGCGACGGGCGCGATCCTTGGCCGGTGTTTGTAGAAAATCGCACGGGTCGGGACTGGATACGCCTCGCGCATCCACGCTTAGTCCTGCCGGACGCGACGCTGCCTAGATGAGTGTTGCCGTGCCGACGGCTACGATCGGGCCCTGAGCGACCCCGGTGGGCGAGCCGCCCTTCTGCTCGAGCGTGACGGCCAGCGTAGTACCCTCGCCGAAATCGACCAGGATATCGGGGGCCACGGTGACGTCGTTGCGGGCGTTGGCGGCGATGACGCCCATGGACTTGGCCGGGCCGCTGCCTTCGATGGCCCAGAGCTCGTAGTCCTTGTCGCCCGGCTGGTCACCGGAGAGCGGCGTAATGCGGAGCTCGCCCTGCCTGTTGTAGAGCGCGACGAAGCTGACGTTGGAGCCTTCGGAATGCAGCGCGGCCACCAGCTGGGCGGCGAAGGCCTGCGGGTCGGGACGCGGGGCCGTCACGTTGAAGCCGACAGCGATGGCCGCGACGGCAACACCGGCCGTGGCGAGGCCGCGCCACAGCGCCAGCGAATTCCACCAGCCGGCGAGGCCGCCGGCGGTGTTGGCTTCGCCGAACAGGCGCGATTCGAGCCTGGCGAGGACGGAAGCGGGAGCGGCGGTCTCGACGAATTCGCGATCGAGGCTCTGGAGACGCAGCTTCCACAGCCGCTCTTCAGCGCGCAGGCCGGCATCGTCGCGCAGCCGCATGGCTACACGATCGTGCTCGGTGGCCCGGAGCAGGCCGAGCACATACTCGGCCATGAGGACGCGATCGTCCTCACCAGGTCCGGTCATGTGGCTCATGTCGCTCATGCAGTGAGGCACTCTCTCAGTTTCAACAGGCTGCGGCGCAACCATGTCCGCATCGTATTCAGCGGCACGGAATAGCGTGTCGCCAGTTCTTCGTAACTATAACCGTCGAGATAGGCCCCGCGCACGGCTTCCGCCTTGTCCGGGTCCAGTTCGGCCAGACACGAGTCGATCCGTGAACGCTCGCCGGCGTTGGACGCCGACTGCTCGGGATTGGGAGCAGCGTCGGCCACCTCGAGGGCTACGTCGATATCGTCGCTCACCGGCTTGCGGGCGCGGAGGACGTCGAGCGAGTGGTTGCGGGCGACCGCGACCAGCCAGCTGATCGGGCTGTAGCCACCGGCCACGTAACGGTCGGCGCGCTGCCAGATCTTGACGTACACCTCCTGGAGCGCCTCTTCGGCTTCCGAGCGGTCCTTCAATATACGGAGGGTGACCCCGAACAGTTTCGAGGACGTCCGGCGGTAAAGTTCACGAAAGGCGTTCCGGTCGCGCAGGGCGCAACGGGCGATCAGGTCGGTGATTTCTGCTGTTCCGCTCACGGATGTGGTTTTACCGTGCCGCCGCCCGGCTGCCTACCCCGGTTTCGTCACATTCGGCCAGCGCATGGTGACGCGGGCCCCATGGCCGTATTTCCCCGGGACGGTGCAACGCGGCCGGGATTTCCGCTTTTACCGCGGGAGGAATGCTTTATACCTCCCGCCCGAAATGGCCACGAAGCGCAAGATGCCCGATATCGAATCGTTCTCCCGCGATGCTTCCATCCTGTCGCAGGCGCTCCCCTATATGCAGCGCTACGAAGGAAAGACCGTCGTGGTGAAGTATGGTGGCCACGCAATGGGCGATGTCGCCCTTGGCCGCAACTTCGCGCGCGACATCGCGCTGCTCAAGCAATCCCGCGTCAACCCGATCGTGGTGCATGGCGGCGGGCCACAGCTCGCCTCCATGCTCAAGAACCTCGGCATCGAAGCCAAATTCGAGGGCGGGCTGCGCGTGACCGATGCGCGGACGATGGAAGTGGTCGAGATGGTGCTCGCCGGTTCCATCAACAAGGAGATCGTCGCGCTGATCAATGCCGAAGGCGAATGGGCTATCGGCCTGTGCGGCAAAGACGGCAACATGGTCTTTGCGCGCAAGGCGGAAAAGAAGTTCAAGGATCCCGGCTCCAACATCGAGCGCGTGCTCGACCTCGGTTTCGTCGGCGAGCCGGTGGAAGTCGATCGCACTCTGCTCGACCAGCTGGCGCGCTCGGAGATGATCCCGGTGATCGCGCCGGTGGCACCCGGCCGCGACGGCAATACCTACAATATCAATGCGGATACCTTCGCCGGTGCCATTGCCGGTTCACTGGGCGCCAAGCGCCTGCTGTTCCTGACGGACGTGGATGGTGTGCTCGGCCCCGACAAGAAGCTGATCCCCGAGCTCACGGTGCGGGACGCCAAGGCGCTGATTGCCGACGGTACGATTTCGGGCGGCATGATTCCCAAGGTCGAGACCTGCCTCGAAGCGCTCGACAATGGCGTTGAGGGCGTCGTGATCCTAAACGGCAAGACCCCACATGTGGTGCTGGTGGAACTGTTCACCGAACACGGTGCCGGCACGCTGATCGTCAGGTGACCTGATCTTCCGAACCTCTGCCGAAACAAAAAGGGCGCCCGAAGGCGCCCTTTGCTTTTTTAGGCTTCCACCGCGACGGGTGGACGGTCCGCGGCCGGGGATGTGCCCGGTCCGCGATGCACGTTGGCGGGCTTGAGCAGGAAGACCAGGAGACCAACCGCGGCGAAGGTCACCACCTGATAGACGATGGCGAGGCCGGCTGCGCTCGAGAACACTGCGTGCGGGTTGCCACCCGAGGCCATCCCGGTGCCGATGTGGGTGAAGAATATCTCACCAACCAGGGCTACACCGATGGCACCGCCGACCTGCTGGAAGGCCTGCAGGGCGCCTGAACCCGCGCCGGCATCGCGCGGCGGGACGCCAGCGAGGATCGACTGGAACAGGGCCGAGAAACCGAGGCCGAGACCGAGGCCGGCGATGAACAGCGGCGGCAGGAACTGCCAATGGTCGACGACGTCGCCCATGCCGCGGAACACCAGGTCGGTCCAGCCGATGCCGGTGACCAGAAGGGCCGCGGCGATGGCGAGACGAACCCGCAGATAGTGCTGCCCGAAGCGGCCGGAGATCAGCGAGACAGCGAGGACGCCGACCGAGAAGGGCGTGTTGACCAGACCGGATTCGAGCGGCGACAGGCCGAAGCCCAGCTGCAGGGTCAGCGAGATGACCATGAACATCGCCGGGATGCCCGAGGCGAAGATGGTGGTGATCAGCATGCCGAGCAGGAAGTTGCCGTTGCTGATAAGAGAGACGTTCAGCAGCTGAGGCTGGTTCAACGCGGCACGCCGGCGCTCCCACAGGACGAACAGCGCCGCGAACACGACGGCGAGACCAATCAGGCCGAAGGCCCAGAGCGGCCAGCCGAAGGCACGGCCCTCGATCAGCGGATAGACGAGCGACACGCTGGCGAGGCCGAACAAGAGGATGCCGATAAAGTCGTTCTTAAGGTCGGGGTGGCCCGGCGGGCGCGGAATGAGAAACCAGCCCGCAACGACGGCGAGAATGCCCACCGGCACATTGACGAGGAAGATCGGGCGCCAGTCGAGGCCACCCAGATCGGCACCGATCAGCAGGCCGCCGAGCAGCGGGCCGGAGACCGCCGCAAGACTTGCGGCGAGACCAAACAGCGAGAAGGCCTGGCCCTTTTCCTCGGGCGGGAAAGTGACCTGCGCGATGGCGAGAACCTGCGGCGTCATGATGGCACCGGCGAAGCCCTGCAGGACGCGCGCGGCGATGAGCCATTCGATGGAGGGCGCCAGACCGCAAGCCGCGGACGCAATGGTGAAGGCTGCGACGCCGATGAGGAACATGTGGGTGCGGCCGACGATGTCGCCGAGCCGGCCGAAAGGGAGCAGGCCGAGCGCGAAGGCGAGGACGTAGGCGGCGATGACCCATTCGATCTGGTTGGCATCGGCGCCGAGCCGCGCCTGCAGGCTCGGCAGCGCGACGTTGACGATGGTGACGTCGATGAGATTCATGAAGCTGGCGAGCAGCAGCACGAACAGCGCCACCCAGCGGCGCGGATCGGCATCCGCCTTGCTAGCGGGCGGGTGGAAGTGGGAAGTCATTGGATTACTCCTTGGGAGGGGTGACGCGCCGCTGACGCGCGGGTGATGGCGATTTCGACAAATCGCGCCCGACGGGAGCGGCAGGATTGGCAATGGCGCGCTGCAATTCGGAGACCAGGCGTTCGAGCCTGTCGGTGCTTTTTTCCGGGTTGCGGCAGAAGCCGATGAAGGATGCGATCATGATGCTGGCGAAGGCTTCCGGATCGATATCGGGACGGTAGATTCCGTTGCTGACACCTTCCGTCAGCAGGTCGGCGAGAATCTTCCGCCAGCGATGTTTCATGGGCAGGATGGCTTGGGCGATGCGTTCGTCGCGCCGCCCACGCTCCATCAGTTCGGAAAAGACCAGCATGATCTCGGGCTTTTCGAGCGCGATCTCGCGCAGATCCACGAACTCGAGATCCATGCGCTCGCCGGCGCTGAGATGCGCGCGCGGCCGGTCGATGGATTGCTGGATGAACGTGTCGCGCAGCGATTCGGCGACCAGTTCGATCAACGCTTCCTTGCTGGGCACATGGTAGTGCAGCGTCGCGATGTTGATGCCGACGCGCTCGGCAATATCGCGAGTCCGCAGGCCCTCGACACCCTTTTCGACGATGAGCTGCCGCGCTGCATGGGCGATAGCGGCGCGCCGGTCGTCGGTCTTTTCCCGCTTGGGAGGAATGGTGTCGATCATGTTCATGGCGGGCGGCTGTACACCCGCCAGAGGCGTCAATCAATCATTTGATTGAGATGCAGCCCTGCGCCTGCCGCATGGCGAAACGTGACGAAACCAAACCCTCCGCTCGCAGGTTGATCCCGCTCGCACCATCGGAGGCCAGCATGCCCACCACGCAAACTCCGCCGGAAAAACAGAAGGCGCATGAAATCGCGAGCAAGATCGCCAACGAGCGACCGTCGAAGAAGAACAAGGATGCGCCAGAGGAAAATGTCAGCGGCGGCTTCAACCAGAAGAGCCGGCCCGACCATGACGGCGGCAAGGCCGGCGAGAACAGCGCGACCGAGGGCGACGGGCAATAGGCTCGCGCTCCAAGCACGCGCACAGGTGAAATAGGCGTCGGGTTCTGCCATAAGCCGGGCATGACCGACCACAGCGCCGCGAAAGCGGAATTCTCGCACGTCACCGAGTGGGTGTTCGACCTCGACAACACGCTCTATCCGCGTGAGTGCAATCTCTTCGCGCAGATCGACCTGCTGATCTCGGACTACATGGTGAGCGCGACCGGCCTGCCCTATGCCGAGGCGCGGGCGCTGCAGAAGTCCTACTATCGGGACCACGGTACGACGCTGCATGGTTTGATGCTGCATCACGGCGTCGATCCGGACCATTTCCTCAACACCGTGCACGCGATCGATTATTCCGGCGTGCCGGCGCATCCGATGCTGGCCGAGGCGATCGGCAGCCTGCCCGGACGGAAATTCGTGCTCACCAACGGCGATGTCGGGCACACCAAGGCGGTGTTGCGGCAGGTCGGCGCGTCGGACCTGTTCGACGGGATCTTCGATATTCGATCGATGAAGTACAAGCCGAAGCCGCTACCGGAAGCGTATGCGGAGTTCTTCGCGACGCACGGCGTCGATGCGAAACGCGCGGCTATGTTCGACGACCTCGAGAAAAACCTGCTGGTGCCGCATGATGTCGGAATGAAGACCGTGCAGGTTGTCGCGCCGGAGGATTTCCTGCACGACCAGGTGGAGAGCTGGGAACTCGAGCGCACAGGCGGTGCGCATGTGCATCATGTCACCAGCGACCTGTCCGGTTTCCTGCGCGGCCTGCTGTAGCCGTCAGCGCGAGACGTCCGTCAGGTTGTAGTGCTTGCGGATGACGGCCCAGCCCTCTTCGGCGCTGTCCACGACGGTGAACAGGTCCGGGTCGTCCGGGCCGATGGTGCCGGCATCGGCGAGGGCCTGAAAGTCGATCACCTTCTTCCAGAACTCCATTCCAAATAGCAGCACCGGCACGCGATCCATACGGCCGGTCTGGATGAGCGTGAGCGTCTCGAAGAACTCGTCGAGCGTGCCGAAGCCGCCGGGGAAGATCGCAACGGCACGGGCGCGCAGCAGGAAGTGGATCTTGCGCGTCGCGAAATAGTGGAAATTGAAGCAGAGCTCGGGCGTGATGTAGATGTTGGGTGCCTGCTCGTGTGGCAGCACGATGTTCAGGCCGACGGACGGGGCACCGATGTCGTCGGCGCCGCGATTGCCGGCCTCCATCACCCCCGGTCCGCCGCCGGTGACCACGACGTAGTCGCGATAGCCGAGCGCCCGGCTGGTCATCGAGGCGAGCTGGGCGAAGCGACGGGCCTCGTCGTAGTATTTGGAGGCTCGCTCGAGGTTCTTTTTCTGTGTGGCATTGCGGGCCGCCCAGGCGGCCTTGCCGGGCTCGGGGATACGCGCGCCGCCGAACAGCACCACGGTCGAGTTGATACCGCGCTCGCGCAGGCGGGTCTCGGCCTTCAGGTATTCGAGCTGGAAGCGGATACCGCGCGTTTCGTCGGCGGTGATGAATTCTTCGTCGGTATAAGCAAGTCGATAGGCAGCCGAGGCAGTCTGCGGGGTCTGCGGCACCTTATGGGCGGCGACCATATCCTGCTCGGCGGTGCGCAGCGGCGTCCGGGGCGATTTGGGTGATTTGGGCGGTTTACCCGTCCGGCTCACCTTTGCGGCGGGTGGCCTCGCGGCGGGTACCTTCGGCGCCGGTTTCTTGAGCGCAGGCTGCTTGGGCTGGGGGCGGCGGGCCATGAAATCTCCTATGGGCGAAGCGTAGCTGCCCGCGGTTAAGGAGGGATGGAAGGCGGGCGGGTTCGCCGCGTTGACTCCCCGCGCCCCGCTTGCCATGACGCTTGCCGACCTCGGGGAGCCGCAATGTCCGACCTGCAATCCACTATCGACGCCGCCTGGGAAGATCGCCAAACCATCGGCATTACGACCAAGGGCGCAGTGCGGGAGGCCGTCGACACGGCACTCGACCTGCTCGATTCCGGCAAGGTGCGCGTTGCCGAGCGCAAGGCGCAGGGCGAGTGGACGGTCAATCAATGGCTCAAGAAGGCGGTGCTGCTGAGCTTCCGCCTCAACGACAATGAGATCATGCCCGGCCCCGGGGGCAGCAACTGGTGGGACAAGGTGCCCTCCAAGTTCACGGGCTGGGCCGAGAACCGTTTCCGCGAGGCCGGCTTCCGCGCGGTGCCCGGCTGCGTGGTGCGCCGCGGGTCGTATCTGGCGCGCAACGTCATCGTCATGCCGGGCTTCGTCAATATCGGCGCCTATGTCGACGAGAGTTCGATGGTGGACACCTGGGTCACCGTCGGATCGTGCGCGCAGATCGGCAAGAACGTGCACCTGTCGGGTGGCGTCGGTATCGGCGGCGTGCTCGAGCCGATGCAGGCGGCGCCGACGATCATCGAGGATAATTGCTTCGTTGGCGCACGATCGGAAGTCGTCGAGGGCGTTATCGTCGGCGAAGGCTCGGTGATCTCGATGGGCGTGTTCATCGGTTCCTCGACCAAGATCGTCGACCGGGCAACCGGCGAGGTGCACATGGGCAAGGTGCCGCCATACTCAGTGGTGGTGTCGGGCAGCCTGCCCGGCAAGCCGCTACCGAATGGTCAGCCGGGGCCGTCGCTCTACTGCGCGGTGATCGTCAAGCGCGTGGACGAGCAGACGCGATCCAAAACCTCGATCAACGAACTGCTCAGAGATTGAAGCAGGCTTGGGGGAGCCGATGAGCGAGGACGTCGCAATCGAGAAGCCGGTGAAGCAGCGCCGCATCGGGCGGCGGCGCTTCTGGCTGTGGCTCATCTTGATCAGCATCGCAGGCGCGGTGCTGCACTACGTTTTCACCAACATCGTGGTGCGGCTCGACCTGCTCAACCAGGTGGATGTGCCCGGCACCCTGCCCTATGGTCCGTGGTCGATCGCGCTGCCGCCGGCGGGCAAGATTGCGCTGCTCGCCGCGATCCCGACCTTCGTGTTGCTGGCGCTGCCGAACATGGCGATCGATATTCGCCGCCGGCACGATCGCGGTGGCTCGGGTTTCATCGCGGTGGTGTTCACGCTGCTCATCGTCGCGGGAATGGTGTGCCTGTGGGTGCCGGCAGTGCCCCGTGCGGCCCTCGGCTGGAGCTTTGTTGGCATCGCCGTTATCGGCGCGTTGCTGCTGCTCAATCTCGGCCTCTTCCCGGGCAAGCGCGGCGCCAATAAGTATGGCCCGGACCGGCACGGCCTTGTGGCGAAGGCCGAGGAGCCGGCGCCCGTTGCGCAACCTGTCGCGGCGCCGGTGGTGGCGTCGTCGGTCACCGGCTCGCTGGCACCGGCCGAGCGCGAAGCCAAGCCTCGGCGGGCCCGCGATGCCGCGTTGGAGGACCGGCTGCCGCGGTCGCGGTTCATGGGGTACTTCGTGGGCACGCTGTTGCTCGCGGCGGTGCTGGGCGGCGTGGGGTATTTCGCACTGTCGCCGGCGTTCAAGGCCGGGGCGATCGCGCCCGGGACGCCGCCGATGATGGTCATCGCCGTGCTGGGCGGTATCCTCGCCATTCTCGCCATCGGCTTTCTCGTCGATCTCGCGATCCGCCGCCGGCACGATCGCGGCGCGGCCGGCCACGATGTCCCGGTGGTGATCGTGGCGATGGGGGCTGTCGTAGCGGTCATGGTGCTGGGGTTGGTTCCGCCGGACTATGCGATCGCGGCCCAAGGTGCTCTCGGTGTTTTGGGGGTCTACCTCGCGGTGGTGCTGCTGATCCTGCCGGGCACGCGGGGGCCGAACCGCTACGGGCCACAACCGGCGCCGCTCTACGCGCACTGACACTGGCGCGGGCGCCGCGACTCCCATAGCGTTGCGCCCGCTGCGGCGGTGCGAGGGGCGCTACCCGCAAGGGTTCGGGGGACCAATTGCTTTTAGCACTTTTCGGTTTCAACGGCCGGCTTAACCGCGCGCCGTTCTGGGGCTACAGCCTTCTGCTCGTCGTCGTCATCGTGATCGTTCAGCTCGTGATCGTTTCGTCGGTGCTGGCGCCGCAGATGGCGGTTCTGATGGAACAGGTCGGCTCGGGAAACACGCCGACGGCGCAAGACTTCCTGGGCATGTTCAGCGGCATGGCGCCGAAGCTGGGCTGGCTGGCCATCATCATCCAGGTCGTCTTCAGTTTTCCGGCGGCTGCGTTGTCGGTGAAGCGCCGGCACGATCGCGATAAATCAGGCTTGGATGTGTGGATCTATATCGGGCTCTCGATCGTGATCAGCGTGCTGCAGCTGCTGGGCATCGGCATGACGACCGGCGAGGTCCGCGGCGTCGCGGTGATGATGCCCGACACCTGGATGCAGGTGGTGCAACTCGCTTTGGTCATCTTCGGCCTCTACCTGTTCATCGTGCTTGCGTTCCTGCGTGGCACGATCGGGCAGAACAGTTACGGTCCCGATCCGCTCGGCGGCTGAACGAAAGGACGGGATATGGCTGACCATCAAGGGCTCGATCCCGTCCCGCTTCTGCAGGACCTCATCCGCTGTGCATCGGTGACACCGACCGATGCCGGCGTGATGGACGTGGTGGCGCGGGCGCTTACACCGCTCGGTTTCACCGTTACGCGCCTCCACTTCGAAGGCGACGGCTCCTATCCGGTCGACAATATTTTTGCGACGCGCGGCAGCGGCGCGCGGCACCTGCTGTTCTGCGGGCACACCGATGTAGTGCCGCCGGGTGATAGGAGCCTGTGGACGCACGATCCCTTCGGAGCCGAGATCGTCGACGGGACGCTGTACGGACGCGGTGCGGTGGACATGAAGTCGGGGGTCGCCGCTTTCATCGCGGCCTGCGCCGCAGCACCGGCGGATGCGCATATTTCGCTCGTCATCACCAATGACGAAGAGGCCGAGAACATCAACGGCGCAGTCAAGGTAATGGACTGGGCGGCCGCGCAGGGCGAGCGGTTCACGTTCGCCATCGTGGGCGAGCCGAGCTCGACGGCGGTGGTGGGCGACTCGATCAAGATCGGCCGGCGCGGTTCGTTCAGCGGTCGCATCCTGGTGAACGGCGTGCAGGGGCACGTTGCCTATCCAGATCGTGCGAAGAACCCGATCCCGACTGCAGCGGCGATCATCGGGGCGCTGTCGGGCAAGCTCGACGATGGCACCGAGCACTTCCCGCCATCCAATCTCGAGTTCACGACCTTCGATGTTGGCAACCCGACGGGCAACGTCATCCCGGCGAGCGCCGAACTGCGCTTCAATGTGCGCTACAACGATCTGTGGACGCCCGAGACTCTGGCCTCCGCTATTCTGGAGAACATCGCCGGGCAGGATGCGGCGGGATGCGATATCCGTTTCGAAATGCTCGGCCGGTATTCACGCGCCTTCATCTCGCAACCGGGCGGCGAGGTCGAGCGGCTCGCGGCCACCATTGAGGCCGTCACCGGCCGGCGCCCCGAACTATCGACGACGGGCGGCACGTCGGATGCGCGATTCATCGCGCCGTTCTGCCCGGTGGTGGAATGCGGCCTGCCCGGCCCCACCATGCACAAGGTGGATGAATCGGTGCCGATTGCGGATGTGCGTGCCCTTACGGCACTTTACGCAGCTTTTATCGGTGGCTTTTTCACGGCCTGAGCGCTTGCCGCCCGGCCCCCCGGCCTCTACATGCAACGGGCCGAACGGAGCGCCTTGACCTGACCCCGCCGCCGACACAGCAGCCGACGCTGATCGAAGAACTGATGTCTGCCGGCCGCGGCGTGCTCGGCCTGCTCATCGGCGATCGCACATCGCCGCGCTATTTCAGCTTCACACTACGCGGACTCGCGGGCAGCTTCATCGCCTTCATCGTCGTCACCGCAATCAATGCCGTCCTGCCGCTCGGGCTCGGTGAGGGGAACGAGCCGGGGGGTATTGCGCGATCGCTGATCATCGTCGCGATCCTGTACGGGATGCAGGTCGGTTTTGCGGCGCTGGTGTTGCGCCAGCTCGGGCGGCTCGATGGGCTGGTGCCCTTCATGGTGGCCGACAACTGGGCGACATTCTTTCTGACGCTGATCTCCGTCGCCATCAGCGCTGCGGGCATGAGCGGACTCGTGGTGGTTTATGGACTTGGCCTCGTGATCCTCGTGTTCGAGGTGAATATCGCGCGCCTGGTGGTCACTTTGCCGGGGTTGCAGGTCGCGATGTTCGTGGTGGCGCGGCTAGTAGCGGCGTTTGTCGGCGTACTGATCGCACAGTTCCTCGGACTGATCCCGCCGATCGCGCTGGACATGCCCGTCAGCTAGTAGTCGACGCGGACCAGGTACAGCCCATCGGGCGGCGCCAGCGGGCCGCAGCGGGAACGATCGGCAGCATCGAGGGCAGACTTGAAATCGCGGGCGCTCCACTTGCCCTCGCCCACCAGCTTCAGCGAGCCCACCATCGAGCGGACCTGCGAGTGGAGAAAGCTGCGAGCGCCGGCACGCACGACGATCACTTCACCCTCGCGCGACACATCGAGACGATCGAGAGTCTTGACCGGCGATTTCGCCTGGCATTCGGCCGCGCGGAACGTCGTGAAATCGTGCTTGCCGAGGATCTGCTGCGCCGCGCCGTGCATTGTATCGGCGTCGAGCGGCACCGGCACGTGCCACACGCGGCTGGCATCCAGCGCGGGACGGCCGCGGCGATTGAGGATGCGGTATTCGTAGTGGCGCGCGAGTGCGGAGAAGCGGGCCTCGAACCCGCCGTCCACCGCTTCACAGGCAACGACCGCGACCGGATGCGGCTTGGTGTGAAAGTTCAGCGCTTCGCGAATCTTGAACGGGTCCCAGTCCTTCGAAAGATCGAAGCTCACCACCTGGCCCAGTGCATGCACGCCGGAATCGGTGCGGCCCGCGGCCTGCACACTTACCGTCTCACCGGCCATCTTGCCGATTGCCTCCTCGAGCACCTGCTGCACGCTGAGATCGTGCGACTGCCGCTGCCAGCCAGCGAAGGGCGTTCCATCATATTCTAGAGTCAGCATATAACGGGGCAAGTGGAGGATCCGAAATGGCGCTTATTCGAAAATTTTCGACGCTAACGTCCGAACGCACCCAACTTCACGACGAGGTCGAAGCGCGCTGGGCAGCCTATCAGATTGACGGAGTAGGGTTTGTGCAAATCAACACCTATGGAAAGCCAGATCGCCAGTTTCCAGACAAGGTGTCGCAAGCGATCCAGTTGGATCGGACTGCCGCTGAGCAGCTAGTTGCAATACTTCGGAAGGAATTCAGACTTCCCTAGATAGGCAGTTGACGTGAACGCCGCCCCGCGCCTCAGACTCGACCTGCCGCTGGCGGCCGGTGTCGTCCTCGCCGTCAGTGTCGCGCGGCTGCTGGTCGGCGGGTTGTCGGGCCTCTCGTATGACGAGGCCTATTACGCATTCTGGTCCACGCATCCGGCGGCGGGTTATCTCGACCATCCGCCGATGGTTGCCTGGATGATGACGATCGGGCGCGCGGTCTTCGGTAACACCGAATTCGGCGTGCGTGCCATGACAGTGCTGGCTCTCGCGCTCACCTCGGCGGCGATTTTCCGCACCACCGCCATCCTGGCCGACCGGCGTGCCGCGGCGCTGGCGGTGATCCTGTTCAACTTCGCGCCGGGAATCGCACTCGGTTTCGTTGCAACGCCCGATGCGCCGTCGATGCTGTTCTGGGCAGCGGCATTGTGGGCGGTTGCCGAGTTCATCGGCTCGCAGGGCGCGAGCTGGTGGCTCGCGGCGGGCTTGTTCGCCGGGCTCGGCCTCACGAGCAAATATACCGACGCGTTCCTGCCGCTGGGCTTGTTCCTGTTCATCATCGTTAGCCGTGAGCGGCGCGTTTGGCTGAGGCTATGGCAGGTTTGGGCCGGCGTGGCGTTGGCGTTGGCGGTGTTCTCTCCGGTGCTGGTCTGGAACGCGCAACGGCAGTGGGTCTCGTTCCGATTCCAAGGTAGCCGGACAATCGTCGATGGGATCGGCAGTGCGGCGGCCCGGCACATCTTCGAGCTGGTGAGCGGTTTTGTCGTCACGCTGGGTCCGGTGCTCGCTGCCGCGGCTTTTGCGGGACT
>JBEBHC010000306.1:0-2153 GCA_040081185.1 Devosia sp. | reverse complement strand
CCAGCTCGCGCGCGAGTCGAAGACCCGCCACGATCTCGGGCGCGAAGCGTTCGTCGCGCGCGTCTGGAAGTGGAAGGCCGAGAGCGGCGGCACCATCATCAACCAGCTCAAGCGGCTGGGCGCCTCGGCCGACTGGTCGCGCGAGCGCTTCACCATGGACGAGGGCCTCAGCGAGGCCGTCCGCAAAGTGTTCATCTCGCTGTACGAAAAGGGCCTGATCTACCGCGCCAAACGGCTGGTGAACTGGCATCCGGTGCTCGAAACCGCCATTTCCGATCTCGAGGTCGAGAACATCGAGACGGCCGGCAAGATGTGGCACCTGAGCTATCCCATCGAGGATAGCGAGGACGTGATCATCGTCGCAACCACGCGGCCCGAAACCATGCTGGGCGACGTGGCGGTTGCGGTGAATCCCGAGGACGACCGCTATCGGCACCTCATCGGCCAATACGCCGTGCTGCCCCTCGTCGGGCGCCGCATCCCGATTATCGGAGACGAGTATGCCGATCCGGCACTCGGCTCAGGCGCTGTGAAGATCACGCCGGCGCACGATTTCAACGACTTCGAAGTCGGCGCTCGCCACAAGCTGCGGCCGATCAACATCTTCACGCCAAACGCGCAGATCAACGCGCAGGCACCCGAGCGCTATAGGGGCATGGACCGGTTCGAGGCGCGCGCCCAGGTCTTGGCCGATCTCGAGGAGATCGGCGCGCTGTCGTGGGTTGAAGACAAGACCATCATGGTGCCCTACGACGAGAAGACCAAGCAGGTCGTCATCGAGCCGTTCCTGACCGACCAGTGGTTCGTCAACGCCGACGTGCTGGCGAAGCCGGCGCTCGACAGCGTCCGCGAGGGCCGCACCAGGTTCGTGCCCGAGAGCTGGGAGAACACTTATTTTTCGTGGATGGAGAACATCAAGCCGTGGTGCATCTCGCGCCAGCTCTGGTGGGGCCATCAGATCCCTGCCTGGTACGGTCCGCGGGTCCATACCGACCCCGATTTCGGCAAGCCCGATGCCGGGCTGAAGATTTTCGTCGCAGCGACCGAGGATGAAGCCAAGGCACAGGCCGCCTCCTACTACGGCCGCGCGCCGCAGTTGCACAATTCAGGCACCGGGCCGTCGAGCTTCCAGCAGGCGCTGAACGAGTTCGAGATGGTGCAACGGTTGCGCCGCGATCCAGTGACCTGGGCGGCGCGCAAGGCGACAGATCCGTTTGCCGAAATGGCGGATTCCAAGATTCCGCTGCAGCGCGACGAGGATGTGCTCGACACCTGGTTCTCTTCAGCTCTGTGGCCGTTCTCGACACTCGGCTGGCCGAAGCAGACGCCGGAACTGGCGAAATACTACCCCACCGACGTGCTGGTCACCGGGTTCGACATCATCTTCTTCTGGGTCGCCAGGATGATGATGATGGGCCTCGAACTCACGGGCAAGGAGCCGTTCCACACCGTCTATGTGCACGCCCTCGTTCGCGACGAGCAGGGCCTCAAGATGAGCAAGACCAAGGGCAACGTCATCGACCCGCTCAAGCTTGTCGATGAATACGGCGCCGACGCCACGCGCTTTACGCTTGCCGCCATGGCGGCGCAGGGGCGCGACATGCGACTCGCGATGAGTCGCGTCGAGGGCTACCGCAACTTCGTCACCAAGCTCTGGAACGCCGCGCGCTTCCTCGAAATGAACGAGTGCGTGCGCAGCCCGGCCTTCAACCCCAAAGGCGCCCGGCTCGCGGTCAACCGTTGGATCGTGAGTGCCACCAATCGGGCCGTGCTGGCCGTCTCGGCGGCCATTGAGGACTACAAGTTCAACGAGGCGGCAAACGCCGCCTACGATTTCGTCTGGGGCAGCTACTGCGACTGGTATCTCGAACTGGCAAAGCCGATCCTCACCGGCGACGATGTACAGGCCAAGGCCGAGACACAGTCGGCGGCCGCCTTCGCGCTCGACCAGATTCTCAAGATTCTGCACCCGTTCATGCCCTTCATCACCGAAGAGCTGTGGGGTGAAACAGGCAAGCAGGGGCCGAAGCGTGACTCGCTGCTCATCACCTCCGAATGGCCCGATCTCGCGCAGTTCGCCGATCCGGATGCCGACGAAGAGATCGAATGGCTGATCGCTCTCGTGTCCGCCATCCGTTCGGTGCGCACCGAAA
>JBEBHC010000305.1:0-2177 GCA_040081185.1 Devosia sp. | reverse complement strand
GAAGTTTTGGCCGGCACCGGCGATCAGGTAGTCGCGCGTCTCGCCGAGTTCCGCACCAGCGCCGGAGAGGAGACCGAGAAGGCGTCGGATTCCCTGCGCCAGACGCAGCAGGCGATGATCCTCGAAATGCAGCAGGCCCTCGAAGAAGCTACTCAGCGCTTCAACGAGACAGCCACAGCGATGCGCGAAACTGCCCGCGAAGTCGGCACTGAGCTCGAAGCGACCCGCTCCGAGCTCGCCCGTGGTGTCATCGAACTGCCCGAAGAGACCAAGGCCAGCGCCGCCGCGATGCGCCGGGTCGTCGCCGAGCAGATCGAAGCGCTTGCCGAGCTCAACGCCATCGTCCGCTCGCAGCCCGCGACGCACGATCTCAACGATCGCCGTGCGCCGGCCGCTATCGCGCCCACCCCGCGTACAGAGCCGGCTCCAGCTCGTGTCGCAGAGGCTCCGCGCCAGCCTGCGCCTAGCTTGCCGCCAATGGCCCCGCTTCGCCAACCCGCCGCTGTTGTCGAGGCACCGCGTCCTGCGCCCGCTCCGGCCGCCGCGCCCGCAGCCAAGGCCGAAGACGGTGGTGCGTGGCTGCGCGACGTCCTTCGCAATGCCAATACGCCGGCTCCCGCCGCCGCGCCGGCCCAGCAGAACCTCAACGCGCTGACCGACGAGATCGCTCGCGCGATGGACCCTGTCGGGCTTGCTGATGCTTGGCAGCGGTACCAGCAGGGCGAGCAGAACGTCTTCTCGCGCCGCATCTACACGCTCACCGGCCAAGGCACTTACGACCAGGTGCGCAAGCGTTTGACTTCGGACGCCGAGTTCTCTCGCAACGCGGCCGCCTACATGGCCGAGTTCGAGCAACTGCTGAAGCGTGCCATGGGCGGCAGCGACCCGGCCGGCGAAACGCGGCAGTACCTGCTGTCGGATCGCGGACGCGTCTACACCATGCTGGCCCACGCAGCGGGCCGCCTGAACTAACGCTCCGAAAAGAGAGCATGACCTCCAGGAAATTGGCCCCGCTCCGGCGGGGCCTTTTCTTATCCGGCCCGTCTGGCGCTCGGGTGCAACTGCAACGACGCCCAGATCAGCACACCGCCCGCGGCGGCGACGCCCGCCGACACGAAGTAAGCCGAGGCACCCATCGTCGTCGCCAGCTTCCCGAACACCAGCAGCGCAATCACCGCCATGCCCTGCTGGAGCATAGAGAAGAAGCTCTGCGCCTCGGCAGCGATGTCCTCGCTGGTCCAGTTCGCGATGAAATGCATGCAGCCCATGAAACCCATGGCGAATGTTATGGAATGCAGCATCTGCAACCCTACGAGCACAGGCACGCCGGGCGAAAAGCCCATGGCAATCATGCGCAGCACCATGACGCCCGCCGACACGAGCAGAAGCACGCGGGCCGGAAAGCGATCGGCGATGCGCTTGAACAGGAACATCATGGCCGCTTCGGAGGCTGCGCCGATCGCCAGCAGTAGGCCGATTATGTCCGGCGCAATGCCCTGCTGCGACCAAAGCAGTGCCTGGAACGTATTGAGGATCAGGTGCGTGGCGAAGACCATCGCCCACCCTACCAGCGGCAGCAGGAACCAGGGGCGCATGACCTCGATCAAGCGTCCGGCAGCCTTGCCGGCCGGCATGGGCTGCTGTTCGCCCGGTGCCGCGCGGAAATTGGGCAAGCCAAGCGACGCCAGTGCGCGCAACAGGCACACGCCGACGAACACCGGCAAGAATGTCCATCCGCCCACATGAGCGGCCAGTAGTCCCATCGCAAAGATCGCACTCAGATAGCCGACCGTTCCCCATGCCCGGATCGCACCGAAATCGGTGCCGTTGCGCTTGGTCATCCGCATCGTCGCGGCATCGCCCACCGGTTGCACGGCATTGACCGGGACCGAGGCCAGCGTCCACACGAGCAGGATCGGCCAGAAGCCGTGCGCGAAGAACAGGCCGATCGAGAACACCCCCGCCACCACCGTGCCGAACACGATCGTCCGACGCCAGTCCGGCGCGCGGTCGGCGATGCGCCCGACCACCAGGTTCAGCACCAGCATGATGAAAACCGGCAACGAGCCGATCACGCCGATCTGCTCTTCGCTGAGCCCCTGCTCCTTGAACCAGATTCCGCCATAGACCGTGGCCGCGCCGCTCGCCATGAAGAATGTGAAATAGTAGATCGTCGC
>JBEBHC010000304.1:0-2179 GCA_040081185.1 Devosia sp. | reverse complement strand
GCCTGGTCATTCATCGAGCCGCCCGGCTGGATCACCGCAGTCGCCCCGGCCTCGACCGCCGCGAGCAGGCCATCGGGGAACGGAAAGAACGCGTCGGAGGCGAGCACGGAGCCCGCCGTCAGCGCCCCTTCGACACCTGCCGCTTCCGCAGCATCGATCGACTTGCGGTGCGCGACGCGCGTTGAGTCCACACGGCTCATCTGACCGGCTCCCACGCCAACGGTTGCCCCGTCCTTCACATAGACGATGGCATTGGATTTGACGTGCTTTGCAACCTTCATCGCCAGCTTGAGATCCGCAAGCTCGGCGTCGGTCGGTGCCTTCTTCGTCACCACCTTGAGGTCGAGTCTGTCGACGCGTCCGTTGTCGCGGCCCTGCACCAGCAGTCCACCCGCCAGCGACTTGACCTGCAATCCGTCCGAAGCCGGATCGGCTAGCGCGCCCGTGAGCAGCAGCCGCAGGTTCTTCTTGGTCGCGATGATCTTGATCGCCTCGTCCGTCGCTGACGGCGCGACGATGACTTCGGTGAAAATCTTGACGATCTCCTCGGCCGTCTCGCGATCGATCTGCGCATTGAGCGCGATGATCCCGCCGAAAGCCGACACCGGGTCGCAGCGCAGCGCCTTGCGATAGGCATCGGCGAGGCTTGTACCTGTCGCGACGCCGCACGGATTGGCATGCTTGATGATCGCCACCGCCGGCACGGCCGGATCGAATTCCGAGATCAGCTCGAACGCCGCGTCGGTGTCGTTGAGATTGTTGTAGCTGAGCGACTTGCCCTGCACCTGGCGGGCGGTCGCAACACCCGGCCGCTCGTCGCCCGTCGCATAGAACGCCGCCCATTGATGCGGATTCTCGCCATAACGCATCACCTCGGTCAGGCGCCCGGCAAAGCTGCGATATGGAACGTCGTTGTAGTTGATCTCCCTGGCGAACCATCCCGAGATCACCGAGTCATAGGCTGCCGTCCGGGCATAGGCCTTGGCGGCCAGTTTCTGCCGCAGCTCGTACGGCACGCCGCCCTGCTGCCGGATCGCCTCGAGCACCGGGCGGTAATCATCGGGATCGACGATCACCGTTACATAGGCATGGTTCTTTGCCGCCGAGCGGATCATGGCCGGCCCGCCGATATCGATGTTCTCGATCGTCTCCGCGTAGGAGGCGCCTTTGGCGATGGTCGCCTCGAAAGGATAGAGGTTGACCACCACCAGATCGATCGCGCCGATCCCGTGTTGTTCCATCGAAGCCGTGTGGCCGGCATTGTCGCGCACCGCCAGCAGCCCGCCATGCACCTTGGGGTGCAGCGTCTTCACGCGCCCATCCATCATCTCGGGAAAGCCCGTGAGATCGGAGATATCGCGCACGGCGGCACCTGTACCCGCAATCAGTTTGGCCGTGCCGCCGGTCGACACCAGATCGACCCCCAGCCCCGCCAGCGCCTTGGCGAAATCCTCGATCCCCGCCTTGTCGAACACGCTGATCAGCGCGCGCCTGACGGGAACGATAGCGGGCTCGGTCATCTGAAACCTCTTGGGTCTGGCGCGGGCTGGCTATCACGGTCGCCGCCACTTGGGAACCGCCGGAAACGGCTGGCCGCTACTCGTCCAGCGTAAAGATCCAGCTCAGCTCCTGCGCCTCGGACGCATGGGTTTCGAGCACGATCTGCTTGGTGCGGTGGAAGCCGAAATACGCCGATTGGCGCACGCTGTCCTCGATCCTGATGTCGGCGCCTTCCCAAAGGAAGTTCCAGCTTTGCCCCGAGGACAACCGCAGTTTCAGCAGATCGCGCCCCTGCCGCACGTCCGTCTGGTGCGCAAGGTGAAAGCGGATGGCCACCCCGCCGCTCATCTTGCCGCGCGAACGCAGGATCCTGTCCTGGCCCACCAGCGACTGGCCGTCTGCAATCAGCGTCAGCCGCCGCTCGAGCACGACGCCGAACCGGTCCTCATAGCCGAAGCAGCGCATCGCGATGGTCTGCTCCGCTTCGTCGGCCACGATCTCGGCCGGCTTGCCGATCGGGATCACCCGCTCCTTGAGCGGCCCGGCGATGGGGATCAGAGCCGCCGAAAGCGCATTGATGGTCGGGCCCGAATGCGCAATGCCCTGCCGGAACAGCAGCGGGTCGCCGTCGAAATCGGCGGGCGCCGGCCCGCAATTGCACACCACCAGGTCGCGCCCG
>JBEBHC010000027.1:0-29477 GCA_040081185.1 Devosia sp. | reverse complement strand
GGCTCCAGCGGATGCGCCGGCGCGCTGGCGCGGTGCGCGGCACGATGGTCGCTGCGTCGATTGCGGTCATCGTCTGATCCGCGGATCGAGGCTGAAGTTCACGAGATCGACCGTGAGGCTCACCGTGACCACAATGACGCCGATGAGCAGCACAACCGCTTCAATCAGGGGGAAGTCACGGCCACCGACCGATGTGACGACCAGTTTGCCGAGGCCAGGCAGATTGAAGACGTTCTCGATGATCACCGTGCCGCCGATCAGCGACCCGATAGAGACGCCCAGAACGGTCGCCGTTGTGATCAACGAGGTGCGCAGCACGTAACGCGTGAGCACGGTCCACTCGGACAGGCCGCGGGCGCGTGCCGCCTCCACATGCTCGGCGTGCAACGACTCGATCATCGAGACGCGCAGCGTGCGGATGAGGACTGGAGCGAGGAACAGTCCACCCGTGATAGCCGGGAGTGTCAGGCTCCAGAGGTAGGGAAAGAACCCTTCACGCGTGCCCGAGGCAGGAAACCAGCCGAGACGGATCGCGAAGATCTGTACGAAGGTGATGCCAACCCAGAAGGCGGGCATTGCGAAAGAGAGCATCATGGCGGTCTTCACGACGTGGTCGGGCGTGCGATTGGCCTTGACCGCGGAATAGACCGCGAGAGGCACCGCGATGAGCAGCGCGATCAGCACGATGTAGAGGATCAGCGAAAGTGACACGAGAAGGCGCGGGAAGACGATGACGCTTACCGGCGCTCGCATCTGGATCGAATTGCCGAAGTTGAGCGAGAAAACGCGTCCGACATAGGAGAGGAACTGGACCCAGATGGGGTCATCCAGCCGGTAATATTCCCGCCAGAAGGCGATGGAGTCCGGCGTAGCCGTGTTGCCGAGCATCACCCGGACGGGGTCGCCGGGGGTCAGCCTGATCAGCAGGAACGTGATCAGACCAACCCCGACGATCACCGGGAGAGCGTAGAGGGCACGTCGACCAAGGTATCTCAGCACGCCCGTGCCCTCTCGGTTCAGTCGCAGTCCGACGTCACTTCTTGAAGCAGATGTCTTCCAGCCGCCACCAGCCGGAGCTGAGCGTCTGGAAGTTGCCGATCTTATCGCTCACGGCGGTGACCGTGGGCGCGAAGACGAGTGCAACCTGCGGAGCGTCTTCCATCGCGAGGCGCTGGATCTGGTGATAAAGCTCGCGGCGCTTGTCGGTGTCGGTGGTACCGACGGCCGCTTTCACCAGCTTGCTCATTTCGTCACTCTTGTAGTTGGTGCCGAAGCCTTTCCACGCATCCGAGTAGTCGAGCATGATGAAGGCCTGCTCGCTGTCGTCCGGGATGTCGGAAGAGATCGCGCTAGGCGACCAGGTCTTGGCCATGTAGTCGCCGGACCAGTACTTGTCATCCACGGCTGCGCCATCCAGCGTCTGGATGTCGACGTTGACGCCGATCTTGGCCCATTCGGCCTGGAGGATTTCGGCCGTCTGCTGGCTGAGCGTGTCGCCGGCGCTGACCAGCATTGGCAGGTCGAAGCCGTTGGGCACCGATGACTGGCCTAGCAGTTCCTTGGCCTTGTCGATGTCGTAGGGATAGAACGGCACCGTCTCGTCCCAGAAGTTCAGGCGCGAGATCATGTGGTTCTGCGGCGTGCCGAGCCCGTTGAAAATGACGTCGTTGATCACTTCCTTGGGCGTTGCGTAGTTGAGCGCCTGGCGTACGACTTTCTCATCGAGCGGCTTGGCGGTGTTGTTCAGCCAGATCGAGTCCATGACGGTATAGGGCTCGACCTTGACGCCAATGCCATCGAGGCCATCGATGGTCGGGGCCTGCGCGTAGGGCACGGACTGTGCGATGTCGGCTTCGCCCGACTGGATCTTGAGCATGCGCGCATTGTCGTCGGCCAGGAGCTCGAACGTCACCGCGTCGAAGTAGGGCTTGCCCTCTTTCCAGTAATTCGGGTTCTTGACCAGCTGCAGGTCGGTGCCGACGTTGTTCGCCTTGACCATGAACGGGCCGGAACCGACCGGGTTGGCGGCAAATGCATCCGCCCCCATCGTGTCAAAGGCCTTCTTCGATGCGATGCCGCCGGCGGGAAGGCTCAGCGTGTAGAGCACCGAGGCGTCGACCTGCTTCATCTTCATGACGAGCGTCTTGTCGTCCGGTGTCTCGAAACCGGCGATGTTCGGCATCAGGAAGCTCCAGCCGGACTGGACCTCAGGATCGATCATGCGATCCATGTTCCACTTCACATCCTCGATGGTGACCGGGTCGCCATTCGAGAACTTCACACCCTGGCGGATGTGGAACGTGTAGGTCAGCCCGGCGTCGGCAATCTCCCACGACTCCGCCAGGCCAGGCTGGACGTCGGTGGTGCCGGGCATCTGTTCGACCAGGCGGTCGTAAATCTGAATCTGCGAGAAGATCGGGCCGTTACCCAGCGAGTCCCACGGGACGACGCTGGCAGTGTTCTGGTCGCGGGCCATGCGCAGCGTTCCACCGGGCGCGCATGCGTCCTGTGCCACGGCGGCAGTTGCATTCAACAAGGTGGCCGTCATCAGCGATGCGGCCAGGACTCGAAGTCCGTTTGTCTTGATCATGATGTGCTCTCCCTCGGGCACCCCGTGCCCAAGGGGACTATCGACGTGGAAGGTCAAAAGTGTCAATAGGCTGAAACCTATTACACCAGTGAGAAGATTTCAGCCGGAGCTGTCGCTGGAGCGGGGCTTTCGCGGCTTCTTGCTGCTCTGGTTCAGCGAGTTCTGCGCCCATAATTCATCCTTTTCCCGCTCGAAGCGGTTGGCCACATCGTGAGTGACGCCGCGCAGGATGGTCTCGGAGATGCGCTTTGCCTCGGTGTAAAGCTGGGCTACGAGCCTGATATGGCTAGCCATTTCGTGATAGGCGCGCGCCGGATCGCGCGCTGCGACGGCCTCGTAAACGGCGGTGTGATCGCGCACCGAGAGGCGGTCGGCGTCGGGCATGTGGAGAGTGGTGGTGCGCTGGTCCACCAGCCATTCGACCAACACTTCCTGGATGGTCGAGAAGATCGGGTTCTTCGAAATCACCGCCAGCTCAAAGTGGAAAGCGACGTCCGTGCGGATGAACTCGAAGGTATTGCCTACGGCAGCGACGTTGGCGTCAAGCGCCGCCTTGAGGCGCGCCAGATCCTCGTCCGTGGCCTTTTGCGCCGCCAGCCAGGCAAGGCCCGCTTCTAGCATGAGCCGGGCCTCCGTGACCTGCTCGTGCCCGCCGGAGCGCTGGAACAGGCGCTTCGAGATATCCGTCAGTTGCTGGATGATGATACGGGCAGAGGGCGTCGATACATGAGCCCGTGCGCCGCTACGCGTTTCGACAAGCCCTTGTTGTTCAAGGAAAAACAGCGCTTCGCGGACGGCCGGCCGTCCCACGCCGAAGCGGGTCATCAGGTCCTTTTCGGACGGTAGCTGCTCGCCGACGGCGTATTCGCCCTGGCTGATCAGGCGCTCGATGGCTTCTGATACGTCGTGCGAGCGTTTGCGCCGGCCGATCTGGGACTTCCCGTCGATATTCTTCATTTTGCCTCCCGCAGCCCTGCGGAAACCATGGACTCGCAGGGGTCAAACCATGTGCGATAGTAACACCTCGCACCTCGATATCCAGCGCAGGTTGGGTGGTGGATTGGGCAATGGGGTAACAGGTTTTTACTATTGACCCCGATTTGCGATGCCACTTAGATGAGTAGCGAGGCCGGAGGGTTTGGAATGGCGCTGACGCTGCAGGATCGTGTTGCGGTCGTTATTGGCGGAGCTCGCGGGATCGGCGAAGGGATCGTCGATGTGCTGGTCGAGAGCGGCGCCAGGGTGGTGCTCGCCGACGTTCGCGAGGACCTCGCCGCCCAAGTCGCCGCTCGCCACGATGGGCGAGTGACCGCTACCAAGGCCGATATTTCCAATGCTGCCGACATGAAGCGCGTGGTCGACGAGACCGTGGCGCGTCATGGCCGGCTCGACATCCTGTGCCAGGTCGCCGGTATCTACCCGGCACGGCCGCTCGAGGATGTGCCCGAGGAGGAATGGGACCGCGTCCTCAACATTAACCTCAAGGGTGCGTTCCTCGCCATGAAGGCGGCAGTGCCGGTGATGAAGCGGCAAAAATACGGGCGCATCGTCCTCACGGGCTCGATTACGGGGCCGATCGTGTCGTGGCCGGAACATGCGGCCTACGCATCGAGCAAAGCCGGGCTCGTGGGTCTCGCCAAGACGGCAGCTATCGAATGCGGGCCGTTCGGCATCACTGTCAATGTTATGGCACCGGGCAATGTCGAGACGCCGAACCTGCGCGAGGAACGCGGCGCCGAGCACATGGCGATGATGGCGCGCGCCGTGCCCAGCGGGCGGCTCGCTACGCCGCGCGATTGCGGCAATTGCGTTGCGTTCCTTGCTTCCGACGCGGCGTCTTACGTGAATGGCACCGTGCTGGTTCTCGATGGTGGCCAGGTGCTGCTCGAGGCTAAACTCTAGGCCGCCGCATGAGCATCGACCTGTACCAGATCGTGACGTTTGCGACCGATGCCTTTGCGGGCAATCCGGCCTTCGTTCTGGTATCGCCTTCTCCACTGAGCCAGCCGATGCTGCAACGCGTAGCGGGGCAACTGCGCGAACCGGTTCTCGCGGCGATCAGTACGTTCGGCGAGAGCCTTCGCCTCAGCTTTGCCGGGCCGAACGGCTCGCATCCGGGCGCAGGACATTCGGCACATGCGGCCGCGCATGTCGCCCTGTCGCATCTCAGGCCACGCGACGATCGGCTGGAATTTACGCTCGATGACGATCGCCGGATGGTCATTGCGCGAGACGAGCATGGGCCGGCGGTGCAGTGGCCGGTGATGCCGTACTCGGAGACCGACCAGATCGCTGCGGTGCGGGACTGCATCGGTGTCGAACCGCTCGAAACTTACAGCGCGAGTTTCGGTCTTGTGGCGGTCGTCAGGTCGAGTGCGGAGGTTGCCGGGATCGTCACCAATCTTGAGGCGATCGCGCGGCTGGACGCCAACACGCTGATGGTCACGGCGCGGGACGAGGGTGGGGATTTCGCGATCCGCGTGTTTGCGCCGCGGATCGGGTTACCTGAAGATCCCGTGTGCGGCACGGCGCATCGGATCATCGTACCGATGTGGTCAAAACGCCTCGGAAAGCACGAGATGATTTCGCGCCAGTTGTCGCCGCGCGGCGGAAGGCTGTTCTGCCGCCTCGGTGAGGGCACGGTGACATTGAGCGGTGCGGCAACGCCATTCTTTTCGGGCACGATTCAAGCGACACTGGCTTGATGGAGTTCCAAAGGCCACAGCTAGGCGAGATCGTCATCCTGCGGTGCGGGGATGCTTCGCTTGCCATCGCACCGGCCTGCGGGGCGCGAGTTCTGTCGTTCGCGGCTGGCGGTCGCGACGTCTTGCGTCCGGCGGGCGAGCGGGCCTTGCAGAAACTCGCCCCTTACGACTTTGCAGCGTTTCCGCTGATGCCCTATTCCGGGCCGATCTTCGGCGGCGGCTTTCGCCACGGCGCAACATTCTATCCGTTGGAGCGCAATCTTAGCGCCGAGGGAGACGCCGTGCATGGCGAAGCCTGGCTGCGGTCGTGGACGATCGTCGAGCAAGGCAGCGACAGGCTGCGCCTGAGACTCGACTACGAGCCGGTCGAAGGAGCATTTCCCTTCGCGTGGCACGGCGAGCTGACCTACCGGCTTTCACCCAGCGCGCTGATTGTCGATATGGAAATCCGCAATGCGAGTATCCACAGCATGCCTGCGGGCTTGGGGTTTCATCCCTACTTCGTTCGTGAACCCCAGACCCGCCTGAGCTTTGCACATGGCGATGTGTGGCCGCCGGACTCGCCGGAGGCGATGCTGGTGCCACCGATGCCGATAGAGGGTCTCGATTTCAACATGGGCCGCGATCTCGCCGGGCTCGTCGCCGACCGCTGCTTCGAGGACTGGGCGCGCACGGCGACGCTGGATTATGCCGGTGGACGCAAAGTAACGCTCACGGCCAGCGTCGCCTTCGGCAAGCTGCAACTCTATGTGCCCTGGTACGACGACTATGTCTGCGTCGAGCCGGTAACCAACACCAATGACGGGTTCAACCGTGCGCGCGCCGCAGTGCGGAACCACGGCGTGGTGATCCTCGGCCATGGCCAGTCGCTTAGCGGCAGCCTCTCGATCAGCGTTGGAGGCTCCGATGTATGAGACTGCCGCAGGTCCCAACGCCGGGTTGATCGGCGTGTCGGCGGAAGCGTTCACTGCCAATGTCGCGACGCCGGCATTGTGCGTCGAGCGTTCGGCGTTCACGCGAAACGTCGCCAGCATGCAGCAGGCGGCGACGCGCGCCGGCAAGGCGTTGCGTCCGCACATGAAGGGTCACAAATCGAGGACTGTCGCAGCGATGCAGCGCGACGCAGGTGCGATCGGTATCTCGTGCGCCACGGCCAAGGAGGTCGAGACGGCGGCATCGGCTGGGATCGAAAGCATTCTGCTGACGACGCCGGTTGCGAGCCCCATGGTGTTGCACCGCCTCGGCGAGTTGGCGGCGGCGGGGCATGACATCATCCTCGCGCTCGACACTGCCGAAGGCGTTTCGCGGGCCGCGGGGGCTATGGGGACAAAGTCGTTCCGCGTGGTCATCGACGTGAATGTCGGCCAGAACCGCACGGGCGTTGCCAATGCCGACGATGCCCTCGCGCTGGCGGCCGCAATTGTCGAGAGTGGTATGCAGTTGTGCGGGGTGCAGGCCTATTACGGGCATCTGCAGCATGTGAAGACACTGATGGACCGACAGGGCCGGATCGACGAGCAGGTGGCGAAGATCGCGCCGGTCGTCGCGGCGCTACGCGAGGCCGGGTACACTGTGGATATCGTCACAGGCGGTGGCACAGGCACGGCGGAACTGGACCTCGCTTCGGGTGCCTTCACCGAAATCCAGCCGGGGTCGTACCTCTTTCTCGACAGCCAGTATGCCGATGTGGAACGGCGGGCGATTCCACTCGAACATTCGCTGACGGTTGTCGCGCGGGTGAACAGTGCGACGGTTGCCAATCAGGTGGTCATCGACTGCGGGACCAAGGGGCTGTCGACGGACCCCGCGACTTTCAGGCTGGCTTCGCCGACGCTTCCGGGTGTCACGCACCGGTTCATGGGTGACGAGCACAGCGCGCTGAGTTTCCCCGAGGGATCGGCGCTGCCGAAAGTCGGCGATCTGGTGTCGATCATCGCGACGCATTGCGACCCGACCGTCAATCTCTACGACCGCTTCCATGTCATGGAGAGCGGCAAGCTCATCGACATCTGGGCCATCGAGGCCAGAGGCTATTGAGGACTGTGCGATGAAGGTTCTGATCCTGGGAGCGGGCGTGCTGGGCACGACGACCGCGTACTATCTCGCGCGCGAGGGCCACGAGGTGCATGTGGTCGATCGGCAGGCCGAAGCGGGCATGGAAACCAGTCGCGGTAATGGCGGGGTGCTTCACACCAGCGAGGTTGAGCCGTGGTCGCAACCGGGTATGCCGCAGAAGGTGCTGTCGTGGATCGGCCGCAACGATGCGCCGATGCTGCTCAGGATCGGCGCACTGCCCTCAATGTGGCAGTGGGGCGTCAGGTTCATGCGCAATTGCACGCTGGATCGCTACCGGCGTGCCTCGGAGTTGAACCTGCGTCTCGCGTTGCTGACGCTCGAGGAGATCAAGGGCATCCGCGAAGAGTCCGGTGTGAAGTACGACCTCGTCCAGAACGGCTCGATGAAGATCTTTCGCAGCGCGGAGGAGCTCGAAGTTGCGCGGCTGGAGGCCGACATCTTGAAGCCGCACGGGCTCAAGATGAACCATCTGTCCGCTGCGGAATGTGTCGAACGCGAGCCTGCGCTGGGACCGATCGAGGATCAACTGCAGGGCGGGCTGTTTGCCCCCATGGACGAGAACGGCGACTGCCACAAGTTCACGGCCGGCCTTCGCGCCTATATTGCCGAGCGCTACGGCGTGACGTTCCATTTCAACACGAGCATCGACAAGATCGAGCGCAGCGGCGATCGCGTCACCGGCGTTGTGACCAGCGCAGGCCGAATGACGGCAGATGTGTATGTCGCCGCGCTGGCCAGCTTCTCGGCGCCGTTGCTTTCACCCATCGGCGTCAAGGTCGACATCTATCCGGCGAAAGGCATCGCGGTCACGGTGCCGGCTGCCGCTTGGCCGGATGGCCCAAAGCTGCCGGTGATCGAGATATCGAAGCTGTTCGGGTTCATTCCCATCGGGGACCGCTATCGCTGTTCGGGTTCGGTGGAGTTCAACGGATGGAACGGTGTTCCGAGCCAGGAGCGAGCCCAGGCGATCGTCAACAACGTGATCAGCGTGTTCCCCGAGTTCGCCAAGTGCTACGATCCGGAGACGGCGGATGTGTGGGCGGGGCTGCGCCCTATGCCGGCCTCGGGCAGCCCTTATGTCGGCAAATCCAGCCTCAGCAACCTCTACCTCAATTGCGGCCACGGCCATCTGGGGTGGACGATGTCGTGCGGCTCCAGCCGCGCGGTGTCGGACCTCATGCTCGGCCGTACGCCGCCCATTGCGCTCGATGGCATCAGCCCGGAGACACATCTATGAGCGACATCGTGACGTCTCCCAATGGCGCGATCTTTTATGCACCGGCGCGCCCCTACCCGATCTCACGGACGGTGCGGGCAGGCGATTTCGTCTATACCTCGGCGCTTGGCGACCGCGTCCGGTCCAAGACCAATGATCCACTCGGGGACGGGCCCGAGGCGTTCGACGAGGAGGCGCGCGGTACATTCAGGGCGATTGCAGAAGCGCTGCAACTGGCAGGCGCCAGTCTTGCCGACGTGGTGGATTGCCAGGTGTGGCTGCGCGAGCCGGAAAACTTCGAGCCGATGAACCGGATTTTCCGGGAGTTTTTCACCGAGACACAGCCGGTGCGCTCGGTGTTCCAGAACGTCTTCATGTTCAATTTCCGCATCGAACTAAAGGTCGTGGCTTACGCGCCAGCGGGGCGTTAGCGGCGATCGCCGTAGCTTATCGCCGGCCCTAGTTGCACCAGGGACAGGCTCTCGTCGCGGTGCGTCGAGAGCCAGGAAAGTGTCTCTTCGGCGCATTGCAGGCGGATGTCGCGCAGCGCCGGATCGTCGGCAAGATTGTGCTGCTCGTCGGGGTCGTTCGCCAGATCGAAGAGGACTGGCGGAAGCGCGGCGAAATGCACGTATTTGTATCGCTCGCCGCGCAACACCGAGCAGGTGCATTGTGGCGAAGACAGGCCGAAGTGCTGCTCGGCCGTGCGGCTTGCGACTTCGCGAAAGTCGTAGGTCCAGTGCGCTGCATTGCGCCAGTTTTCGACACTGCCGCCTTGCAGAAACGGCATGAGGCTGTGTCCATCAACCTGGTTCGGGATTGGCGAGCCAAGCCAGTCCAGCAGGGTGGGGCAGAGGTCGACGGACTCGGTAAACCTTGTCACGCGGCTGCTGTGCGAGCCTCCCGGCATGCGCAGGATCAGCGGCACGTGCTGGCTCGCTTCGTAGAAGCCGAACTTTCCCATCAGGCCGTGGTCGCCCAGTTGCTCGCCGTGGTCGGACGTGAGGACGACCAGAGTGTCATCCCACACGCCAAGGCTCTTCAACGTGGAAAAGAGCAGGCCGAGCTGATCGTCCATTTCTTCGCAGAGCCCATAATAGGTGGCTTTCAGCTGCAGTATCTCAGCTTCGGTCAGGTCCTTAGCGAGACCCTCGCCATAGGAATAGGAACTGGTTGCCTTGTCGGTATTGCGCACCCAGTCGACCAGTGGGTGCTGACCTTGTGGCGAGATGGGCACGGGCTTGGGCATGTCGGCGGGTGCGTAGGCTGTGTGATAGGGCGCCGGCGCAATCAGCGGCGGATGCGGCTTGGGGATAGCGAGGTGCAGGAAGAAGCCGCGCTCGGGTGAACTGCGCATGTGCCCGGTCAGGTGATCGACGACCTTGCCTACCAGCCAGGCGGTATCGCTGTCCTGCTTGGAATAACGCGCTTGTGCGGCACCGGGCCGGCCGCGCAGCGCCGCGGTATCTGCGTCAGAGGGCGTGAAGATCCGCGGCCAGGGCGAGGGCAGGTCATAACCTTTGCGCTTGAGGTCGGTCAGCCAGTCGACCGGGTTGTTGAGCAGGAGTTGCCCGACGGAGAACCCGGGCAGGATGCCCTCGTACGTATGGATCGCAGGATCGTTGGGGTCGCGTCCGCGTGGATCGGCAGCGGCGTCGGTATAGCCGAAGAGGAAGGGCTCGTAGCCGGCCTTGCGTGCCTCCAGCGCCAGATTGGTGAAGTGTGCGCCCAGCGGCGAGCCGTTTCGGACGGAGCGATGGTTGTGGGCATACATGCCGGTGAAGATGCTGGTGCGCGCAGGGCCGCAGGGCGTCACAGCGGTGTAATGGCGCTCGAACAGGGTGCCTTCCGAAGCCAGCGCGTCGATGTGCGGCGTGCGGATGACGGCGTTTCCCGCGGCCCCCACGCAGTCGGCCCGCCACTGGTCGGCCGTGATCAGCAGAACGTGTTTCGGCATGCGCTCTCCAGTCATCGGTGATCCAAACGTGGTACCGAGCAAAAAACAATTTTGACAGCGAACAATGTGTAAGTTACAAAATTCGTGGACACAAGGATGTTGCGGTTGCAACGTACGTCCCGGTGAAACCGGTGCCGGGGGGAAATGGCGCGATGGGGAGTTTGCGGCTCGAGAATATAGGGCGACGCTTCGGCGACTTCGTCGCGGTCGAGGGGGTGAACCTCGATGTCGACGATGGCGAGTTCGTCACTTTGCTCGGGCCCTCAGGGTGCGGCAAGACGACGACATTGCGCATGGTGGCAGGATTTATCGCGCCGGATACCGGCGAGATCCGCTTCAACGGCCAGCGCGTCAACGAGGTGCCGCCGCATAAGCGCAACACTGCGATGGTGTTCCAGTCCTACGCGCTATTTCCGCACATGACCGTGGCGCAGAATGTTGCCTTCGGCCTCAAGATGCGAAAGATGCCGGCCGAGGAGCAGGTGGGTCGCGTCGGCGAGGCGCTCGAGATGGTCAGTCTCGGTGGGCTCGAGAAGCGCCGACCCGGCGAACTGTCCGGCGGCCAGCAGCAACGCGTGGCGCTGGCTCGCGCCATCGCGACCCGACCCGACTTTCTGCTGTTCGATGAACCGCTTTCGAATCTCGACGCGCGGCTGCGAGACAAGGTGAAGGTCGAGATCCGTGACCTGCAGCGGCGGCTTGGCATCACCGCGCTCTACGTGACGCACGACCAGGCCGAGGCACTCGCAATCTCCGATCGGATCGTGGTGATGAATCGCGGGCGGATCGAGCAGGTTGGCGACCCTAATACCATCTATCGAGCGCCTGCGAGCAGCTTCGTGGCCGAGTTTGTCGGTGCCGCCAATATCGTCGACGGCATGAGCCGCGGTGGCGGTGTCTTCGAAACGGCCGCCGGCACCCTGACTTCGACCAACAAGGCCATCCCGGAAGGTACAAACGTAAGGCTGAGCTGGCGGCCGGAAGACATGCGAATTACGCAGGGTGCGACGCCGGACGTTCGGCGCGCCAAGGTCGTCAGCAGCGTATTCCACGGCAATCTCATCGAACTGGTTGTCGATGCCGGCGGTCAGCTGCTCCGCGTACAGGTCGCCAACGACGTTGCGATCGATGAGGGGGCGGTAGTCGATTTCACTATCGCGCCCGAATGCATCCGGGTTGTGGACTGATGGGCAGCACTCCGTCACGCGGTCTGATCCTGCTGATGATCCTGCCGGGTGCGGGCTTCATCCTGTTCTTTCTTGCCTCGGCCATCGGCATGACGATCGCGCAGAGTTTCGGACTCTACGCCGTAGTCGGCCAGTCTCACTTCACCCTCGACTACTGGATCGGCCTGTTCGACAAGACCTTCATCGACTCGTTCCTCTTCTCCCTGAAGATCGGCGTTGGCAGCGCCGTCGGCGCGTTGATCTTCGCCTATCCGCTCGCACTTTTTCTGCGAAAGCAACGGCCGGGTTCGGGTTGGATCAGTGCCTGGGTCAAGGTACCGCTGTTTGTGCCGGCACTGGTGGCGGCGTTCCTGATTGTCAACATGCTGGCCTATCAGGGGCTGCTCAACAGCGCACTCCTCTACCTGCATATCATCGATCAGCCACTTCGGATGCTCAACGACAAGTTCGGCTGGAACGTCTTTCTGATCCAGGTGTGGAAGAACCTGCCGTTCCAGCTGGTCATTCTGACCTCGGTGCTGCAGACGATCCGCGGCGACATTGAAGATGCCGCCCGCAACCTTGGGGCGGGACCGATCGCGGTCATCCGCCACATCATTCTGCCCCTCTCCATGCCGGGCATCATGATCTCGGTGGCGCTCGTGTTCATCCTGACGTTCGGCGACTATGCGATCACGCGGGTCGCGGGTCCGATCTATCCGACCTCGCTGTCGGTCCTCATGTACACCGCGGCTTTCACGCTGCACGACTGGGCCACTGCCGCCTGCATCGGCGTGGTGATCGTCGTCACCTCGCTGGTCTTCGTCGCACTCTATGCTCGTACCGTGCGGGCCATTGAAAGCCTTGCACAATGACGGCCGACATCCTTTCCCTGCCGCCCACCCAGCGCCGCCGGCGCATCGCCGTGTGGCAGTTCATGAGCCTGCTCATACTGGCACTGCTCATCTTGTGGACTGCGGTACCGCTGTTCATGGCGGTGATGTGGTCGCTTGTCGATCCGCAAAACCCCTGGTCACCGCCTGCGGTCCTGCCGCCCAGCCTGTCGTTCGCACAGTGGCAGTATGTCTTCGAGTACTCGAACATCGTGCGCGCGGTGATCACCAGCTTTGCGCTGGCGCCGGTCGTAACGATCGTGTCCTTCGTCCTTTCCTTGCCCACGGCCTACGCGCTCGCCCGCTATGAGTTCCGCGGCAAGGAGGCAATCAAGTTGCTCATCCTGCTGCCGATCGTGATGCCTGGCATGGTGATCGCGATGTTCCTCAGCCGGGTGTTCCTGGGCATCGGTCTGGCCCAGACGTTTGTCGGCCTGGTCATCGGCCACACGCTGCTGTCGATGCCGTACATGCTGCGCATCCTGACCACCGCGATCGAGTCAATTCCGCAGGATGTCATCGACGCTGCGCGCAATCTGGGCGCGGGTCGCATCGACCTTGTGCGGCACGTGCTGATCCCAATGGTGATGCCGGGACTCATCGCCGGCAGCATCTTTACCTTCATCAACAGCCTGGAGGAATTTCCGCTCACGTTCGTGATTGGAACACCGACCTTTCAGACGATTCCCACCGTGCTGTTCGATTACCTCGGTTACCACTTCATCCGCACCAATGCGGCAGTGGTTTCGATCATTTTGCTCGTTCCAAGCGTGGCGCTCCTGTTCATGACGGAGCGGTTTCTCAAGGCGGAGTATCTGTCCTCGGCCTTCGGCAAGTTCTGACCAATCGGGGGCGCTCAATGGCGCCGCCAAAAAAGGGAGAGACGTGCATGAGATTGTTGAAGACTGTGATGACTTCGGCCATGGCACTCGCCATAGCCGCAACCGTGCCGGGCGTGGCCCAGGCCCAGGACGCCGTCCTCGGAAAGTCCTGGGACGATATCGTCGCGCAAGGCAAGTCCGAGGGCGAGCTGACATTCTATGCGTGGTGGGGGGAGGAGTTCTGGCGCAATGCCGCGGCGGACTTCGAGGCCAAGAACGGCATCAAGGTCAATGTGGTGATGGGGGACAACGGTGCCACCATCGGCAAGGTTGTCGCCGAGTCCACAAGCCCAGCCGGGACCATCGATGCCATGCTGATCGGCGGTTTCGAACTCAAGCTGCTGCTCGATGCAGGGGCAATGCTTGGCCCGATCGCGCCGGCGATTCCCGACACAGACAAGCTGGATCAGAATCTGTTGAAGGTGCAGGAGGGCTATGTCACCAACGGCTACTTCGTACCTGTTTATCGCAATCAGGTGGCGATGCTCTATGATCCGGACAAGCTCGCGACCCCTCCTGAAACCTGGGCGGAGTTCACGGCCTGGATCGATGCCAATCCCGGACAATTCGCCTTCAATGACCCGTCAAAGGGCGGCTCCGGCCAGGCGTTCGTCCAGTCCGTCATCGAGAATATCGCGGGTGATGCCGCTTCCTACCAAGGGGAGACCGAAGCCGATCCGGCAAAGGTCGCCAGCTGGTCCAAGGTCTGGGACTGGTTCAACGCCGACGAAGACAAGTTCGTCATCACAGCGTCGAACAACGACTCGATCGATCGCGTCAACCAAGGCGAAGTCACCATGGCGGCCGCCTGGGATGACGACACGGCGGTTGCGCTGTCCAAGGGCACACTGTTCAAGCGCGCCAAGCTCTACATTCCGGCCTTCGGCATGCCGGGTGGAGGCGACAGCCTGGGTATTCCGGCCAATGCGCAGCACAAGGCGGCCGCGATGATGTTCATCAACTACCTGATCCAACCGGATGTTCAGATCCAGCTCAACAAGACGATCGGGTCATACCTCGCGCGTACCGATGTGAGCGGCGAGAACGCACTGATCCCGGAAGAGGATCGCACGAACAATGCGCATCCGTGGCTGCCGGGCGTTTACAAGAAGATCTACGTCGAGCAGTTCGTCACCGAAGTGCTGCAGAAGTAGCAACGATCAGGGCGGCCCCAGCAGGGGTCGCCCATACCTTCCAAAGTCGCCTCAGGCTGAGTTGCGGAAGATGATCGTTGCATCGAACAACACGTCCTTTGCGGGCAGCGTTTCTCCGGTCGTCAGGCCGGTGAGCGTGCGCGCGACGAGATCAGCAATGGCGGAAGTATTCTGTGCTGCCGTGGTCAGCGATGGCCAGGCAAACTCACCGAAGGGTTGGCCGTCATGAGAGCCGACACGAAGGTTGTCGTCCGGCCCGCTGCCGACCTTGAGACCGAGTCGCCGGGCCGCCGCGAGCAGTCCGAACGCGACGCGATCATTGGGGCAGATGATCGATTTCACGCCGACCATCTTTTCGGGCGCGAGCCGGAGGAAGCATTGGTAGCCGTAGCGTTCGTAGTCGTCGCCGATCGGTTCGGGCTCCGGGTTGAGAACGCGCGGCTCGTAGCCGAGTTCGAGCATTCGCAGGCGGTACGCTTCACGCCGCTCAACCACGTTGGCGTTCACTTCCGGCATGGTGAAAAGGGCTGGGGGGGCACCGGTGCGGCACAGGTAGTCCACCATGATGGCAACGCTCTGCCGGTTGTTGGTCCCCACGTAGGGCGTGCCCGTGTTGAGCCGCGAATCCATGAACAGCATGGGAACGCGTTCCTTCGTGCGCTCGATGGTTTCGACGTCCGAGGTGAAGCCAAGCGGGGCGAGGGCAATCGCCGAAACATCCATCGCCACCAGCCGCGATATGGCGCGCCGCTCGACCTGCGGATCGTTGTGCGAGCATTGCAGCACGGTGAGGTAGCCGCGCGCTTCAGCCCGAAGCTCGATGGCGCTCACGAGTTCGGCGTAGAACGCGTCGACAATCGACGGCACCACGATGCCGATCGCCTTGGCGTGGCCACGCGTCAGGCTCGAAGCAAAAAAGTTCGGGCTGTAATTGAACCTGGCGAGACCGGCCTCGATCGTCTGCCGGGTCCGTGGGCGAACGGCAGAAGGATCGGCGAAGAACCGCGACACGGTCGGTCGGGAGAGCCCTACGAGCCGGGCGAATTCCTCCATGGTCTTGACGCTTGCGTCAGTCATTGTTCTCACTCGCGCGGACGCCTGAAGTTTGACGCGAAGCCGGGTCGGACGCCAGCAGATTTTACGCGTGTAAAGCGCTCGCCGCCTGCGCATGACGGGGCTCGTCGCTAGCAATGCGCGAACCGCCCGCCGACTTCGCCGATGCGGCATTCCTCGAACGCCATGTTGTCGAGACTCTCGCCTTCTACGACGGTGCCCGCGATCCCGCCGGCGGCTTCTTTCATTGCTTCAGGGATGACGGCACCATCTACGACAGGCATACGCGGCACCTCGTCTCTTCGGCGCGATTTGTCATCAACTACGCGCGCGCGGCCAAGCGCTATCCGGGTAAGAAAGAGTTTCTGACCAGAGCGCGCCACGGTTTCGAATTTCTCGAGAGGGCGCATCGTCAGCCCAATGGCGCCTATGCCTGGGAACTGGACGACGGCGCCGTGCGCGATGGGTCAATCATGGCGTACGGACAAGCCTTCGTCGTGCTGTCCGCCGCCACCGCGCTAAGCGCCGGGATCGGTGAGGCGCGGGCCGCGCTCGATGGCGTGTGGTCAGTGTTGGAGCGGCATTTCTGGGAAGAAGGCTATGGCGCCTACCGAGACGAACTCGATGCTTCGCTGACGCAGGGCTCACCTTATCGCGGGCAGAATGCCAACATGCACCTGGTCGAGGCCGCGCTCGGTGCCTACGACGCGACCGGAGACCTACGATTCCTCGAGCGTGCGGAGCGCGTAGCGGAGACCTTCTGCCGCCGACTTGCAGGCGATGCCGGTGGGATGGTGTGGGAACATTACACCACCACTTGGCGGCCGGACTTCGGCTACAACCGTGACCGGCCCAACGACCTGTTCAAGCCGTGGGGATACCAACCCGGGCACCAGTTCGAATGGTCACGCCTGCTGCTCGCACTGGAGCAGCGCCGGGCCAAGCCTTGGTACGTGTCCACCGCCATCGCGCTCTACGGCAACGGCAAGCGTATCGGCTTCGACCCCGAGTATGGCGGTGTGGTTTACGGCGTCGCACCGGACGGCGCGATAGCCTCGGGTGAAAAGTATCATTGGGTCATGAGCGAGGGCTTTGCCGCGGCCTGGCGCCTGTTCCGCCGGACAGGCGATCAGCAATATCGCGTGGACTACGACACCCTCTGGTCCTTCGCCTGGCGCCATCTCGTCGATCATCGCTACGGCGCCTGGTACCGCGTGGTCACCCGCGACGGTGCAAAGATCGACGACCTCAAGTCGCCACCCGGCAAAGCCGATTACCACACGCTCGGCGCGTGCTGGGATGTTCTGGAGCACCTGTCTTGAGCAATACCATCCCACTGTCCGGCGAGTGGCGCCTGTTCTTTGGCCCGCAGACAAAGGCTGCCGCTTCGGTCGATGCTCCGGCCATCCCGGCGGGGTTCACCGAAATTGCTGCGCAGGTGCCCGGCAATATCGAACTCGACCTGGGACGGACCGGATATCTCCCGACCGACCTGGCCTTTGGCGACAGCATCTATGGCTTGCGCGACTTCGAGCGGCATCAGTTCTGGTACAGCCGGTCATTTGAGCTCCCCGACGATTTTGATGCGAGCGACGCGGTGCTCGTTATCGAGGGTGTCGACACGTTCGCGACCATCTGGGTCAACGGCTCGCGCGTCGCGGCGACGGCCAACATGCTTGTCCCTCATACTCTGCCAGTTGGGTCGGCGCTCCGGTCAGGACGCAACGACATCATCATCGCCATCGACTCTGCGGTGCTGTGGGCGCATGGGCGCTCTGTCGACGCAGGAACGTGGGCGATGGAGAACAACTGGGAATCGCTGGGCGTTCGCAAGCCCCCGCATGCCTATGGCTGGGACATCATGCCCAGGGCGCTGCTCGGCGGAATCTGGCGCGACATCCGGATCGAGGTACGGGAGCCAGTGCGCTTCGACAACGTCTATCTCGCAACGCTTTCGGTCGATCACGAAGCCAGACGAGCGCAGCTCCTCGTGCGCTGGACGTTGCTTTCGCCGACCGTGCCGGAACCGTTCGAGGTGGTCCTTACCGTGACCGACCCCGACACGGACCTGCTCGTCCAGCGCCAGGTCTTCAGGTCGCTCGGCGCCCACGGCGAATTTCGCGCGACGGTCGAGAATATCGATCTCTGGTGGCCGCGCGGCTATGGTGAGGCCAAGCTTTACGATGTGGGGCTGTCGGCCCTCGACGCGCGAGGCAATACGGTTGCAGAGTGGTCGGGACGCTTCGGCTTCCGGACCGTGGAGCTGCGAAACTCGGAGATCATCGAAGCAGACGGGAGCGGCGACTTCGGTTTTGACGTCAATGGCGTCGACATCTTCGTCAAAGGTTCGAACTGGGTTCCGCTCGACGCGCTGCACAGCCGCGATGCGTCGCGGCTCAACCAGACATTCGGGCTTGCAGTCGACCTCAACTGCAACATGCTTCGCTGCTGGGGTGGCAACGTTTACGAAGATCGGGCCTTCTTCGACCTCTGCGACGAATACGGCATCATGATCTGGCAGGACTTTGCCCTTGCCTGCGCGCTCTATCCGCAGACCCCGGAGTTCCATGAAATCATCCGGCATGAAGCCGAGACGCTTGTGCCGATGCTACGCAACCACCCCTCGCTGGTGCTCTGGGCGGGCAACAACGAAATCGACCAGACCTATGGTTTCGCCAGCACGAATGTCGATCCCAATGAAGACGACCTCATCTCGCGGCAGGTGCTGCGCGATGAATGCCGCCGGCTCGATCCATACCGCGCCTATCTGCCGAGTTCGCCCTATTATGGGCCGGAGGTGTGGAAGCGCGGCGACCTGCTGGCCTGCCCGGAGGATCACCTCTGGGGCCCGCGCGATGACTTCAAGGGCCCGTTCTACACCGGCCACCGGGCCCTGTTCGCCAGTGAGATCGGCTATCACGGGTGCCCGTCGCGAGGCAGCCTCGAACGCATGATGCGCCCCGAGCAGCTCTGGCCATGGCAGGGCAGTGAGGACTGGCTGACCCACTGCATCCGCGCGCAGCCGGAGAGCACGCGTCACAACTACCGCATTGCACTGATGGCGACACAGATCGAAGTGCTGTTCGGAACGGTGCCGACAACGCTCGATGAGTATATCCTCGCCTCGCAGATATCGCAGGCCGAGGCGCTCAAGTTCTTCATCGAGATATTCCGCATCGAGAAGGGGCGGCGCTCCGGCATCCTGTGGTGGAACATCCGCGACGGCTGGCCACAAATTTCGGATGCGGTGGTCGACTATTACGGCAAGCGCAAACTCGCTTTCCATGCAGCAATGCGAGGACAGGCAGATGTTCTCGTCATGCTCAGCGAGCCGGAACAGGGGCTGCAGCGCGTCGTCGTCGTGAACGACACCTCCCTTGCTGTGCCGCTATCGGTCGCGGTGACCGCGCAGGGGCTCAATCTGTTTACGGAACATTGTGTCGTGCCCGGCAATGGCCGCGTCGAGCTGGGCACAATCCCCGCAAGCGATGACTTCCGCCTGATCGACATTACCTGGACCGGCTCGCATGTCAGTGGCCGCAGCCACTATCTGGGCGGCAGTCGGCCTCTCGATCTGCCAACGGTCGTGAGCGCATACCGCACCCTGCTGGGAGACAGCGCCGTCGACGCCCAGATCAGCCAGACCGAGGACTAGTTGCGTGTGACCAACAAGAATTAAGTTGCCGATCGAGCGTTGCCACTCGCGGTATCGAACCGTCGTCATCACGTCGTGATTTTGTGAGTGTATTGGTTGCGGGGACAGGATTTGAACCTGTGACCTTCAGGTTATGAGCCTGACGAGCTACCGGGCTGCTCCACCCCGCGCCAATACTTGCATCTGGTGCAATTTGCGCCGCTTGAAGCGGGTCATAACCCCGCGTGCGCAGCGGCTATATAGGCGGTCATCCGCCCGACCTCAAGCCCAAAAGCCATCTCCCATGACGGATTCTTGACGGCGGACCGGCTCCGGCGATGGCCGGTGGAGAGGTGGCGGCGGACCTCGATTTTCCAGCCCGGCGGGCTACAAAGAGGCGGTCTGGCGCGCAAAGGGGGCCTCATGACGCTGTTCGCATCGGTACTGCCGATCCTGTGCTGGCTCGCCTACAACCTGCTGGTGCCATTTGCCGAGCGGCAACGGCCGTCGCTCTCGGCCATCATGGGCATGCAGCGGCGCCGCTGGGTGGCCAATGTGACGACGCGTGAGTCGCCGCTCGATGCGATCCTGTCGGGCAATCTGATGCAGTCGGTGAGCTTTCTCGCCTCGACCTCGGTGCTGCTCATTCTCGCGATCTTTGCCGCCTTCGGGCAGGTCCCAGCGCTGATGGATTCGCTCTCGACCTTCGGGCTGGGGCTCGACCGTACGTCGCAGGACCTGCAGACGCATCTGCTGGTGCTGCTGGCGATTTTCGTGTCGAGTTTTTTCGCCTTCACGCTGTCGCTGCGCCAGTTCAACCATTTCTGCATCATGGTGGGTGCCATCGATCACACGGTGCCGGCGACCGATGACGAGATCGATGCGATCACCAGCCTAAACATCCTCGCGGCGAAGAATTTCAACAGCGGCATCCGCGCCTACTATTTCGCGGTGCCCGCCGTTGCCTGGTTCGCCTCGGACTGGCTGGCGATTGGCGTCACGGTGGTGACGACGCTGTTCATCGTGCATCGCGAGTTCTTCTCGTCGGCACACCGCGTCGCCGCTTCGGTGGCGGTGATTGCCAGCCGGCGCGAACGCGACAGGCATCCGCCCGCGGCCTAGCCGCCGATATGCGCCAGGTTGCCTGCAGCTAGCGGATAGCCTGCCGCGGCTGCTGCTCCATACCATTGCCGGGCTTGAGCCGGATCGGCGCTGGTCCCAAGCCCGAGTTCATAGACGCGGCCGAGATTGTTCATCGCGGCAGCGTTGCCGGCGTTGGCGGCGGTGGTCAACCAGCGGAAGGCCTCGCCATTGTCGATGGGGCCCCCTGCGCCGTTGAGATACATGAGGGCGAGGTTGTTGGCTGCGCGCATTTCGCCGCCCATCGCGGCTTCGAGGTAGAGGTCGTGCGCGCGCACGAGATCGCGGTCGGTGCCGGTGCCGTCTTCGAGCATGGTGGCGAGATCGAAGGCGGCGAGTGCGCTCTTTTTTTGCGCCGCTTCCTCGAACTGGGGGACAGCGGAAGCAGCATCCGGGGCCGTACCCAGTCCCTGCGCGAGCATGTAGGCGTATGCTACCGATGCGTCGCGGTGCCCCTGTTCCGAGGCCTTGAGAAACAGGTCGGCGGCGCGGGCATAGTCCACCACGACGCCACGGCCTGAATAGTAGAACTGAGCCGCGAGATATTGCGCGGGGGCGAGGCCCGCTTCGGCGGCGTTGAGCCACCAGGCCATCGCTTCGGCATCGCTTTGCTGAACGCCGCGGCCAGCGGCGAGCATGTTGCCGACACGCAGGCTGGCGCTGCGCATTCCGCGCTCTGCGGCGGCGTGGTACCATTGATAGGCCTGCGCCGGGTCGGCCGCGATGCCGTCGCCGAACTCGTAGGAATAGCCGAGCCCGAGCATGGCTGGCGCGTAGCCGGCTTCGGCCGCGGTCTTGAGCAGGCTCGTGCCGCGCGCCGCGTCGCCAGCGATGCCTTTGCCGAGCACGAGGGCGTTGCCGAGCACCTGCATGGCGCGCGGATTGCCCTTGAACACGGCGTCCTCAAGCAGGGGGATGGCATTCTCGTAGTCGCCGCTCTCGTAGTAGGCGGCGCCGAGCCAGGTTCTGAGCTGCGCGTTGCCAGGATCTTCGGCGAGCGCGGCCATGCAGGGATCGGTAGCAAGATAGGAGTCGCCGTCGAAGCCTTCTCGCGCGAGGTTCTCGTAGCCGACCTCATAGCGCGAAGCGGCATTGGCGGCGCATTCGTCGAAGTTGGGGGTTGCCCAGACCGGGGCGGTACCGGCGAGTAGGATTGCGATGGCGGGCCAGTATCTGGTCAAGGCAGGCTCCTGTCGGCCAAAGCATAGCAGCCGGCCCCGGCCGGGCAAGTCAGGGGATGAAGCCGGTGCCGAGGTAGAGCTCACGGTGAGCCACCACACGGCCCAGCCGCTCGATGGGGATGGTTTCAAGCAGCGTGAGGGTCGCGAAGCGGTCGCGAACGCCGTTGATATGGCGGGCCTCGTCGGAGATTACCAACGCGTCATGCCCGGCATGACCTGCGGCGTCGAAGAAATCGTCGTAGGCATCGTGGCGGCCGGCGAGGCTCGTGACGTCGGGGTTGCCGAGGGCGAAGGCGAGCTGGCTGGCATTCTCGTAGCTGGTGCCGGCGATGAAGGCGCCCGGATGATCTGCCGCAGCGGCCGTGACCCGCGCGGCCACCTCTACCCAACCGTGCGACCATCCCGATGTCGGGTCGGACACGCCCTCCATCTGGCTCAGCACGGGGAAGATGCCGTAGTTGACATTGACGAGGAGCAGCAGTGCCAGCCCGAACGTCAAGTGGCCGACGAGCGCAAGACGCGAGCGTAGGTAGGCGCCGATGAAGGGCAGCGCTGCGATGTACATAATGGCGTTCCAGTGGATCAGGATATTGGTGAACAGGGATGCGGCGAGGAACGCTCCGAACGACGTCCAGGCGATTGTGCGCGCGATGCCTTCCCCTGCGATGCCTCGCGTCGCGAGGAAGCGCGTCGTTGCCACGATGAGGAAAGGCGACAGCATGAGCAGTACGCCGAGAAGGTAGCCGAGCAATCCGCGCGCGTTGGGACGCGCAAAGCCTGAGCGGCCACCCATGACATAGCCGAAGCCCACCAGTTCGTGCTGCAGGTTCCAGATGATCACCGGCGTCTGCATGAAGGCGACGAGCCCAATGGCGAGCCACACGTGGACATCACGCAGGAGCCCGCGATGGCGCGGTGAGAAGACGAGATACAGCAGCAGTCCCAGCCCGAACAATGCGGCGGTGAACTTGCTTAACAGCGCCAGCCCGAGCGCGATGGCGCCAAGATAGAGCAGGCGCCGCGCCTGGCGCCCAGCCTCGTGCGCAAGCAGTACGCCGTGAAAGCAGTAGAGCGCGGCCAGCAAGGCCGGGATCAGCAGGTGATCGGGCAGGGCCATGTAGCCGAGGAGGATGAAGGCGGGCGTTGCAGCAGAGAGCAAAGCGCTGAGCCAGAAGATTTCGCGCCATTGCGCTCCACCGAGGCGGCGCGCGAACAGGAACAGTATCCAGAGGTCGGCGAGCATGGTGAGCAGCACCGGCAAACGCAGCGCCAATTTGCTCCAGCCGAAGATCGCGGCGCTCGCTGCATTCACCCAGGCGACCAGCGGCGGGTGGTCGATATAGGAGAGGGCGGGGTGCTGGCCCCACATCCAGTAGTAGGCTTCGTCCATGAAGGGGTTGGTGACCGTCATGGTCACAAACCTGAGCGCAAGGAACAGGAGCGCAAGCAGGCGGAGCGTCTGCCACGAAAAGAGGCCCTTTCGCCCCGTCGTCATGCCGTCGTCCAAGCTCAAACCCGGAAGGTCCCTGTCTCCGCCGCCTTATCGCACAGGGCGGCGTGCGCCGGGAGGTTCACCACGCGGCATTTACTGACATTGACATTCAGGTTTGCGACTCCGATGTTCCGGCCAGTTTCGCCCCGCGTAGTATCGCCGCAGCCCATGCTCATTTGTCAGTGCAACGTCATCACCGACCGCGAAATCGAGCAGGTTATCCGCGCGTTTTTGCGCGAGGATCCGTGGGCGATCATCGTCCCGGCCAAGGTGTACCGCGAGCTCGAGAAACGCTGCAAATGTTCGGGTTGCGTCCCCAACGTTGTGGACTTGATTACCCGGGTCACACACGCGTATCACCTCGAAATCGCGGAGACCGCGTCCGAGGCGACTGCAGCCACGGCCACGGCTCCGGACCGGCGCAAGCGAGGAGCATCCCCCCATGAAAGGCGAAGCACAGGTCATCGAGCGGCTTAACGAGGCGTTGTTCCTCGAGCTCGGTGCCGTCAATCAGTACTGGGTGCATTTTCGGCTGCTCAGCGACTGGGGCGTCGGCAAGCTCGCCGCCAAGGAGCGCGCCGAGTCCATCGAAGAGATGCATCACGCCGACAAGCTGATCGAGCGCATCATCTTCCTCGAAGGCCATCCCAATCTGCAGCGTGTGGCGCCCTTGCGCATCGGTCAGTCGATCAAGGAAGTGCTCGAGGCCGATCTCGCTGGTGAGTACGACGCGCGCAAGGCCTACAAGTCGTCGCGCGAGTTGTGCGAGCAGATCGGCGATTACGTGAGCAAGAACCTGTTCGAGGAACTGCTCACCGACGAGGAAGGCCATATCGACTTCCTCGAGACGCAGTTGCAGCTGCTCAACTCGATCGGCGTCGAGAAATACACCGAGCTCAACTCGGCTTCCGCAGACAAGGCCGAATAGGCCCGATTAGAACGGCGCCGCCAGTTCACGGCCGAAGCCATTCGCTGCGGTCGCAATCGCTTCACCCTCATTGGAGCCAAGTTCGGCGAGTCGGCTTGCCGCCGACGGATAGGCAAACTCGGCGGCGCGGCGATAGAGCGCGATGGCCTTGCTCATGTCGGGCTCGGTGCCCAAACCAAATTCATAGGCGCGCGCCAGGCTGTAGAGCGCCGGCATGAAGTCCTTCTCGTTCGCTGGGACGTCAAGGGCCGCAAAGGCGTTGGCAAGGATCGTCGGATCGGTGCTGCGCTCGAAGGCCAGGTCGGCCGCCATGCTGACGGCGAGGACGTTGCCGGCGCTTGCGGCTTGCTGCATCAGCGGCGCCGATCTGGACTCATCACCGGCGGCGAGATAGGCGCGGGCGAGCCAGGCTTTGTCGCCGATCGATTCCGGGTTCTGCGTCAGGGCGTTTTCGCAGGCGGCGATCGCGGTCTCCGCGTCGATGGCTTCCAGCTCGCGACCGTCTTGCGACAGGCCCGTTTCCCATGGCGACCCTGCCTGCTGGGCGCAGGCAAGTTCGGCCTCTATCACCGGGATGCGCCCCTGCGAGTAAGTGTCGCCGTTATCTGCGGCGTCGCGATAGTAGTAGAGCGCAGTGTTGAGGTCGCGGTCGGTGCCCATGCCTTCGGCATAGAGGATGCCGAGGATAGAGGCGCCGAAGGACGAGCCGAGCATGGCCGAGGACTGCGCGAGGGCTAAGCCCTTGTCGACGTCGACGGGGACACCTGGTCCGAAGAGATATTGCAGCGCCAGCGAGCCTTGCGCATACGCATTGCCCTGGCCCGCTGCTTTTTCGTACCAGCCTACGGCCTGCACCGGATCGGTCTCGACGCCCAGGCCGCGCTCGTAGAAGTAGCCGAGTTCAGCCTGCGATGCGGCATTGCCGCGGTCGGCGGCCTTGCGGTGATACTCGGCGGCGCGGGCGTAGTCCTGCGCCGTGCCCTGGCCGAATTCGTAGAGTTGGGCGATGCCGTTCATGCCGTCGGCGGAGTTGCGATCCGCAGCCGCCTGATACCAGTTCATAGCTTCGGCGAAGTTCTGCTCGCGGGTTATGCCGCTATGAGCATCGACGCCGAGCTTGAACAGCGCATAGGGGTGTTTCTGGTCGGCGGCGAGCGCGTAAAGGCGGAAGGCCTCGCCGCGGTTCTCCTCGATCTGCTCGGAATATTCGTAGGCATGCGCCAGCATCACCTGCGCCGGTGCAAAGCCGGTCGCTGCGGCCTGCTCACGCATCGCGATGCCGCCTTCGTAATCGCTGCTCGAGTCGACGTCGTAGCGGTAGGGATCGATGAGCAGTTCGGACAGCAGCATCATCGCAAAGGGTGAGCCTGCATCGGCGCCTTGCTGAAGGAGAGGTACCGCCTCTCCGGCGCGCCCGATCAGGCGATAGACGCGGCCCAGCCAGGTTGCGGCTTCAGCGGAATCGGGCGATTGGCGCACGGCCTCTTCGCAGGTGCTCTGCGCGGCACCGAGGAACAGGTCCTTGTCGTCGAGCACGCCCATGCCTTGTCTCCCGGCATCGTAGGTAGAGCCGGCGAGGGCACCGCAGGCGGTGACCCACTCTTCTGGGGTGGACGGAACGGCAGCCGATTCATCGCCGAGGCCGATCACCTGCGGCTCGGCGAAACCTGGGCTGGCGCTGATCAGCGCCGCGGTCAGCAGAAGGCGGATGGTGGCGTTTCGCATCGTCCCCACGCGAGTGTTCCGGCGACGATCCTAGCGGAAGTCCCGGGTCCGGGGAACGCCGTTTGCAGCTACTGGAAACCGGCTACGCGACGCACGCCATAGGGTGCCTGGAGCGCTGTAATCTCCTCCGGTGTCAGTTTCAGCTCGGGCGCACCGATGCCGGCCCTGAGCTGTTCCAGCTTGGTGACGCCGAAGATGGGCGCCGTGACCATTGGCTTGCTCAGCAGCCAGGCGAGACCGACTTCGGCCATGCTCACGCTTCGTGCCTTGGCGATGGTCTCGACGGCATCGACGATGCGGTGGTCCTCGTCCTCGTCCTGCACGTAGAGTGTCTTGCCGAAGGGGTCGGTATTGAGCCGCTTGGTGTCGGTGCCCCATGGCCGCGCCACTCGGCCGCGCGCCAGCGGTGACCACGGTATCACGCCGATGCCCTGGTCCGCGCAGAGCGGCAGCATTTCGCGCTCTTCTTCGCGGTAGAGCAGGTTGACGTGGTTCTGCATCGAGACGAACCGCGCCCAGCCGTGGTGCTTCTGCGTATCGAGCATCTTCATGAACTGCCAGGCGTGCATCGACGAGGCGCCAATGTAACGCGCCTTGCCGGCACGTACGACATCGTGAAGCGCTTCGAGCGTTTCCTCGATCGGCGTGACCGGATCGAAGCGGTGAATCTGGTAGAGGTCGACGAAGTCGGTGCCGAGGCGGCGCAGCGAGTTGTCGATCTCGCTCAGGATCGCCTTGCGGCTGAGCCCGCGCCCGTTGGGGCCCTCGCGCATCTGGCCGTGAACCTTGGTTGCGAGAACATAGGTGTCGCGCGGTCCCAGTTCCTTCAGCAGCTTGCCAGTGATCTCTTCGCTGGTGCCCTTCGAATAGACATTGGCGGTGTCGTAGAAATTGATCCCGGCATCCCAGGCGGCGCGAAACACCGGACGAGCATCGGCTTCGCCCAGCGCCCACAGGCGATCGCCGAGTGACGGATCGCCGAATGACATGCAGCCCAGGCAAATGCGCGAGACTTCGAGGCCGGTCTTGCCGAGGCGAGTGTATTGCATGGCTGAGCTTGGGGTTGTGGGCGGGAGTGAGCGGGAGCCTAGGCCCACCGCGCTGCCGCCGTCAACGCGCAGGCGGCGTCAGTCGGGTGGGCCGGTGCGAGTCTGGATCGGCTCAAGCATCGTATCGACGCGCGTGAGGATGTCCTCGATGCTGTCCTGTTCCTCGGGCGCTTCGGGCGTGATGGCCGGGCGCGGTGTCCCCGACGGGAAGGCGCCGAACTGGGCGAAGAAGGCCACCACGTCGGCGAGGACCGGCATGCGCCAGCGCCACATCTGTCCAAGGGCGAAGACCGGCTCTAGGTGGCCGAAACCGTCGTAATATTTTTCGGTCACCCAGTCGCCCGAGGCGAGCAGTTTCTGGGCCAACGTTTTTGTGTTCTGCATGCGCACGATCGGGTCCGACGTGCCGCTGGCCAGAAAGATCGGGGGCAGGCCCGGTGTCACGAGATTCACCGGCTGAGTGCCTTCGGGGTTGTCGGTGTTGTCGAAGGTGTTGCGCACCTGATCGTATTCGAACGGATAAAAATCGTAGGGTCCCGAGATCGCAGCGATGGCGCGGATCGGCATGGTGACGCCGTAGTCGCGGAGGAACGACTTCTCCAACCCCAGCATGACGGCGTTGTAGGCGCCGGCGGAATGCCCCGAGAGGAAGAAGCGCGAGGTGTCGCCGCCATAGGAGGCGATGTTGTCCTCGATCCACTTCACCGCAGCGGCATTGTCCTCGAGAAAGTCGGGGTAGCGCACATCGGGGTAGAGACGGTAGTTCGGCACCACCGCGACATAGCCGTTGGCGGCGAAGGCACGCCCGGCGAACTCATAACCCTCCTTGTTGCCGCGCTCCCACGCACCACCATAGATGAACATCACCACGGGCGACGGGCCGGTGGGATTTTCCGGGCCGTAGATGTCGAGCTTCAATCCGCCATCGGCGAAGGCCACATCGCGGCCCAGCACCTTTACATTGGCGTCCATGGCCTGAGGCAGGTTGAACATGGCCCACAGGTCCTGCGCCTGGGCGGCGGTGGGAATGGCGAGGAAAACGATCAGAAGCAGCAGTCGGCGCATGGGCGGAAACGAATCTCGGAGGGGAAGCCTTCCCTCTGCAGGCCAAAGCTGAAGATATTGTGACCCGATCCGCAGCGCAGCGCCTTGAACAAAATCCCAGCGCACCCCTGTCGATTCCTGTCAGGGTCAATCGTCATGCAGGTGAATGCCCTTGATGGAGACAGTCATGGCAGCCCTCGACACCGCACTTTCCGCCCTCATGACCGGCTTTTCCGGCCGGATCGTGGGACCGGACGATGCCGATTACGACAAGGCTCGGACCGTCACCTATGGGGGCTTCGACAAGCATCCGGGTGCCATCGTCAAAGTGAAATCGGCGGTGGATGTTCAAGCGGTTGTGAACGCGGCCCGCGAGGGGGGTGTCGAATTCGTTGTCCGCAGTGGCGGGCACTCCAATGCCGGGCATTCGACGACTGATGGCGGGCTGGTGCTCGATTTGCGCGACATGCACGCGATCAGTGTGGATGTAAATGCGGGAACGTTGTGGGCCGAGACCGGGGCCATGGCGATCGACGTGACCAAGGCCGCGGAGAAGCACGGCATGGTTGTCGGTTTCGGCGATGCCGGTACGGTCGGTATAGGCGGCATCACGCTGGGCGGTGGCGTGGGCTACATGGCCCGGAAATACGGGCTCACCATCGACGCGCTGCTGGCCGCCGAGATCGTCACCGCCGATGGGCGTCTGCTGATGGTCGATGCAACGCACGAGCCAGACCTGTTCTGGGCGTTGCGTGGCGGCGGCGGCAATTTCGGGGTGGTGACGCGGTTGCAGTACAACCTCAATCCCCTCCCGGAATTCACCGGAGGCATGCTGATCCTGTCGGCGACGGCGGAAACCGTTTCGGGGTTCATCGCGGCCGCGCATGCCGCTCCGGAGGCGCTTTCGACGATCTGCAATGTCATGCCGTGCCCGCCGATGCCGTTCGTGCCGGAAGAAGTGCACGGCAAGATGGTGATCTTCGGCATGCTGGCTTTTGCGGGTTCGCCGGGCGATGCCGAGAAGACGCTGGCGCCGTTCCGCGCGCTCGCCAAGCCGCATGCCGACATGATCAAGTCCGGCAGTTATGCCGAGCTGATGTATCCGCCCGAGGATGACGACTACCATCCGACGGCAAGTTCCCATACCATGTTCATCGACCGTGTCGGCCCAGCTGAAGCCAAGATGATCCTCGACGAACTCGCGGCGTCGGATGCGGTTTTCAAGGTCGTGCAGCTGCGCGTACTCGGCGGCGCCGTGTCGCTTGTGCCGAGTGATGCGACCGCCTATGCGCATCGCAGCGCGCCGATTCTTACTAATATAGCGGCATTCTATACGACACCCGAGGACAGGCTGAAGCAGGAAGCGTGGGTCGGCGAGTTCGGCAAGCGGCTCGAGCAGGACGAGAAGGGCGCGTATGTGAACTTTCTGGCCCTCGATGGTGCAGAACGCCTCGCCGCGGCCTATCCGCCAAAGACGCTGGCGCGCCTGCGTGAGGTCAAAGCGAAATACGACCCGAAGAACCTGTTCCGCATGAACCAGAACATAGCACCGGCCGCCTAGTAAAACCGGCGCAAGCGGCCTCAGGTGCCGCT
>JBEBHC010000137.1:0-8399 GCA_040081185.1 Devosia sp. | reverse complement strand
CGAAGCGATGGCAAGATCGGTGGTGTATTCCGCAACGCCCGCGATGATCGGCGCACGGCCGTTGACGGTCTGCACTGCGTTGCGCACGACCGCTTCCTTCTCGTCGACGCTGAGCGATGCGTTCTCGCCCAGCGTACCGAGCATGACAAACGCATCGACGCCTGCTGCTAGACAGCTCTCGATGTGTCGCGACGTCGCTTCGTGGTCGATGGCACCGTCCTGGTGCATTTCGGTCATAAGGGCGGGGATCACGCCGTGAAAAATGGAAGCCATGTTCGTCAGTCCTGTTTGCGGGGGAGGTGGATCACGTGCCCAGATACGCCTGAACGATCGACGGATCGGCACTGAGTTTGGATGCTTCGCCCTTGAGCCGGATTTCGCCGCTCTCGAGGACATAGCCGTAATGGGCGAGCTTGAGAGCCAGCCGCGCGTTTTGTTCGACCAGCAAGATCGTGGTGCCGGCCGCATTCAGCCGCTTTACGATCAGCATCGTTTCGAGCACCAGCTTGGGTGCAAGGCCCATCGAGGGCTCGTCTAGCAGCATGATCTTGGGCCCGTGCATCAGCGCCCGGCCGATCGCCAGCATCTGCTGCTCGCCACCCGACAGCAGCGAGCCGTCGGAATTGGCTCGCGTCTTCAAAATCGGGAACTGGGCGAACACCTGATCGAGCCGATCCTTGCGTACGTTCGGATCCCTCACAGTGAACGCGCCGAGTTCGAGGTTCTCGCGCACACTTAGCCCGCGCAGCACGTGGCGGCCTTCAGGGACATGCACCACCCCCAGCCGCGCGATGTCATGGGCACCCGCGGTAGTGATGTCGCGATCCTCGAACATCACCCTGCCCGCCTTGGCGCGCACAAGGCCGGAAATGGTCTTGAGCGTCGTGGTCTTGCCTGCACCGTTCGCGCCGAGCAGCGCCACGATCGTGCCGCGCTTCACCTCGAGGTCGATGCCCTTGATCGCATCGATCTTGCCATAGGCGCTGGCCAAGCCTTCGAGCTTGAGGATGATCTCGTCAGAGGCCAAGGGCGTTCTCCCCGTCCTCGACGCCGAGATAGGCTTCGATCACCTTCGGGTTCGACTGGATCTCCTTGGGTGTTCCTTCGGCGATCATCACGCCATGGTCGAGCACGCTGATCCGCTCGGAAATTTCCATCACCAGGCCCGTATCGTGCTCGATCAACAGCACGCACACATCGCGCTCGGTACGAATGCGGCGGACAAGCCCGATCAGCTCCTCTTTCTCGCCGGTGGTCAAACCTGCCGCGGGCTCATCGAGCAACAGCAGCCGCGGTTTCGTCGCCAACGCCCGCGCGATTTCGACACGCCGCTGCAGGCCGTAAGGCAACGTCGTCGCCTCGCGCTCCCAGCCCTCGGTGAGGCCGACGAACGTCAGGCATTCTTCTGCGACCTCCCGGATCAGTCGCTCTTCCCGCCGCTGCGACGGCAAGTGCAGGATGGCATCGATGATGCCCGCACTCGTCCGGCAATGCTGGCCCGACATGACGTTCTCGAGCACACTCATCTCGCGGAACAACCGCACGTTCTGAAACGTCCGCGCGATGCCCGTCGCCGTAATCTCGTGCGGCTTCATCCGCAGCGTCTCGCGCCCGTCGAAACGGATGGAGCCCTGCTGCGGCTTGTAAAAGCCCGTGATGCAGTTGAAGAGCGACGTCTTGCCCGCGCCGTTCGGGCCGATGAGGCTGACGATCCGTCCCGCCGGCACCGAGAAGTCGACGGACTCCAGTACCTGCGAACCAGCAAAGCTGAGGCTTACGCCCTTGAGGTCGAGCAGGCTCATCGCTGCTTGCTCCGCGACGGCCAGATACCGCTCGGCCGGAACAACATGATGAGCAGCAGCCCGACGGCAAATATCAGCAGCCGCAGGTCGCCCGCGTCACGCAACAGTTCCGGCGCGAGGATCACGATAAAGGCGCCGAGGATCACGCCGGGGATCTTGCCCATGCCGCCGAGGATGACGGCCATCAGGATCAGCACAGACTGTTTGAACGAAAAGCTCTCCGGGGAAATCGCGCCGAGATTGGCCGCAAAGAATGCACCGCCGACCGAGCCGTAGATGGCGCCTACGACATAGGCCGCGAGTTTCACCCGCACCCGGTCGATGCCCATCGCCTCGGCGGCATCCTCGTCATGCCGGACATAGAGCCAGGCACGGCCGAGGCGCGAATTGGCGAGCCGCACCGAAACGATCACACCGATGATCGCGAGCACGCAGAACACATAGTAGAAGTCGCGCGGCCCGCTGATGTGCCAGCCGAAGAGCCATGGCGAGTCGATGCCGATGAGCCCGCTCGCCCCGCCCGTCTCGCGCAGGTTGCGCGCCGTGATGCGGACGATCTCGCCGAAGCCCAGCGTCACGATGGCGAGGTAGTCCGAACGCAGGCGCAGGGTCGGTGCGCCGATGACGATACCGGCGATGATCGCGAACAGCACCGCTAGCGGCAGCGCCAGCCAGAAGTTCAGCCCGAAATGCAGCGTCGTGATGCCGACCGTATAGGCACCCACCGCAAAGAACGCCGCGAACCCGAGATCGAGCAAGCCGGCATAGCCCACCACGATGTTGAGCCCGAGCGCCAGCAGCACATAGAGCAGCGCATTCGTGAGGATCACCGTACCGTAACTGCCGAACACGAACGGCGCCACGACCATAGCAACGAGGATCACGCCGATCGCCGCAGCCTGTTTGGCCGGCGTATCGAGGATGGTCGCGAGCCCACCCCAGGCGCTTGGTCTTTCCGGCAGCTGCGCCATCACATGCGCTCCTGCTCAGGTTTGCCGAGCAGTCCCGTCGGCTTGAACACCAGCACCAGGATCAGCACCGAGAACGAGAACACGTCCTTCCATTCGCTGCCGACACCCGGAAGTTGAGTGCCGAAACTTTCGAGCATGCCGAGGATCAGCCCGCCCAGCATGGCGCCCGGTATCGAGCCTATGCCGCCGATCACGGCTGCAGTGAAAGCCTTGAGGCCGATGAGGAAGCCCATGAAGTACCACAGGGAGCCGTAGAAGGCGCCGGCCATGGTGCCTGCGGCTGCAGCCAGGGCAGACCCCATGAAGAAGGTCAGGCCGATGACACGGTTCACATTGATGCCCATCAGCCGGCTCATGTCCTTGTCGACGGACACGGCGCGCATCGCGCGGCCATACTGCGTTCGCGAGATGAAGAGCTCGAGGCTGAGCATCAACAGCCCCGCCACGCCGACGAGGATCATCTGGTTGAAGCTGATGAACAGGTTGCCGAGGCGCACGCCACCGAAGCCGAAGGCGGCGCCGAACGGCACGTACTGGCCCTTGGTCAGCGTCAGCATGGCGTTCTGCAGCACCAGCGACACGGCAAGGGCGGTAATGAGGATGGATAGGCGCGGCGCCGACAGCATGGGCGCGTAGGCCACGCGCTCGATCACGACGCCGAGGAACCCCACGGCGAGCATGGCCAGTACCATCGAGACGGCAACGCCGAACCAGCCCGCACCCAGCGTGGGCGCGAGGAATGAGAGCACGAGGAAGCCGGCAAAGCCGCCGACCATATAGAGTTCGCCATGCGCGAAGTTGAGCAGCTTCACCACACCGAACACCATCGTGTAGCCCAGCGCCACCAGCGCATAGAACGAGCCCAGCACGATGCCGTTGAGCAATTGATTGGTGAAGATGTCGAAAATCGTCATCGGCTGCCCTGCCCTTCAGCCAATTGGCGGAAGGACCGGCGCACGAGTGCGCCGGTCCGATTGAAGCGTTGGCTTAGTACTGCGCCAGGGTCCAGGCGCCGCCCTTGCCTTCGAGCACCACGAAGTTGGAGCGCGCGAGGGTCTTTTCCGGCGTGAACGAGATCGGGCCGGAAATGGTGTCGGTGAAGTTGGCGCCCTGCAGCGTCTCGATCACCTTGGCGGAGTCAGTGGTGCCGGCGGTGTTGATCGCCCAGGCGAGCAGCTTCATCGCGTCGTAGCTGAGCGTCGAGTACGGGCCCGGCGCGGCGTTGAACTGCTTGTTGTAGTTCTCGGCGAAGGTCTTGGCTGCCGGCAGGAACTCGGCGGTCGGGTTCGAGAAGGCGATCACGCCTTCACCGGCCGGACCGGCGATCTTGAACAGCTCCGGCGAGTTGGAACCGTCGCCCACCGCGATGAGGCCCTGGTAGCCGCGCTCGCGCAGCTGACGGATCAGCAGGCCGCCATCGGCGTAGTAAGCAGTCCAGAACACGGCGTCCGGATTGCCCGACGTGATCGAGGTCACGACGGCCGAGTAATCCTGCTCACCCTTGTTGGTGGTCTCGAAGCTGGTGACCGTGTTGCCGGCCGCTTCCCAGTTCTTCTTGGTCAGGTCGGCGAGGTCCTGCGAGTAGGCGTCGCCCTGGTTGACGATCGAGATCGACTTGACGCCCTTGGCATTGAAATACTCGATCGCCTTGGCGACCTGGTCGTTGCCGGTCGAGTTGATCATGAACGCATTGCCCGGATTTTCCGGGATCAGCTTGGTCGAGTTCGCCGCCGGGATGATCAGCGGGATCTTGGCATCGCCGTAGATCTTGAGCGTCGGGATGGTGGCGCCCGAGCAATAGCCGCCGACGACGCCGACAACGTTGGACGCCGCGAGTTTGCTCGCCGCATTCACTGCCGCCTGCGCGTCGCAGGCGTCGTCGCCTACGGTCGAGGTGAGTTGCTTGCCGAGCACGCCGCCGGCCGCATTGATTTCGCCGATCGCGAGGTTCACGGCATTGGCCATGTCCTGGCCATAGGTGGCTTCCGAACCCGTGGTCGGGACCATGATGCCGACGGTAAGGGTATCCTGCGCCATAGCCGGTGCGCCGAATGCGAGGGCGAGCGCGAGGCCCGCCGCGGTCTTCAAGACGTTACGCATGTTTGTTGTTTCTCCCTGTCACAGAAGCACGCAGCTTTTCCTGCATGCATCTTGTCGACAGAATGGCGGCGAGTTAACGTCTCGTCAATCCCCAGCGCGGCGTTCAGGCAAATTCCGATGGCCAGAGATCGAGAAAACAAGCTTTCCCCGGACCTGCCTGTCGCGCGAGTGCGTGGCTCAGGCGTTCAGACCGTCTATGACGCGCTTAAGATAGGGATCGTCGATCTTTCGCTCGAGCCGGGTGCACCACTCGACGAAGTCACCCTGGCCGAACGGTTCGACATGTCGCGAACTCCGGTTCGTGAGGCCCTGGTCAGGCTGGCAGCCGAGGGACTGGTCACGCAGCTTCCCAACCGCAACACCATCGTGGCGCCGATCGATTTCGGACAACTGCCGGTCTATTTCGAAGCGCTGACCTTAATGTATCGAGTGACCACTCGGCTCGCGGCCGGTGGACGGACCCCGCGCCATCTCGAGCAGATGCGTCACCATCAGTCGGCCTACGCCCGTGCGGTCGAGAAAGACGATGTACCCGGCATGATCGCCACCAACCGCGACTTCCACGTCGTAATCGCCGAAGCCGGCGGCAATCCTTATTTCACGGGCCTGTTCACCCGCCTGCTTGATGAGGGCCGCCGCATACTCCGGCTCTACTACTACCGCAGCTTCAACGACCACCTGCCCCGCCGCTATGTTCGCGAGCACGACGCCATCATCGCCGCCGTAGAAGCACGGGACGCATCGCTGTGCGAACAGTTGGCCGCCGAGCACGCCGACCAGATCGTCTCGCAGATACAAAGCTACATCGCCCGCGACCGCACCCGCGAACTCGTCCTCTCGAGCGCCTCATGAAACAAGAGTCTGCCCGTGCCACCCTCCGCGCCAGCCTTTACGCCGAGGAGCGCGCCCTCGTCCGCTCGCTGATCGAGCAGACCGCGCTTTCCGACGTCGAACGAAAAGCCATCTCGACGGGCGCTGCCGAACTGGTGCGCGAGGTCCGTCGGGGCAGCAAGCTCGGGCTGATGGAAAGCTTCCTGTCCGAATACGGTCTCGGCAGCGACGAAGGCGTGGCGCTCATGTCGCTGGCCGAAGCTCTGCTCCGCGTGCCCGACAGCGAAACCGTCGATCTGCTCATCCACGACAAGGTCGGCTCGGCAGATTGGGAGCGGCACATCGGCGCCTCCTCCAACGTGCTCGTGAACTTTTCCTCCTGGGCTCTCAGCCTTACCGCCGATGTACTCGGCGATCTGGAAGTCGGCCCGCGAGGTGCACTGCAGGACGCGGTCGCACGCCTCGGTGAGCCGGTGATCCGCGCCGCCGTGGCACAGGCGATGCGCATTCTCGGCAGCCAGTTCGTCTTCGGGCGCTCAATCGACGAAGCCGTACGCAATGCGCGCAAGCCGGAAGCCACAGGCTACCGCTACTCTTACGACATGCTCGGCGAAGCAGCGCGAACCGCTGACGACGCGCGCCGGTATTTCGAGGCCTATCGAAACGCTATAGCGAGCCTCGCGCCGTACTGCACCGGCGCCTCCGTGCGCGACAACCCGGGCATCTCCGTTAAGCTCAGCGCGCTCCACCCCCGTTACGAGATCACGCAACGCGACCGCGTCATGCGCGAACTCGTCCCCACCGTGATCACGCTGGCTCAGGCTGCCGCGAAAGCGAATATGGGCTTCAACATCGATGCCGAAGAGGCCGACCGGCTTGACCTGTCGCTCGACGTCATGGAGGCCGTTCTCGCCACCCCCGCCCTGGCTGGTTGGAATGGCTTCGGAGTGGTGGTGCAGGCCTATGGCCGCCGTGTACTTCCGCTCATCGACTGGCTCGACGCCACCGCCGAAAAACTCGACCGCCGCATCATGGTGCGGCTGGTGAAGGGTGCCTACTGGGATGCCGAGATCAAGCGCGCACAGGTGCTCGGCCTGTCCGACTACCCCGTGCTGACGCGCAAGTCTGCCACCGACGTGAGCTATATCGCCGCCGCGCGCAGGCTCTTTGCCGCCAAGCGCATCTACCCGCAATTCGCCAGCCACAACGCTCACACCGCCACCGCTGTGCTCCATCTCGCGGAACAAACCGGCCGCTCGACCGACACTTGGGAGTTGCAGCGCCTGCACGGCATGGGCGAGCAACTGCATGAAACACTGCGCCAGAAGTTCGGCACGACCACGCGCATCTACGCGCCGGTCGGCCCGCACAAGGACCTGCTGGCCTATCTCGTCCGGCGGCTGCTGGAGAACGGCGCCAATGGCTCGTTCGTGTACCAGATCGCCGACGAGGGCATCCCGGCTGAGACAGTCGCAGAAGACCCCATCGGCAAGCTGCTGTCGTTCGGCGAGGCGATCGCAAACCCGTCCATTCCACCGCCAGCCGGCATCTTCGGTGAGCGCCGCAACTCCGCCGGCCTCGATCTCGCGGACCCCATCGCCTATGGCGCGACCGATAGCGCCCGGAAGGGCTTTCGTACCAACCCCTGGCGCGCCACCGCTCTCATCACCGGAACACTCAGTGCTGGCACCGAGCGCGCGGTAGTCAACCCTGCCGACAACAGCGATCAGGTCGGCACGGTCGTCGAAGCCGGCCGCGACGATGTCACAACCGCCATCGCTGCATCACGCAATTCGGCCTGGGCCACCACTCCAGTCGCCACACGCGCGGCCCTCCTGCGCGCCACTGCCGATGCGTACGAGGCCCACCGCCCCGAGCTCTTCTCTCTGCTTGCGCGCGAAGCGGGGAAGAACTGGCCCGATGCGATCTCCGAGGTCCGCGAGGCCGTCGACTTCCTGCGCTACTATGCAGACCAGGCCGAGCACATCACCGCAGCTGCACGCGGCCCGTTCACCTGCATCTCGCCGTGGAACTTCCCGCTCGCCATCTTCACCGGGCAGGTCGCGGCCGCCCTCGCCGTAGGCAATCCGGTTCTCGCCAAGCCCGCACCGCAAACCCCGCTCGTCGCCTTTCGTGCCGTGCAACTGATGCACGAAGCCGGCATCCCGCGCGACGCGGTGCAACTGCTGCCTGGCGGACCCGAAGTCGGCGCGCTACTTACCAGTGACCCCGCAATCAAGGGCGTCGCCTTTACCGGCTCGCTACCCACCGCGCGCCGCATTGAACAGGCGATGGCGCGTCACCTCGATCCGGCGACGCCGCTGATCGCCGAAACCGGCGGGCTCAACGCAATGATCGTCGACACTACCGCCCTCACCGAGCAGGCGGTGCGCGACGCACTCGCTTCCGCCTTCCAGTCCGCCGGCCAGCGCTGCTCGGCCCTGCGTGTTCTGTACGTGCAGAAAGAAGCTGCGGAACGGACCATCGCTATGCTGCGCGGAGCGATGGACGAACTCGTTATCGGCAATCCTTGGTACGCCGCCACCGATGTCGGCCCAATCATCGACGCGCCAGCGCGCGACAAGATCGCGGCGTACCTCGTAGCGCGCACGGATCGGATCATCCACCAGCTCTCGACCCCAACCGGTGGAACGTTCATTCCGCCCACCGTGCTGCGCGTCGACGGCATCGCCGA
>JBEBHC010000026.1:0-29603 GCA_040081185.1 Devosia sp. | reverse complement strand
CCTCGGGGATGCGGAAATCGGCAAGGGCTGTCGCTGCTTTCGAGATAGGTGCCCTGAGCGCGTCGCCCGGCCGCGCATAAACGGCGATCGGCACCAGCCGCGCGATCTCTTCCCAGCGCTCCCAGCGGTCGAAATTGACGAGGTTGTCGGCGCCCATGATCCAGACGAAACGGGTGGCGGGGGCGGCCGCGGTTAGGAACTGCAGGGTCTGGTAGCTGTAGGTAAAGCGATGCGCAGCCTCGAAGCCGGTGACGTGGATGGCGGGGTGGGCCATCAAAGCGCGGGTCTGCGCGACGCGCACGGTCAGGGGGGCGAGTTCGGTATGATTCTTGAGCGGGTTGCCGGGGGATACCAGCAGCCAGACAACGTCGAGTTGCAGGCGCTTGAGGCATTGCAGCGCCACCAGCCGGTGACCTTCGTGCGCGGGATTGAAGCTGCCGCCGAACAGACCGATCCGCATGCCCGGCGCGTAGGCCGGCATTGCAGTGACCTCTGGCGACGGCGCCTCGACCATCAGGGCCGGGTTTGCCCGTTGCCGCGGACCAGATATTTGAAGCTGCACAGCTGCTCGAGCCCGACCGGGCCACGCGCGTGAAACTTGCCGGTCGCGATGCCGATCTCACCGCCGAAACCGAACTCACCGCCGTCGGCGAACTGGGTCGAAGCGTTGTGAAGCAGGATGGCGCTGTCGATCTCGGTAAAGAACCGTTCTACCGACGCTGCATCCTCGCTCAGGATCGCCTCGGTGTGGTGCGTTCCATACTTGCCGATATGGGCGATTGCCTCTCCGACGTCGGCAACGACCTTCACGGAAATGATCGCGTCTTCGTACTCGGTATGAAAGTCCGCCTCGGTCGCCAACTTCGCGCCGGGGATCATCGCTGCAGTCGTAGCGTCGCCACGGATCTCGCAGCCGCGCTCGATCAACGCTTCGACCACGGGCTTGAGATGCGTTGGAACGGCGTCCTTGTGCATAAGGAGAGTCTCAGTCGCGCCGCAGATCCCGGTGCGGCGCATCTTGGCGTTCACCGTCACGTGGATGGCCATGCTCAGGTCGGCGCTCGGCTCGATATACGTGTGGCAGAGGCCCTCGAGGTGCGCGAAGACCGGTACGCGCGCCTCGTCCTGCACGCGCGCTACCAGGGTCTTGCCGCCGCGCGGAACAATGACGTCGATATTGCCGCCGAGGCCTGCCAGCATCTCGCCGACGGCGGCGCGATCGGTGGTGCCGACGAGTTGGATGGCATCGAGCGGGAGTCCGGCAGCTTCCAGTCCTTCGAGCAGGCACGCGTGGATAGCGCGGCTGGTGCGGGTCGAGTCCGAGCCGCCGCGCAGGATCACGGCGTTGCCGGACTTGAGCGTGAGCGCACCGGCATCGGCGGTGACGTTGGGCCGGCTTTCGAAGATCACGCCGACTATGCCGAGGGGCGTGCGGACGCGCGAGATGTGGAGGCCGTTTGGCCGATTCCACTCAGCGGTCGTGGTACCGACCGGATCGGGAAGAGCGGCAATCTCGCGCAGACCTTGCGCCACGCCGGTGAGCCGCGCCTCGGTGACTGTCAGGCGGTCGAGGAAGGCATTGGAAATGCCCTTTCCCTTGGCGGCAAGGATGTCCTCGGCATTGGCGGCAAGGATTGTAGCGGTTCGCGCGACGATTGCGTCAGCGGCTGCAAGTAGAGCGATGTTCTTAGAATTGGTCGAAGCGTAAGCGAGCACGGCGGCGGCCTTGCGGGCGCGCTGTCCGATGGCTGACATTTCGCTGCGCAGATCTGTGTCGATGGCGTTCATGCCTTGGCAGCCTCCGTGCCCATCAGAACCACCATGTTGTCGCGATGCACCAGCTCGGATCGTCCCTCGAGGCCAAGCATCTCTGCGACCCGCGTCGAGTTCTTGCCCTTGACCAGATCGGCTTCATCGCGACCGAGCGTCACGAGCCCGCGCGCAATCTCGCGCCCATCGGGATCGAGGATGGCGACGGTGTCGCCGCGCTCGAACTGGCCCCTAACGTGGGTCACGCCGATCGGCAGCAGGCTGCGGCCATCGTGTAGAGCGCGTGCAGCGCCGGCATCAACGGTGAGAGATCCCGCGACGTCCAGCGTGCCCATGATCCACCGTTTGCGAGCCTGCGCCCGGCTCTCGGCTGGGGCGAACAGGGTGTGCCGCCCACCTTCGCGCAGCTTCCGAAGCGGATGGTCGTCGTTGCCGCGGGCGATGATCATGGCGGTTCCCGCGAGGGTTGCGATCTTGCCGGCTTCGATCTTGGTCGTCATGCCACCGCTCGATGTGTAGCTCGCGGCACCGCCGGCCATCGCCTCGATCTCTGGTGTGATCGAGGGGACAAAGGGCAAATGGGTGGCTGTAGGATTCTTGATCGGCGGCGCGGTGTAGAGGCCGTCGATGTCGGACAGCAGGACGAGGCAATCGGCCTCGACCATCGTCGCGACGCGGGCGCTCAGCCGGTCGTTGTCGCCATAGCGGATCTCGGCCGTGGCCACCGAATCGTTCTCGTTCATGATCGGCACGGCGCCCAGCGAGAGCAGGGTGGTGATTGTGGTGCGCGCGTTGAGGAAGTAGCGTCGCTCCTCGGTTATGTTCGGCGTGATAAGAATCTGCCCTGTGACGATGCCGTGCTCGCCAAGGCTCTCGGCCCAGGCCTGGCTCAACGCGATCTGTCCGGCACTGGCGGCGGCCTGCGCCTGCTCAAGCGGCAGTGTGACGGAGTCAAGCTTGAGGATGCGCCGGCCCAATGCAATCGCACCGGACGAGACGATGACGATAGAACGGCCTTCTGCCTTGAGCGCCGCAATGTCTTCGGCCAGACCCTTCAGCCAGTCGCGGCGTAGCTTGCCCGTCTTGCTGTCGACCAGCAAAGCCGAGCCGATCTTGATCGTCAGCCGGCGGAAGGGGGCGAGGGCGTCGGCCATTAGGGCGCCCAGTGTGGATCGGCAGCGCGGCGCACCCGTTCGGCAGCCTCTGCCTTGGCGTCGTCGAGTATGCCCAATACGCGATAGAGCACGTGGTCGACATTCTTGCCGGTGACGCCCGATGCGGTCAGCACCTCGGCCTTGCTCACGCGCTTGAGCACCTTGAGCTTTTCCTTGATGTCGTCTTCGGTGAGTGCGTCGATCTTGTTGAGGACCACGATCTCGGGTTTTTCGGCCAGCGCCTCGTCATAGAGGGCGAGTTCTGTTCGGATGGTTTTGTAGGCCGTCTTGACGTCGTCCTGCGTGCCATCGACCAGGTGGATCAATACGCCGGTGCGCTCGACATGGCCGAGGAAGCGGTCACCGATGCCAGCGCCCTCATGCGCGCCCTCGATCAGGCCGGGAATATCGGCGAGTACGAAGTCGCGCTCGCCGATGCGAACCACGCCGAGATTGGGATGAAGCGTAGTGAACGGGTAGTCGGCGATCTTGGGTTTGGCGGCCGAGACGGCGGCAAGGAAGGTGGACTTGCCGGCATTGGGCAGGCCAACGAGGCCGGCGTCGGCGATGAGTTTCAGGCGCAGCCAGATCCATTTTTCGATGCCGACCTGACCGGGATTGGCGTGACGCGGCGCCTGGTTGCCGCTGGTCTTGAAGTGGGCGTTGCCGAAGCCGCCATTGCCGCCCGAGAGCAGGATGACCTTCTGGCCCACTGCCGTGAAATCGGCGATCAGCGTCTCGTTGTCGTCCTCGAAAATCTGCGTGCCCACGGGGACGCGCAGCACGGTGTCGGCCCCTTTGCCGCCGTGGCGGTCCTTGCCCATGCCGTGGGTGCCGGTGCCGGCCTTGAAGTGCTGCTGGTAGCGGTAGTCGATGAGGGTGTTGAGCCCATCCACACAGATGACGATCACATCGCCGCCACGTCCGCCATTGCCGCCATTGGGGCCGCCAAATTCGATGAATTTCTCGCGCAGGAAACTGACCGCGCCGGCGCCGCCATCGCCGGAACGGACAAAGACCTTGGCCTGGTCAAGAAATTTCATGCGATGTCCGTTTCAGGCGCTCTTTGCGCGGTTGCCGGTTCGGGCGGTCCAGACGGCCCGGGTCAGCCGGGTGTCGATATGGCGCAGGTCCTCACCCCGCGCAAGGCAATGGAGCACACCTTCGCCGATCTCGGTAAAGCCCAGCTTGTGCTGCACCGCCAGCGAGGCGCGGTTGAAGTGAAAGATGCCCGAGTCAATGTTTTCGGCTCCGGTCACCTCGAAATACCAGTCGAGCACGGCTTCGGCCGCTTCGGTCATGAAGCCGCGATTCCAGAACGGCTCGGCCAGCCAGTAACCGATCACCGGCGTTCCCGCCTTGTCGAGGTGAAAGCCGCAATGGCCGATCTGGCCCTCGCCCGGCAGGTCGATGGTGAAGCCGGTCTCTTCCGCCGGCTTGTCCGGGCGCCACGCGTCGAGCCAGGACCGGGCGTCCGCCTCAGTGTAAGGGTAGGGCACGCGAGCCAGCCTGCCCGACACCGCGAAGTTGTCGAGGAACTGCGTTATTCGCGCAGCGTCGCTGTGGCGCGGCTGGCGGAGCAGCAGGCGGGGCGTGCGGAGCGTCACATCCATCTCGGCCTCCGCAATTCCAGCAGGATCACCGGTTTGCCGGCACAGTTGCCGATTTCGCCCTTGGTTTTCTTGACCTGCTTGAAGCCAGCCTTCTCGAGCACCTTGAGAGAGCCATCATTGCCGACCAGCACCTGGGCGGTAATGGTTTCGAATGCACTGTGAAGGTGGGCGGCTTCCACCGCACCCTTGACGGCCTCGGTCATGATGCCCTTGCCCCAGTGCGGCTCGCCCAGCCAATAGCCGATCTCGGGTGCCTTGCCCTCTTCGAAGGAGAACCCGAGCACGCCGATCAGCTTGTCGTTGAGCGTGATCGCATAAGGCCGCTCGTCCGGGCGCTGGGCCAGGATTTCGACGAATCCAATGGCATCGGCGCGGGTATAGGGGCTCGGCAGGGTCGCGAGCCACTTGGCGATCGCCTTGTTGTCCGCGAGCCGGATCAGCTCGGGGACGTCGCCGCGGATTGGCGCGCGCAGCACCAGCCGGCGCGTCGTGATGCGGCCGGGCAGCATGTCGCGCATCCGCCGCGCGCTCAAGTCGTGCGTCGCGCGTGCGAGCCGGGCGATGGCGGCGTCGGTGCCGGGACGCGCCAGAGCCGACGGCGTCGGTGAAGTCGCTGGAGCTTTGGTTTCGGGCTGCTTTCCAACTTTGCCGGCGAGCTTGGTGGCGACTTTCTTGATCAGGGCCTTGCGGGCAGTGGCGGTGCGGGCGGGCGGCTTGGCGGCAGATTTCGCCGCAGTCTTCACCAGGGGCTTTACCCCCGTCTTCGCGCCTGCCTTGGCGACGAGCTTCGGTTCGGTCTTGAGCTTGCTCACGATGCCAGCCTTTCGAAATTACCCACGCGCACGATCACTTCGCCATCGGAAAGGGCCCGATACCGGGCCTTTTTGGCCGCCATATAGGACACCACTTTCTCGGCTGCGGCCGCCTCAGGGTGGCGCGAACGGTAGTGCGGCACAATGGCAAACGGCGTCAGCCCGAGGCCGGTCCACACCAGCGTGTCGTCGTAATGGTCGGGCAGCTCGAAAGGATCGTCCATAAGCTCCAGCCCGCGGAGGCTCGGGCCGGCAACCACGGCGCCGGCGGCATAACCGCCATAGGCGATGGCGTCTTGCTCGAGCAGGGTGCGGATCACCCGGTCGAAGCCGGACGAATGCATGGCCCGGCGCAGAACGAAGCTGTTGCCGCCCATGACCCAGACGAGGTCGAAATCGCGCAGGCGCTGTTCCAGCCGCTCGGCGTCGCCGAAATAGGCGCGCAGGTCGAGTTCGTCCGCCACGAGGCCGAGGCTCGCAAATTCCGCCATCGGGTCGTAGACTTCGGTGCGGTAGATGTCGCGGGCCATGGCGGAGGCGCCGTCATAGCCATTGGCGATCACGGCAACGCGCTTGCCACTCAACATCGCAAGCAGGGCTCCGGCCCGCTCACCCAGTCTCTCCGACGATAGATACAGTCTCATTTTCACTGCCCTCAAAGCGAAAAGGGGAACCGGAAACCGGCTCCCCTTGAAACTTTGCTTGGCGGTGTCGCCTTGCCGGGGAGCTTGTCTCCGGCAGGGATTTTGGTCCTACCGGGTTAGTCGTTAGCGTTCGCGGCGGCCGGAAGTACGGACACGAGCGATCGCTGGTTGTGACGGGTTTTGAAGAAGACGGTGCCGTCGACAGTCGCGAAGATCGTGTGGTCCACGCCCATGCCGACACCGCTGCCGGGATGCCATTGGGTGCCGCGCTGACGGACGATAATGTTGCCGGCGATCACAGCTTCGCCGCCGAACTTCTTGAGGCCGAGGCGGCGGCCAGCGGTATCGCGGCCGTTCTTGGACGAGCCGCCTGCTTTTTTGTGTGCCATCGCTCTAGCTCCTTATTCCTTGTCGGCCTTCTTGGCGGAGGCCTTTTTGGCCGGCGCCTTCTTGGCCGCGGGCTTGTCGCCCTCTTCAGTCTTCGCCGCCGCCTTTTTGGCCGGAGCCTTCTTGGCGGGCGCCTTCTTTGCTTCCACAGCCGGAGCCTCGCCGGCCGGAGCCGCCTCGGTCTTCGGCGCGGCCTTGGCCGCAGCCTTCTTTGCCGGCGCCTTGGCGGCTACCGGGGCTTCGGTCACGCTAACCGACGTCTGGGACGCCTGAGCCGCGCGGGCCTTGATCTTTTCGTCCACGGTCAGCGTCGTCTTGGCGCCGCCGAGAAGAATTTCGCCGATCCGCACCGTCGCCAGGGTCTGGCGGTGGCCGTTCCGGCGGTCGAAATGCTGGCGGCGGTGCTTCTTCTGGATGATGACCGTGCGCTGCTTCTTGTTGCTGACCAGATGGCCAGCCACCGTTGCACCGCCGACCAGGGGAGCGCCGACCGTTACGTCGTCGCCATTGCCCACCATCAGCACCTGATCGAAGGTCACCACGTCACCCGGCTGGGCGTCGAGTTTTTCGATCTTCACCACGTCGTTGGCGGCAACCTTGTATTGCTTGCCGCCGGTCTTGATCACCGCGAAATTCATCGTCATGCCGGCACATCGGCCGGTCCCTAGTTACGTCCACGCGTGGGGCGCCGCGGAAAAGCCAGTAAATCCGCGGACTTGGCTGCCGAAAAAGACCCGGCGGGCGGCCCGAAAGCTGTGGGTGTTACAATCAAAAATGACGCGCCGGGGACCCGGCACGCCAATTCGAGCGGCCTTATCCGCGTAAAGGCGCCGGGAGTCAAGGCAAGACGGGCTGATTCCGGCCGGAACGGCCCAGTACGGACGGTGCCGCAGCCGGTGGGTGGTGGACATGGCTCGGCCGCCCTATCTTCCGGCCCGGAGGGACCGCTGGGATGGCGCAGTCACGGCAGCTCACGACCGATGATGGGGTGCGGATCGGCTATGTCGAGGCCGGCCCGGCAGATGGTCCGGCGGTCGTGCTCTGTCACGGCATCTGCGCCGCTGCACGCCAGTTCGAGGCCGACATCGCCTATTTTGCCGGCCTGGGATACCGGGTCATCGCGCCGGACCTCAGGGCGCACGGCACTTCCGGGTCACCGCCGGCGGCGGGCGGCGACTTTTCCATCGATCGGATGGCAAGGGACATGCTCGCGGTGCTCGACGACGCAGGGATCGCGCACGTGCACTGGGTTGGCAATTCGCTTGGCGGCATTATCGGGCTCGCGATGTTGCGCGATGTGCCGCAGCGTTTCGCCAGCTTTGCGACCTTCGGGACCGCTTACCGGCTCGGCTTGCCGGGTGTCGCGCCGCGTGTGATGCCGATGCTCTATCGCGCCTTCGGCCCGGGCCTGCTCGGGCGCATGACGGCGGCGATGACGACGAGCAATCCGGCTGGACAGAAGCTGATCGCGGAGATGATCGCCGGGTTCGATCCCGGTCCGGGCGAGCGTATCGCGGCGGCAGTGTGCGCCTATGATCTGGCAGCGGCCGCGCAGAACTATGCCGGTCCGGTGCTGGTGTTGCGGGGCGGCAAGGACAGCGCGGTCAACCTGGCGCTCGGACACACATTCGCGGCGATGGCGCAGCATCCCGACTTCCAGCGGATCGACCTCGCCCGAGCGGGGCATTGTGCCAATCTCGATGTCCCCGATGAGTTGCGGGGCGTGCTCCAAGCGTTCTGGCGCCGGGCAGGCGCCGTACCCTAAGCGCGGCAGGTTGCTTGAACCCGGGGCCGGGTTGGTGGCAGATGCGCAGCGGCGTTTGATGCATCTGGCTCGGATGACGAAACCGACGACACTGATAGAGGTGGCGCAACTCGCAGGTCTTTCGACAGCGACGGTGGCGCGTGTCCTCAAGAACCGCGGCTACGTTTCCAGCGAGGCGCGATCGCGGATCGAGGCGGCGCTGAAGAGCACGGGCTATCGGCCGAACGCGATGGCGCGCGGGCTCAGGCAGCAACGCAGTTTCACCATCGGTCACGTGGTGACGGCGGTGACCGCCAACCCTTTCTTCGTCAATGTCGCGCACGGCGCCGAGGACGAAGCGTTTGCCAATGGCTTCAAGACGCTGCTGTTCAACCACAATGGCAGCGCCGAGCGCGAGCGCGCGGGGATCGAGCGCTTCATCGAGCAGCGGGTCGATGCCGTGCTGTTCACCACGGCGATTTCCGCCGACGACGTGACGATGCTGATCAACGACAAGATCCCTGTGGTCCAGATCGAGCGGCGCGCAACACTCGATGCGCCATCGGTGACCGTCGACAACGAGATCGGCGCACTCGAGGCGATGGAGTATCTGGCGAGGCTCGGACATCGCCGCATAGCCTTCATCGGCGGAATTGCCGATCTGCGGGATCATCTCGTCGAGACGGAGCGCGAGAGCGCATACCGGCGCGGACTGGCCAATGCGGGCCTTTCCTGGACCGAGAGCCTCGTGCGGTTTGGCGAATATTACTCGCAGGCCGATGGGTCGGGCGGCGACGGATACCGTCACACCAAGGCGTTCCTGACGGGGCCAAGGTCGAAATGGCCGACGGCGATCTTTGCCACCTGCGATATCCTCGCGGCGGGCGCGCTTCAGGCCATCTATGAGGCGGGGTTGCGCGTGCCGGACGACATCTCGCTGATCGGCTTCGACGACACGCTCGCCAACAACCTCACGCCCCGGCTGACCACCGTTGCCCAGCCGATGGAAGAGTTGGGACGGCGGGCCTTCGGAATGGCCTTGCAGATGATCGAAGGCGACTGGAAGCCAGATGCCGTGCGTTTGCCGAGTCGGCTGGTCATCAGGGAATCGGTCGCACCGCCATCGCGCTAGGTGGCGGACATTGCGAGATGCCCGGAAAGCGGGCCTTTCCGCCGATTGACGCTCTCCGCCACACCTGTTAACTTTCGCATGTGTCAACGATGACACATCGGCCTGAACGGCCGTTCGGCTGGTCTGGGAGGGCTGGCCGAGGGCGGACCGTTAAAGCGGCCACCAACAGGGAGGGAATCCATGCGTTTCGGCAGGCTATTGGCCGCCGGCGTCTTCATGGCGGGCATCGCGCTCAGCCAGACACCGGCTATGGCTCAGACCACCGTGAATTTCTGGCAGTTCTTTACTGGCGATACCGACGTCAAGGCATGGCGGGACACGATCGCCAAGTTCGAGGCGGCCAACCCCGACATCAAGATCAATATGGAACTGGTGCCGTGGTCGGAGCAGCAGCAGCGCTTCGTAACGGCGCTCGCCACCGGTGGACTGCCTGACATTTCGATGCTCGGCAACAATGTGGTGGCGCAGTTCCAGGCGACGGGTTCGCTCGCCCCGCTCGACGACTATGTCGCGGCCTACGAGGCTTCGAGCGGCATCAAGGTCAAGGACGACATGTGGCCGGGTGACCAGGGCTATTACATCCTCGACGGCAAGATCTGGGCATCGCCGATCGCCGTCGAGACCAGAGCGCTGTTCTATCGCAAGGACCTCTTCCGCGAGGCCGGGCTCAATCCGGACGATCCGCCGGACACCTGGGAGGAGCTGCGTGATGCAGCGGCAGCTCTCTCCAAGAAGGGCGCGGGCAAGTACTACGGCATCGCGCTGCCGATGAGCATCACCTACAACACCGTGCAGAACTTCATGAGCACGTATCTGGGTTACGGCGCCCGCATGCTCAACGACGACGGCAAATGCGGCTTCAACACGCAGAATTTCAAGGATGCGCTGACGGTCTATACCGACATCTACAAGACGGGCGGTACACATCCCGATGCACCGACCATGGACGGCGACACGTTCCGCCGCGGCTTTGCCGATGGCGGTTACGCCATGCACATCCAGAACGCCAGTCTACTGAAGCAGCTGCAGGATGAAGGCGCGCCGTTCGTCAACGATGTCGGTATCGTCAAGATTCCCGCGGGTCCGGTCAATCGCACCGGGTTCCTCGGCGGCTGGCCGCTGGTTCTGTGGGAAGCGTCCACCGTGAAGGAAGCGGCGGCGAAGTTCATCTTCTTTGCCACGCACGGCGAACCCCTGCGCGACATGGCGGTGGCCTCCGGCTTCCTGCCGGGCAGCGTCAGCCTTGCCAAGGGCGCTCCGTGGGATGCGGCTCCGTATCCGCTGTTCGTCGACCAGCTCGCGGACGCGCGGCCATACCAGTATCCGTCGCAGGCGATCGCCGAGATGGGCCAGCTCGAAGTCGACGCCATACAGAAGGCCGTGCAGGCCGTGGCGCTTGGCCAGCAGTCCGTCGACGATGCGACGACGCAGCTGTGCGCCACGATTGACGACGTCCTCTCGCGTTAATCGGGTCCGCACGCCGGGGGATTTGGCATGACGACCGCGACGAGTTCTCCGGCTATAGCGGCGGGGGCGAAAGCCCCCGCCCGCATCACAGGGGACAAGCTGCTGCCCTATGCGATGGTCGGGCCCGCGGTGTTCGTGGCCTTCGCCATCGCCATCATTCCCCTCATTTACGAAGTGTGGCTGTCCCTTCAGGACTGGTACATGCTGAAACGTCCGCAGCCGGTATGGGGCGGGCTGATCAACTACGCCGCCGTGCTCAAGGACGCAGCGCTGTGGGCCGGGCTCGGCCGCACCGCGATCTGGACCATCGGTACTGTGATCGTCGAGATAGCCCTGGCGCTGCCGCTGGCATTGCTGCTCAACCGCGATACGACGGTGGCGCGCGTGGCGTCGGCGCTTATCCTCGTGCCGTGGGTGACACCCTTCATCGTGCTGGGCTTCGGCTGGCGCTTCCTGCTCGACAGCGACGTCGGTGCCATCCACCACGTGCTGCAATTCATCGGTCTCGCCGGCGATCGCTCGGTGCTCACCGATCCGACGGGTGCCCTCGCGGCCATCATCTTCATTTCGGGGTGGAAGGGCGCGCCGTTCCTGGTGATCGCGCTGATTGCGGCCCTTAAAGCCATACCGGACGAGCTTTACGAGGCGGCCGAGGTGGACGGGTCGGGGCCCTTCGCGCGCTTCTGGCATGTGACCGTGCCACATATCTGGAACACGGTGATCGTGGTCGGGCTCGTGCTTGGCATCCTCGCCTTCTACAGTTTCGATCTTGCCTGGATCATGACCAAGGGCGGCCCGCAGGATGCGACGGCAATCGTCGGCATCCAGATCTATCGGGCGGTGTTCCTCGATCTGCGGCCAGCCTATGCGGCGGCGGTCAGCGTGGTCATGCTGGTTATCCTGTTTGCCGCCTCGCTCGTCGTGCTTCGTCTGAGGCGGGCGACCTGATGCGGACCCGGTCGCCCAGCAGGGAACTGGTGCTCGATGCAGTGACGGTCGTCGTCATGCTGCTCATGCTGACGCCGATCATCTGGATCTTTCTCGGTTCGATCAAACCCGAGCCGGACATCATGTCGGGCAATCCGTGGCCGACACGCGTGACCTTCGACCACTACGTCGCGATCTGGAACAAAGAGGGCTTCCTCAACGCCCTCCGCAACAGCCTGATTGTCGGCATTGTGGTAGCGGTGATCACGACCCTGCTCGCGGCACCGGCGGCTTATTCGCTCAGCCGCTTCAGCTACCGTGGCCGGGAGTTCTTCAGCCTGCTGATCCTCGGCACGCAGACACTGCCGGCGGTCGCGATCCTCGTGCCGCTGGTCGTGATCATCCGCCAGCTCGGGCTGACCAACACGCTTACCGCGCTGATCTTCATCCACCTCGCGCTCGGCCTGCCGATCGCGGTGTGGATGCTCAAGGGCTACATCGACGCCATTCCGCGCGACCTCGAAGAAGCAGCGATGACCGATGGCTGCGGGCGCTTCGGCGCGATGGTGCGCATCGTGCTGCCATTGATCAGCCCGGCGCTGATCGCGGTCGGCACTTTTGCATTCGTGCTGTCGTGGGGCGAGTTCGTCATCGCTCTGGCAGTGGTGTCCAAGGCTGAAGTCCGCACGCTGCCGCTGGCGCTGCAGAGCCTGTTCGATCCGTATCAGTTCAGCTGGGGTGACGTCATGGCGGGGGGCGTGGTCATCGCGCTCCCGGCGGTCATCCTGTTCTTCATCTTCCGCAGGCAGCTCGTGGGCGGGCTGCTGGCGGGCGGCATCAAAGGATAGTCTCACATGAGCAGCATGACGCAGTCGCTCTATTTCACCGGTCCGCGTGATCTCGCGATTCAGGATGAGCCACTCGGGCAGGCGGGACCGGGTGAGGTGCTGATCGAAGCGATCGTCTCCGGTATCAGCGCGGGCACGGAACTCAACGTGTTCCGCGGCCACGCTCCGCAATGGCGCAAGCACATGGACCCGCAGACGCGACTGTTTCTCGATGCGGGGTCGGACTGGAAGTGGCCGGCCCGCTACGGCTACACGCTTGTCGGTCGGATTGCAGAGATCGGCGCGGGCGTCAGCGGTTACGCCGAGGGCGATCTTGTCTTCTCCTACGCACCGCACGGACGGCACGCCATCGTGCCGGCGCAGGCAGTAGTGTCGCTCGGGGAGCTATCGAACCCCGAGCTCGGTGTGTTCTACGCCAATCTCAACACGGCCTATAATGGTGTTCTGGACGCCAACCTGCCACTCGGGGCCGATGTCGTCGTTTCAGGGCTGGGGGTAATCGGGCAGATCGTTACCCGGTTGCTGAAGCGGGCAGGGGCGCGCACCATCATCGGGGTCGATCGGTTCGAGCCGCGTCGCGAAATGGCGCTGCAGGGTGGAGCCAGTTTCGTGCTCAATCCGGATAGTGATGAGATCGCCGAGCAGGTGCGCGAGCTGACAGAAGGCAGGGGCGCCGATACGGTGATCGAGGTGTCCGGCGCCGCGCCGGCGCTCAACGAAGCGATCCGCACTGCGGGCTACAACGGCACCGTGGTGGCCATGTCGTGGTATGGCGGCACGTTCGAGAGCCTGCAGCTGTCGGGCGAGTTTCACCACAACCGCACGCGGATCATTTCCTCGCAGGTGGGCGCGACGAATCCCTATCTGGGACCACTGTGGAACGTTGCGCGGCGTGGACGGATCGTGCGCGAATATCTCGACGACATGGCCGCCGACCTCAGCGGGTTCATCACTCACCGGTTGCCGCTGGCCGATGCCGGCCACGGCTATCGCCTGCTCGACCAGGGGACACCGGATGTCCTCCAGGTCCTGATCGACTATCGCGCCTAAGGAGCCCTGCGCATGACACTCAAGTATTCCGCCTGCATCGAGTGGCTTTTCGCCGAGGTCGGCGATTTCCCTGACCGCGTGCGTGCGGCGAAGAAAGCCGGGCTCGATGGAATCGAGTTCTGGTTGTGGAGCAACAAGGATATCGGCGTGCTCGAAGCGGCGGTGCGAGAGACCGGGATCAAGGTCAGCGGCATGGTCGCCGAGCCGATGGTGCCGTTGACCGATCCGGCACAACACGGCGCCTTCCTGGAAGGGCTCAAGGCTTCCATCGATGTGGCGCGGCGCCTCGGGGCCCCGGCGCTGATTGCGCAGGCGGGCGCCGACCTGCCGGGCCGCAGCAGGGCCGAGCAGCGCGCAGCGCTCGTCGCGTGCCTCGGCAAGGCTGCCGACGTGCTCAAGGGGTCGGGCGTGATCCTGATGGTCGAACCGCTCAACACGCTCGTCGATCACGCGGGGTATTTCCTGCCGTCGACGGTCGAAGGGCTCGATATCATCGATGAAGTCGGGCGTCCGGAAACTCGGCTGATCTACGACATCTACCATTCGGCCGTGATGGGTGAAGAGATCGGCGAGGTGCTGGCCGGCAGGCTGGATCGCGTCGCGCATGTCCATCTTGCGGATGCGCCGGGACGGCACGAGCCGGGTACGGGCAAGCTCGACTGGCAGCGGCGGTTGGGCTGGCTCGAGGAGCATGGCTATCGCGGGATGGTCGGGCTCGAATACAAGCCGACCCGGGCGACGCCGGACTCGCTTGCGGCGCTGCTCGCCAGCTAGAGCGCAGTCGTCAGCGTCACCCGCTTACTGCTAGAAGAGAGTTCCAGGGTTTCTCCTTCCGCACCGATGGTTCCGCTGGTGGACGTCGCGAGGCGGCGTCCATCCGGCAAGCGCAGGCTGAGCTTCAGCGCTGCGGTAAACTCCGAGGGGACATCGAGGGTGATCTCGATGCGCCAGTCTTCATCGATGCTGGCGCGGAAGCCGACCTTGCCCCAACGCGTGGGTGCGCCGGTGACGGCGATCGTCTTGCCCGGAGTGAACCAGTGGCGCGGGGCACCCTTGAGGAGCCAGAGCGTCTCGCTGCGCGGATCCTCGAAAGCGAGCATCCAACGCAGCAGCATGGGAACGGTCAATTGCGCTGGCACGCAATACGGAGCGGCGTTTACACCCGGGTTGAGGCTGCGCGTTTCGGGCGCGGTCCAGGTGCCGCGCGTATATTGATGCGCCATCAGGCTGTAGAGCGTCAGGAGGAACTCCGGCACGAGACCGTGTTGCAGCAGGCCATAGGCATGCCCGTAGGTGAGGAAGCCGGCGGGCTCGTGCGTGTTGTAGCCGTAAGCCGTGGGCAGGCCGAGAATAGTGTCGCGTTGCGCGGCGCGATAGTCCACCACCGTGCGGACCTGCTCGGCGGTGAGGTTGCCGGCCATCAGCATTTCCATGAACGATCGATAGCCGCGGAACTGCGGGTCGAGCTTGTCGGCTTTCACCACCACATGCGGGGGCTCTTTCACCCCGGCGATGGATGGCAGGCATGGCGGGTCGCCCGGCAGCAATGACCGCACGATGGCGCGCTGGATGTCGGCCTCGAGCGCATCGGCCTCTGCGGTGAGCTGCCCGGCGCGTTTGGTCAGGCCGAGGCGGGCCCAGACGCGGCCGAGATCGCGAAAGCCGCGCGCCGCCTCGGTGCTGTTGCCGAAATAGGGTCGCATGTAGCGCGGCGGATCAGGGTCGAGGCAGGAATCGGCCTCGCTCCACGCTGCGAGCAGGCCATGTGCCGGATCGTCCATCGGCAACCCTTGCGCGGTGCGGCGTAAGGTCAGCAGCACGTCCGCCACAGCATCGATGCGAGCGCGATGGCGCAGCACGATGGCGGGATCACCGCCCTGTTCGACGAACTGCGCCACGACGGTAAGCATGCGGCCGAACTGTCCGGTCTCGGGCCCGCGATAGAGGATGGCGCCGTTGTCGAGAACGAAGCGCGCGAAGTAATTGTCGATGTAGCGGCCGGCGAGGGCCGTAAGACCCCAGTCGCTTGCAGCGAGCACATCGGTGTTGAACGTGTCGGGGAAACCATCATGCTCGGAGCCACCGTAGTTGCGATCGACGACGCCGTATTTCGGGCTGTCGCCGCAGCGGGTCATCATGGCACGGACGAGCGAGTGCTTGGCCATGTCGGCGAGCATCGGATCGGGCAAGTCGACCACCATCGAGCCGATGAGATCGGCGGACCATTTGGCTTCGAGATCGACCAGGTCGTCGTAGAAGCGCTCTGGTCCCTCTTCACCGCGCGGTGGGAAGGGCACGTAGGAATCGATGTAGCGGACCCATTTGAGCTTGCCCGCCTCGATGCGTGCCACACGATACCAGACCGGTTGGACCCAGACATTGTCCTCGAGCATGCGGCGGGGGGCGAAGGCGAGCATTTCGGTCCAGTCGTCGCCCTCGGGATAAACGAAACGCAGCACCGGCAGCCAGCCGCCGACGAGGCCGTCGCCGACCTCCTTGCGGTCGCGGATGCCGTGGATGGCGGGAACGTAAATCGCCGGATCGAAGGTGGGGGTGCGGCCGCCATAAGCGAAGGCTACCTTGTCGGAGATTTCCTGCGTGCCGACGAAGCTATAGGTGAACATGCGATCGATCGGCGGCAGGCAGGCCGCTACGGACTCGTAAGTCGGGTCGTCACCGAGAGCGAGCAATTCGCGTCCGAGCAGGTCGTGATCCGAGTTCAGCACCTCGTCGAGGCTGTGGCCGCGATATGGGTTCTGTGTGAAGGCCGCGCCGGGTTCGTGGGACTTGGGAAACACCTGTTGCGCGCCATCGGCCGCAATGATCACGAGATTGCCGGTCAGGCTGGTGAAGTCTTCGGCGACGATCGATCCGCCGCGAAAGCGGGCCATGAATGTGTGATTGCCGCTGACGGTGCCCACCTGAGCAGCAGCGGCAAAGGCGATGGTCATGGGCTCTTCTCCACAATGCGATCGAAGTCGGCGCGCGTGAGATTGCCGCCGGCACCGCCACTGACGCCGGCGACGGCCGCGCCGCAGGCATTGCCGAAGCGCAGGCAATCACTAATGGAACGTCCTTCCAGCATGGCGCAAAGGTAGCCAGCATCGAAGGCGTCGCCTGCGCCGGTGGTGTCGACGGGTGTAATGGGAAAGCCGGAATGGTGGTCGTGAAGGCCGGCGCCGAAATAGTGCGATCCGCGCGCTCCGTCCTTCAGGACGACCGAGCCGGCACCGAGACCCAGGATGATTGCAGCAGCCCGTGCCGGATCGGACTCGCGCGTGATGTGCTCCAGTTCGGTGCTGTTGGGCAGAAAGACATCGGTCTGGGCGAGTGCTGCGGTAAGGTCAGTATCGAGCCAGCCTTCCGCCGGGTCCCAGCCGGTATCGAGCGAAGTTGTCAGCCCAAGCCGGTTGGCGCGCCGAAAGAGGCCGGCAAGGCCGGGCCGCAGGCGGGACTGCAGGAAATAGGCGGAAACGTGGATATGGCGGGCCTTTGCCAGCAGGACATCGGGCAAATCCTCCGCCGTGATGTCGGCGATGGCACCCGGGGAGGTCAGCAGCAGGCGATCGTTCGGATAGGCGAGAGCGATAGTCATGCCAGTAGCGAGCGCAGGGTTGACCAGGAGGTTGGTGGTCACGCCCTCGCGTTCAAGGAAGGCCTTGCAGAAGGCGGCGGGCTCGTCGTCGCCGACGCGGGCGGTGAGCAGGGTTCGAAGGCCGGTGCGCGCCATAGTCGCCGCCGCGAGCGAACCCGAGCCCCCCAAGGTTCGTTCCATGGACCGAAAGAATTGTTCGGTGCCGAGGCGCGGCTCCGGCGACTGAAGGCCGGTGAGGACGACGTCCGGATTCAGGTCCCCTACGACGAGGACATCGTATGGGCGCTCAGAGTGCTGTGGCATCGGCATAGGGTACGAGGGCTGATTTGATGTTGGCGCGGCATAGGGAATCGGCGGTTGCCGCCGCCCTGCCGTCGCGAACGGCTTCGAAATGCTGCGGGAAATGCTGGCTGACAAGAGTCAGCGGCAGACCGGTTCGCTGGAGATTTGCACGGAGCTTTGCGACCGCACCGGCAATGGCAGGGTCGGTCCAGAAGTAGCGGATACGGTCCGAGAGGCTGAAGCGGCGGAGGTAGTGCTGCTGCTGTGCGCTGCCGCTGTAGTGGCCCTGCCATTGTTGCGGGTGCGCGAACATCACTGCTTCGACGATGGGCGACAGGCGCGAGCGCGCGTCGGGTTCAACCAGTTCGGTTTCGATCGCCTCGAGAGCAAAGAGCGCCTCGCGCAGCGCGAAGGTGGCGGCAGGGCCGACCTTGAGGATGCCGAAGTGCGAGCGGACCAGGCCGGCATAGGCCGCGGGCCGTTGGTAGTCGGTGGAATGCGCTTCGTACACCATGCCGTCTGGCAAGGTGGCCACCGCGCGGGCGAGGGGCGCGGCGGCTGCTGCATCGAAATGCACCACGTCTTCGTTGCCGAACTCGACGCCGGGCTGCACGACGATGGCGACAACTTTGGCGAAGGCGGCTTCAGCGCCAGCCGCGGCAAAGGCCCGGCGATGCGCTTGGATGGTGACGGCGACGGCGGCTGGGGCAGTCGGCTCGATGGCATGACCCGCGCCCATGCCACCCGGTGGTGGCACTTCAGTGCCGATGACGTAGCAGAGAGGCTGGTCGTTGTTGCGCGCTGCCTCTGCTGCGCGTGCGAGGCGCGCGGCGCGCGTAGCGATGGTGCCTTCCGGCAGGACGTCCGGGTCGTCGGCGCAACGCATCGAGCAGTCGAGGTGGATCTTGGTGAAGCCCGCGGCGACATACTCCGCTACCATCTCTTCGGCCTTGGCCATGGCCGCGTCCCCGCTCTCGCTGCGCCACGGTTGCGGGCCGAGATGATCGCCGCCAAGCACCGTTTGTGCGAGGTCGGCCCCAGCATCGCGAACCAGCCGGACAAAGTCGGCCGGGTGCATGCCGGTATAGCCGCCAAACTGGTTTACCTGGTTGCAGGTGGCTTCGATGAGTGCCAGCTGTCCGCGCTCGCGCGCAAGTTCGAGCGCCGCTCCGATCGCTACGGGATGGGCGGTGCAGACCGAGGTGATGCCGCCGCGTCCGTCGCTCCGATTGGCAGCGAGCAAATCGACGAGGCGAGCGGTCGGCGTGCTCACTTGGGCAGCGCGGCGATGAAGCGCTTGGCTTGCGCGATGGCGGCATCGATCTGAGCGGGTGCAGCATCCATCGTCCCGTCGACAAAGACGACGCCGGGAACAACGTAGGACGCGTCGGCGGTTGCACGATACTTGGACCAGCCGCCCTCGAATACGCCATTGCTGCCACGGCCCGGATCGCCCCACGAATTGTATGGGTAGGTCCGGAAGTAGGGCGCGAGGTGCTCGACGAAATTCTTCATGTCGTGGAGCAGTTCGTCATGCGTGAAAGGGCTAATCGCGAGCATGCCGTCGGACCAGTGCTCGCCGGTCAGAACGACGTTCGGGTGCCGGGCCTTCAAGCGGTCGTGCAGACGGCGAAAGCCGTCATAGACCGGATATTGCGGATCGTTGACCCAATGGCCGTCGGTATCGAGGAAAATGGAGTCGACGCCGTAGGTTTCGATCAGGCTGCTCGCCTGATCGAACAAATGGTTGCCCCAGCCGGGTGCGCCCGGGTTGAGCCACGCCTGCCATGATGTCTCGTGGGCGCGCGAAGTGTCCCAGTCCGGGCTGTTCCCCCATTCGATGCCGCCGTCGGCGCGACGCATATAGGAGGTCTCGCCCCATTGCCAGAAGCCGGGCAGGGCGCGGTTGGCGCAGTTTCCGCCAAGCATGGTCTGGATATGGATGCCAAGGCCGTGCGCTTCGTCGCACAGGCGCTTGAAGCCCTCCGGTCCACCCATGCGTGCGTCGGGCGTGTAGTCGCCGTACTTCCAGTAGTAGCGGCCTTCCCATCCGGCGAGATGGGCAAGGATGCGCTTGCCGTCGAGCTTTTCGGCGAGGCGATGCAGCAGGACGCGGATTGCTTCGTAGTCGTTGAGGATGTGCCCCGACCAGTGCTGGCCGTGGATGTAGGCGACGAAGCCGACTTCCTTCAGCCATTGCGGAATGTTGGGGTTGGCGTGCCACTCGGTGACGCCGAAGACCTTGCAGAAGTGGGCGATGTGCCGCTTCACGATGGCATCGGGATCGGACGTGCGCCCGACGCGCCAGACCGGTGTTTCGATCGTGCGGCCGATCTTGGGGCCGAGCTCCTCATGGATCAGTTCGACCGTCGTGCCGTTGCCCATGGGATCGCGGTAGATCGCGAACGTCTTGGGCCGCATCTCGGTCTCGACGGACTGGAAATAGATGTAGTCGCCGCCCTTGGTCTTGAGGAACACGAGCGGTGTCTGGATGCGCTTCGTGTTCGGAGCGGAGGCCGGGTAGACAAGGATCTGGCCGTCGCCGATGTCGGTCTCGTCGAAGTTCTGGCCGATGATGGTACCGTCGGGCAGTCCGTGCAACGTCACCTTCACGCGCCGCAGGTTCTGCTGATGCGTGCCGCGCGCCGTGATGGCGATGCCGTCATCGGTGCTCGAGACCGAGAGGCCCGCCGTGCCCGGTGAGTTCTCCTGCGCACCGGCCCAGGTGAGGCCGGCAGCGTTGATCTCCAGCGTATCTTTGCCCATGGAAGACACCTTGCCGGCGTCGATGCCGTAGAGGTTCTCAAAGGTGAAGAGCTGCAGGCTCAGCGTCCAGTCGCCGAAGCTGAAACGCGGATCGCGGAAATCGAAGCCGAATTGATGCATGACGCTACCTTACGGGTCAGCCCTTGGTGGAGCCGGAGATGATGCCGGACACGAAGAAGCGCTGGAACAGGAGGAAGAGAATGAGGATGGGCAGGAAGCTCATCACGGCGCCCGCCATCTGCATGTTGGGGTAGGCCGCGTAGCGTCCGGAAGTGGTGAGGTTGACGAGGCCGATCGGCACGGTGGTCGTCTGATCGTCGGTAAGAAAGATCAACGCGATCGTGAATTCGTTCCACGACGAGTAGAACGAGTAGATCAGTACGGTGGCTAGCGCCGGCAGCGCCAGTGGGACCATTACGCGGAACAGCACCTGCCATTCGCTGGCGCCATCGACCAGAGCGGACTCGCGGACCGCATCCGGAATGGCGGCGAAGGAATTGCGGAAAAGGAAGGTGCAAAACGGCGCCTGCACGACCGTGTAGATGATGACCAGCGAGAGTGGATTGTTGATCAGCTTGAGCTGGCTCATGATCGAAAACAGCGGGATCAGCACGGTGGTGAAGGGGAACATCAGCGTGCCGAGGATCAGCAAGAAGAACAGTTCGCGCCCCTTGAACTGTAGCTTCGAGAGCGCATAGCCGGCCATGCCGGAAACCAGCACGACGCAGATGGCGGTCGAGCCTGCGACAAGCGCGCTGGTGCGCAGGTAGCTGAGGAAGCGCCCGTCATCGACGGTGAGCAGCTTGGTGTAGCTCGAAAAATCCGGCGGCCAGGCGAAGATGGTGGGCGGATAGGTCTTGAGCGATGTCGTAGGCAGCAGCGAGATGGTCAGCGCCAGCACCCAGGGCAGCAGGAACAGCAGCCCGACAAGGATGTTGAGGCCGTAGATCACGAGGTCGCCGCCGCTCAGGCGGAAGCGGGCCCGTGTGGGTGCTCTAGTCTCGGCCGGGACATCGTCGAGGGTCGCCGTAGTCATGTCGCAGTCCGGTCGCGGCTGAGGCGCAACTGCACGATGGTGAGCAGCAGCAAGGCGAGCATGAGGACAAACGAGAGCGCGGCGCCGTAGCCGAGCTTGTAGCTCTTGAACGACACGTTGTAGATGCGCATCAGGATCGGTGTCGTCTGTCCGCCGGGCCCGCCATTGGTCATGGTGAGGAATTCGGGGAAGCTCATGAAAGAGCCGATAACCGACACGATGAAGACGAGCCCGAAGGTCGGGCGGAGAAGCGGCAATGTGATCAGCGTGAAGCGGCGGAACGGCGACGCGCCGTCGAGCGCGGCGGCTTCGTACAACTCGACGGGGATGGACTGGATGGCGCCGATGAACAGAACCATCGACAGACCCACCCAGAGCCACAGGCCCATGATCGCCACCGAGATCACCGCCCAGGGCATGGTGCCGAGCCAGCCGATCGGGCCATCGATGATGCCGGCGGTTTCGAGCGCGTAGTTGACGAGACCGTCGCGCTGGCTGCCGAAGAACCACTTCCAGATCAGGCCGGCAGCCACCGTGGTGAGCACGGTGGGCATGAAGTAGATCGAGCGGAAGAAGGCGATGCCGCGCAGCCCGTTCGAGGTCAGCAGCGCTAGCAGCAGCGAGAGCAGCACGCAGGCGGGCGTGATGATGGCGGTCCACACGATGGTGAAGGTCCACGCCTGCCACACGATCTTGTCGCCGAACATGCGGGTGTAGTTGCCGAAGCCGAGGAAGCGCGGATTGCCGATCAGCGGCCAGTCGAACAGCGACATGTAGAAGGAGCGGAGCACCGGATAGTAAAAGAAGCCGGCGAGCAGGATGACGATTGGCGCCATCAGGATATAGCCGGCGGGATTCCCCAGCCGGGAGAAAAACGGGCGGCGGACGGCCGTATCAAGGGAGGATTGAGGGCCGTCCGTCGCCACAGTCATTTGCGAGCCGAATTCTTACTGGCTGGCGATGATGTCGCGCATGCGCGCTGCTGCTTCATCGAGCGCCTGATCGACTGGCTTGCCCGCATAAATGTCGGACCATGCCGTGCCCCAGGGCTCGTAGAAGTCGTTGTAGAACACGGTCTTGGGGACCTGGCCCACCGCAACGCCATCCGAGAAGGTGTAGTAGCGCGGTTCGGCATTGAAGAACTCGTTCTCGCGCAGGCTTTCACGCACGCTCGGCATGCCGTTCTTGGCCCAGATATCGACCTGAACCGACTGGCCCAGCGCGAACTGGATGAAGTCCCATGCCTCGTCCGGATGCTTACCCTGCACCGGAATACCGATCATGTCACCGCCGATGAAGGAGGACGGGTTGTCGCCCTTGGGGCTGGGGAACAGCATGACGCCGAAATTCTTGTCGGCGGCCTTGGTCTTGATTTCGTTGATGGCGTAGCTACCCGTGCAGACCACCGCGACGCGGCCGGCCAGCAGGTCGTTCATCTTGTTGTCCCAGGTGTAGGCAGCCGGGTTCGGCGGGGCTACGCCCTCGGTGGTGAGGATCTTGGCGATGAAGCTCACACCGGCTTTGGATTCGGCGCTGTCGAGGATCACGTCGCCATTGGCGTCGAGCCAGTTACCGCCATTGGTCCAGGCGAAAGGCATGTCGCAGAACATCTTCGCGCCGGGATCGGATGCGGCACCGAAGCCGTAGACCGGCGAGCCGTCGGCGGCCGTCAGCTTTGCATCGGCGATCTTTTGCAGCGCGGCCTCGAAATCGGCCCAGCTCTTGGGCGGCGCCTCGGGATCGAGACCAGCCGCTTTGAAGATATCCTTGTTGTAGAACAGGGCCGACACGTCCGCGCTGAACGGGATCATGTAGGTCTGGCCGTCCTTGACGCCGAGGTCGAGGAATTTGGGGTTGAAGTCGTTGAGACCGGCAGCCGCGACCTGGTCGGTGATGTCGGCGAGGGCCCCCAGATCGATAAACTTGGGAGCAAGCACGAGATCGAGGTCGAGGACATCGGGCACGTCGCCCGACGTCACGGCGACTGCGAACTTGTCGGCGATGGCGTCGGCGGTGAGTTCGGTGGGCACCACGACGATGTTCTTGCCCTCGGCCTTCATCTTGGCGTTGTAGGCGTCGACGGCGGGCTGCAACTGGGCGCCGTAGGCCGTCCAGATCGAGACCTCGGTGGTGTCCTGTGCGAAAGCCGGGAGGGCCGCCAGCGCGACACTTCCGACAAGGGCCGCCTGCAGAAGGCGCCGGCGCGGGATAAGAGATGACGTTCTCACTATGCACTCCCCTGTGTTTCCGGCGCAGCCGGATTGCATGATTGCGGAACCCGTGGATCGGGTTTTCCAGTGGCGAACGCTAACACGTGACCTGCTCGTGTCAATCACAATTGTGATCGATTGCGAGCGTATGGAATGTGCAGATGATCGAAAATTGAGCGGTTCGTGTTGACAAGCTTCAGCGAGCGGAGACAAATGCGCTCAACTCCGGCATCGAAGCAGCCATGAAGACAGATCGCCTCAGCCTTATCCGCCAACATCTCTACAGCCACGGGCCAGCCAGCGTTCAGGCTCTTGCGGACGCCACGGGTGCGTCGCTTGCAACCTTGCGGCGGGACCTCTCGGCGCTCGAAGCACAGGGAGTGATCGATCGCTCGCATGGCGGGGCGCGGCTGGCCGAGGGGTCAAGCATCGAAGTGTCCTTCGACATGCGAGAGAACGAGCATATCGGCGGCAAGCGCGACATCGCCGATGCTGCCTATCGCCTGATCAAACCGCATTCGACGATATTTCTCGATTCCGGCACGACCGTGCTGCAACTGGCACGACGGTTGAAGCTCGATCCAATGCCGGTCGATGTGTTCACCAACGGGCTTGCCGTCGCACAGGAGCTGATTGCGGCACCGCGCGTGCGGGTGACGCTGCTTGGCGGACTGCTGCGGGCCGACAATGCTTCGGTGGTCGGGCCGCTGGCCGAGCAGTTGCTCGACAGGCTGCATTTCGACCAGTTGTTCATGGGGGCAAGCGCTGTTGCCGACGACCGGATGATCTATTCGGTCGATGTGTCGGAGGCGAGCCTCAACGAGAAGATGCTGCGTCGCTCGAGGCTGCGCGTGCTTCTCGCCGATTCCAGCAAGTTCGGCGGCAGCGCGACCTATGCCGTTGCGCCTTTGAGCGATGCCTCGGTAATCGTCAGCGATGCCGCGCTTTCGCCGGCCTGGCAGGACGCGATTGCAGAAGCGGGGACGAAGCTGGTCCTCGCTTCGAGCGAAATCGAAAATGCAAATCTCGAAGACAGTGAACGCGAATTCGCATGACGAGCATCGTCGAACAAACCATCCACGATCAGTATGCCTACTGGCTCAAGGCTCCGGCGCCCAGAGAGACGGCGCGTAGTGACGCACCCATAGCCGTCATCGGTTGCGGCACCTCGTACAATCTCGCCCTCACGGTGGCGGCGATGATGTGTGAGCAGGGGCTTACGGCAGTGGGGGTGCCCGGAAATGAATGGCTGAAGCGGCCCCAGAACTACGTTCCAGACTGGCGCAAGGCTGTCGTCGTCGGGTTGTCGCGCAGCGGCGAATCGACCGAGACCGTTGCAGCAGTACGACAGAGCCGTGCGGCGGGTCTCAAGGTCGTCGGTATCACCTGCGAAGTGGATAGCAGCCTCGCGCATGCCGCGGACCAGGTGATCTACGCCGAAACCGATGCGGCTGAAGGCATCGTGATGACGACCTCGGCAAGCCTTATGCTGCTCAACGGGCTGCGCTATGGCCATGTGAACGTCGATGTCGCAGCGGCGGTCAATGCCGGCCGACAACTGGCTGCCGAGATCGACAGGCACGCGGCTGAGCTGGTGCGCGGTATCCGGCACGTCGTCTATCTGGCGGGTGGCGCTGCTTATGGTATCGCGATCGAAGGCGGCCTGAAGCTGCAGGAGATGAGCCAGGTCTTCACCCAGGCCTATCATCCGCTCGAATATCGTCACGGCCCGATCAGCCTAGTCGATGACGGTACGCTGGCTGTTATGCTCTATTCGACCGACAGCTTGGACGAGGAATCGCAAGTTGCGCGCGACATACAGCGGCACGGTGCGCGCGTACTGGGCTTCGGTGGCCCCGGCGATGTCTCGCTGCCTCTGGCCCTGACAAGCGGAACGCGGCTACTTGCCCTGCTGCCGCCGCTGCAGTTGCTGGGCGAGCGTATGGCGCTTAGCCGGTCGCTCGACACCAGTGCGCCGCGTCATCTGACGAAGGTCGTGCGGCTGCCCGACGTGGCGTGAGGCCACGCAAACGGCGGGTTCAGCCGCTCAGGCTCTTCCGTCCGGCCGGCGGTTCGACGAGGATCACCTTCACCCCGTCGGGCCCGATGCAGACGGCGACCTTCAGCACGGCACCGTCCGGCAGTACCTGTTCGACAATCCCCGAGAGCAGGCGATAGCCGGCAGCCTCGACGCGTGCGGCCAGCGTTTCGACACCGGTGACGCGTAGTGCCAGCGCGACCATGCCGACATCGTTCATTTCGCGATCGTTGATCTGCTTGCCCTTTGGCGAGGCATATTCGGTCAGCTCGAATTCGCTGCGATCAGCACATTCGAACACGGCCGAGCGAACCACCGGCGAAGTAAAGCCGAACAGCGCGCTGATGGCCGCCGGGTCGTGCATATCGTCGAACGTCTGCTTCAGGCCGAGCACGGTACCGAAGAAGGAAATGGCGGCATCCATGTCGGAGACATTGATGACAGGGTGAAAGACGCTGGTGACACTAGGGTCGGTCATCTCGTTCTGCTAGTCCTGCGCACGGCCGGAGGTGAGGCGGGCCAGCATCAGCGCGGCGAGGATGATGGCGCCGTAGATGGCGCCGATCCATTCGCCGCGGACGCCTGCGAGGGTCAGGATGTTCTGGATCAAGCCGAGCACGATGACGCCGCAGAGCGCGCCGAACAGCGAGCCCTTGCCGCCTTCTAGGCTGATGCCTCCGATGACGGCCGCGGCGAAGACCGTGAAGATCATGCCCTGGCCCTGCGCCGACGCGATGGAGCCGAGCCGTCCGGCGAGCAGGATGCCGGCCAGCGCAGCGATCACGCTGGCGCCTACGAAGACCACCCAGACGACCCGGTCCGTGCGAATGCCGGCGGCGCGCGCCGCATCGACATTGCCGCCGATGGCGTAGAGCGCGCGGCCCTGCCGCCAGTAGCTCAGGAAGGCGATCGCCATGAGGAAGATCACGAGGCAGATCCACACCGAGGCCGGAATGCCGAACCACACGGCAATGCCCAGATCGTTCACCGAGGGCGGCAGTTCGAACAGGCTGCGTCCGCCGGTAAACGCCACCTGCAGCCCGCGCAGCACGATGAGCATGCCCAGCGTGACGATGAAGGCGCTCAGCTTGAACTTGAGGATCAGGAAGCCGTTGATGAAACCGATCGCGGCGCCGATCAGCAGAATTAGCGGGATGGCGAGTTCCTGCGGCAACGGTGAGCCGAGTGCGCCGGTGACGATCAGGACGCCGGTGGCCGGGGCGACGCCGACGGTGGATTCGAGCGAGAGGTCGAACTTTCCGCAGATTAGGATGAGCGTCGCGGCAAGCACGACGAGCGAAAGCTCGGTCTGTTGCTGCAGAACGTTTATGAGGTTTTGCGGCGACAGGAATACCGGATCGACAAAGGCGCCGATGACGAGCAGCAGCACGATGACGGGGATGAGCGTGAAGTCGCGCAGCCTGGCGAGCGCGATCCCGCGCAGTGCCGCCCCCGGAGCCGCCGCCTGAACGTCAATGTTGCCGCTCATTCCCCATCCCCTCCATTGCGCCGATCAGGTCGGCGTCAGCCCAGCCGGCGGAAAACTCACGCACGATGGCGCCGCGAAACATCACGATCACGCGGTCGCAACAGCGCAGGTCGTCGAGATCGTCGGAGATCATCACGACGGCGCGGCCGTCGCGAGCACTTATGTCGACAGCGCCGAGCAGCGATTCCTTGGATTTCACATCGACGCCAGCGGTAGGATCGATCAGCACCAGCACCTCCGGATCATTGGAGAGCGCGCGCCCCATCACGACTTTCTGCTGGTTGCCGCCCGAGAGTGCCGAGGCCAGCTGGCGCGGCCCTTCGGTCTTGATGTCCAGGCGGTCAATCATGGCGTTTGTGAAACCGTCGCGGCGCGCCGTGCTGATCGCGCCGAAGCGGCCGAGGCGATCGGCAATCGGCAACGTGATGTTCTCGCCAACGCCGAGCAGCGGCACGATGCCTTCCTTCTGCCGGTCCTTCGGCACGCAGCCGATACCGGCCTTGAGTGCGTCCGGAACACTTCCCAGGGGAAGTTCACGGCCCCGGATCGCGATCGTTCCGGCATCGGGCTTGCGCAGTCCGTAAAGCGATTGCCCAAGTGCCGTGGACCCCGAACTGCCTGAGCCCGCAATGCCAACAACCTCGCTGGCCCGCAATGCCAGGCTGACATCGAGATAGTGGCCGGTGAGTGACAGACGGTCGGCGGTCAGGATGGGGGCGGTATTGGCCGGAACGGGCGGCCGTGACCAAACGGTTGCGCCGCGTCGCGTCTCGCCCGTCATTGCCTCGACGAGGTCGTCGCGCGACAGGTCCGCGGCCGGGCGCGTGGTGATGTGGCGCGCGTCGCGAAGCACGGTCACGGTCTCGCAGACTTCGTAGATCTCATGCAGGTGGTGCGAGATGAAGAGGAAGGTGACGCCCGCGGCCTGCAGGCTGCGCATCCGGCTGAACAGCCGCGCGGCTGCTGCACCATCGAGTTGCGCCGTCGGCTCGTCGAGGATGATGAACCGCGCGCCCATCGACAGGGCGCGTGCGATCTCGACCATCTGTCGTGCTTCGACATCGAGATCGCCCGCGGCGCGGCGCGCATCGACGGAGACACCGTATTCTTCCAGCAAAGCCGAAGCCTTGCGATTGAGGGCCGGCCAGGAAATCACCGAGCCTTCGGACTGCCGGTTGATGAAGAGGTTCTCCGCAACCGTCAGTGCCGGGATGATGGTCGAGCGCTGATAGACGCAAGCCACGTTATGTCGCCAGGCATCGCGGTTGCCGAGCGAGGGAGCGGGTACGCCGCCGAAGAGCACCTGCCCTTCATCGGGCGCGGCCATGCCGGTCATGATCGCGACCAGCGTCGATTTGCCGGCACCATTGCGGCCGACGAGTGCGTGGGATTGCCCGGCGCGCACGGCGAGCGAGACATCGGCGAGCGCCGTGGTGGGGCCGAAGCGCTTGGACACCGAGCGGGCTTCGGCGACGGCGGAAACCGCCGTCGCCTGTGCAGCCCCAGATTGTACTGGAGCTGAGCTCACTTACTGGTTGGCCCAGAGCGACTTGTCGTCGACATTGGCCTTGGTCACCAGCGGGCCAGGCAGCTGGTCCTCGAAGTTGCCGTTGCCGATATCGACGATGTTGCTGCTGTGATCGGTCGGACCGACCGCGAAGGTCTTGCCCTGCAGAGCGGCCTGCGCATACCAGAGGCCATACTTGGCGTAGAGGTCGCACGGCTGCGACACGGTGGCGTCGACGTAACCGTCGCGGATACCCTGCAGTTCTTCCGGCACGCCATCGGTGCTGACGATGGCGATGTGGCCGGCTTCACCGGCCTTGTGCAGCATGTCCTTGGTCTTGAGAGTCTGCAGCACGGCCGAGAGGAACACGCCACCGGCAGGCGTATAGATGCCCTTGATGTCCGGGTTCTGGGTCAGCGCGGTCTGCACGCCCGATGCGGCGCGGCCGGCATCCCATTCGGTTGGCACCGGGAAGATCTGGATGTTGGGATAGTTGGCGGCCATGCACTGCGTAAACCCTTCATGGCGGTCACGGCCGTTGACGTTGGAGAGGCCACCGATGATCTCGATGATCTTGCCTTCGCCGCCGAGCAGGTCGCCCATCGCCTTGCAGGCCTTGAGGCCGAGGTCGATATTGTCGGCGCGCACGACCATGAACACCTTGCCCTTGTCGGGTCGCGTATCGATGGTCACCACCGGCACATTCTGGCTGGCGAGACGATCGAGCGTCGACGCGATGGCGCCGGTATCCTGCGGGGCCATGACTATCGCTTTGGCGCCCTGGCTGACGACGGCCTGAGCGTTGGCCACGAGTTTCTGCACGTCGTTCTGCGAGTTGGTGGTCATCAGATCGATGCCCAGTTCGGTCGCAAATTTGGGAACGTACTCGGCGTAGGTGGTCCAGAAATCCGAGTCGTTGCGCGGAATGTCGACCGCGATCTTGCCGTCCTGCGCAAAGACCGGGGCAGCCATGAGCACGATGCCCAGGGACGCCGCGGCCAGTACGCGCTTATGCCTATCCGTCATCTAGTCCTCCCAAGTGGTTTGTTCGATTGCCGGTGTGGCAGCCGTCTTCGTTTCTGAGCTCGCTCGTGGCGGTCCTGTTTCTCCCCCGCTGCCCGTGCGCCCCCGA
>JBEBHC010000136.1:0-8408 GCA_040081185.1 Devosia sp. | reverse complement strand
TCTACAAGCTCGCCGGTGCCTCGGCGCAGTACTACAACAATGTCGGCTACTCGTACCTGCTGCGCGGCAACCTGTCGGCGGCGGTGACGAGTTTCAAGAAGGCCGAAAAGCTCGCACCGGACAATGTCGTGGTGGCGAACAACCTGCAGATCGTGGCCAACGCGGCTCGGGCTTAGGGCCAAGGCTTTCGGCGCAAATCAAAAGCTGAACAGGCTCAGCGAGAGCCGTTCCCGCCCATCATGCTTAGCACGGTCCCCCCCCTCCCACTGCGTGGGAGGGATCGAGCGCGCGTCGCTGCTAGCGGCTTAAGGGGTGTCGGCGGCCGGTGGGAGGACGTTGCCGTCCTTGCCAAGACCCTTGGTGTTGTACTGGTTGGCGCCGGAAGGGTTAGCCGTCTGCGCTTCGAGGTTGGCGTTGACGGCGTCGCCGGCGCTGTAGGAAACGCGGTCGGTGTTGGCCAGATAGTCCCAGGCGCAGCCGGCGAGCAGCAGCGACGCGGCGCCGGTGGCGAGGACGAGGCGGGTGAGGGACATGCGGGTCATCCTCAGCTCCCCAGATCGATGATGTAGCCGTAGGGACCGGCGATGCCGGCACCCGACTGGAAGTCCTTGATCATCTTGGACGTGACCTCGAGCTTGCCGAGGCCGAAGAATTCGGGGTCGTTGGCCGGCATGGTCTGATCCAGCGGCGAGGCGACGACCTGTGCCGGTGTGCCGGGTTTGACCAGCCGCGGCGTGACGATGACGACGAGTTCGGTTTCCTGCTTCTGATAGCCCGACGACTTGAACAGCGCGCCGAGCACCGGCACGTCGCCGAGCCACGGAAGCTGGTTCTGGTCCATCTTGGTCTCGTTCTGCAGGAGACCCGCGACCGAGAAGCTCTGGCCGTCGCGCAGTTCAACGGTCGCATCGAGGTTGCGCGTGTTGAAGATGGGGTCGCCGGCATTGGTGAAACCGCCGATGCCGCTCACTTCAGGGGCGAGCTTGATCTGGATGCGGTCGCCTTCGAGTACCACGGGGGTGAAGACGAGGCGAACACCAAAATCCTTGTACTGGATCGAGTATTTCTTATCCTCCTCCTGCACGCGCAGCGGGATCTGGCCACCGGCGAGGAAGCTCGCCTTGATGCCCGAGAGAGTGGTGAGGTTAGGCTCGGCGAGGGTGCGCACGAGGCCCTTCTTCTCGAGGGCGGTGATGGCCATCTCGATGCTTACGCCGCCGGAGACGAGGCCGGTGATAAAGCCGGAAAAGCTCTGCGCCTCGACGGTAGGATTGTTGGGGCCGCTATCGATGCCGCCAACGAAGTTGGCACCGCTGCCCGACCATTCGATGCCTAGCTGGCGGCCGGCGCTGCGGTTGGCTTCGAGGATGCGGACTTCGAGGTTGACCTGACGACCGCCGGATAGCGTCATCGTATTGATGATGGCCGGGCTGCCGTACTGCTCGACGATGGACATGGCTTTTTCCATCGCGATCTCGTCGGGCACGGTGCCCGAGAGTCGAACGCGGCCATTGACCGTCGAGACCTTTACGCTGGAATTGGGTAGTGCGGATTTGATCGAGCGCGTGATGTCGCCGACATCGGCGCCGACTTCGACGGCGATGAGGCCGACCGGCGCGCCATCGGTGGCGTAGAGATTGACCGTGGTGGTGCCGAAGCCTTTGCCGACGAGATAGAGCGACTTGTCGGTGATCGGTTGGGCGTCGGCGATGGCGGGATCGGCCGAGACGATTTTGCCAACAGCGCCGGAGATGGTGACGGTGACGGCCTGCGAGACGGGCAGGTTGATCTTCAGCACCGAGGTGGTGGCGAGATCGTAGTGGATGGCCTGCGCCGCCATCGCCGGTGCGGCGAAAGCCAGCATGGCAAACAGGGCGACGAGCCGCGCAAAGGCGCTGGCAACGGAGCCCACCGGGCGATGGGAAAACTGGATCACTGGACGACGCTCGACAGTCTGCACTACGGCTAAATCTAGGCGCCGCGTGTCAATATGGACTTAACGGGCGCGTGCGGATTGGCGCGCTAATGCTGCCAGAACGGGCTCGACATGCGGATGGCCTGGTTCAGCGTCGCCCCCTCGGTGGGTTCGGCATTGTCGGTCAACGGCCGCAGCACCAGTGCCAACGGGCCCATGGTGGCGGCATTGACGATGACTTCGGCTTCGGTGGGCGCCAGTTCGAGGATGGCGAGGGTGGCCTCGGTGAAGGCCGCCGGGGTGGTGGCCGGGCCGTCGGGCGAGTCCGGATTGTTGGTGGTGTCGCCGAGCTGCGAATTGATGGCCATGACGCGCACATTGGTGAGCACGGTGTCGGACACCTGCCGGCCATCTGAAAGGGTGCGGGCCAGCATGACGTCGACGTGGTCGTTGGGCAGGATGAAGCCGCCCGAGGCGGCTGCGGCCGTGATGGAGACCGAGACGGCGCGCTTGCCGGGGGCGAGGATGGCGGAGAGGTAGCCGTCGCCCTCCATGATCAGCTTCTCGCGGCGGATCGGTTCGCCGGGGAAGAACTCGAGACGCGCAATAGCGCCGCTCATGTCGGTGGCGGCTTCGGGCGTGGCGGCATCGGTGATGAATTCGGGACGCAGGTTGGCTTGCGGCCATTCCTGCCAGGAGATGGTGGTTTCGCTCAGCCGCTGCCCCGCGCCGATGGCGGTGGTGGCGACGAGCACCTTGGTCATGACGGGGGCCGGCGCTGCAACGGGCGCTATGGTGGCCTCGGCAGCTGGCGCCTCGGGTGGCGTGAAACGCTGCACCGCGAGCCAAGCGGCGAGACCACCGGCGAGCACGGCGACGACCATCAGCATGATGCGCGGATTGAAGAAGCGACGCGGCGAGAAGTTCCGCGGCTCATCCTCGGTGACCATGTTGCGCTGCGCTTCGGCGCGCAGGCTGTCGAGATCCATACGGAGCTGGGCGCCCGTGGCGTACGGCGAACGCTCGTCCTCGCGTTGCGGAATTGGCGCGACCGTCGGCTCGGGTTCGGAGACGATGTCGTCGGCGGCAAGGCTGATCGGCTTCAAGCGGCGAAGCAAGGTCGGTATCCTCGTAGGCTGTCTGCACTGCGGACCGAGGTGTCCGCGCCCAGACGTGTTTGTACGCGCGAATGTTCTTTGCTTGGTTCCGGGTAAACGAAGAGTTGGAGTCAGATACTGAGCGCGGTGTTAACCCTACATGGGCGTTAGCGAGCGGTCGCATGGCGCTCGGCGTAAGTCTGAAGCCGGCTACAGGTTCTTCTCGGCCAATTCGCGGAAGGCGTCGGGGACGGAGCGTTCCCTGTCGAAGACCACGGAGGCGTAGCCGATGGCTTCCCAGCCGAAGCGCGTGCGGACCTTGTCCATGGCCTTATCGGCGGCCCAGCGGGTCGCGCCACGTCGCGTGCCGGGGCGGAGGTTTTCGCCGGGCAGGCCGAGATTGAATTCGAGTTGCAGCACGGGCTGGTGCTCGAGATGCGACACAGAAATGGCAAGCAACGAGATCCAGCGTTCATCGCGGTGATCGGCGAGGACGGACCAGACGAGATCCTCGGCAATCTCGGCGACGGTGCCGGTCGCTGATATCGGTGCGTCGAGGGTGAGGGCGCGGGTGACGGCGTGCAGATCGGCGAAGCGGACGCGCACGGTGATGCACCGGCCGGCGAGCGACTTGGCACGCAGGCGGCTGGTGATGCGGTCGGCGAGATGGATGAGAGTGGGGCGCACGATGTCCGGGCGCGGCAGCTTTTTGCCCAGCGCGGATTGCGCGCCGGCCGAGCGGGCGCGGACATTCATGTCGATGACGCGCGGATCGCTGTTGAAGGCTAAGGCCTTGAGCTTTTCGCTCGCGGCAGGGCCGAGCAGTTTTTCTAGTGAGCGCCCAGGTGTGGCGGCGAGCTGGCCGATGGTGGTGACGCCCTCTGCGGCGAGCTTGGCCTTGGTGGCTGGACCAACGCCCCACATGAGATCGACCGGCAGGTCGTGCAGCCATTCGAGCTCGATGGCGGGATCGACGACGACCAGACCGTCAGGCTTGGCGACCTGCGAGGCGATCTTGGCAAGATGCTTGGTGCGGGCGACGCCGACGGAGATGGGCAGACCAACCTCGGCGCGAACGCGGGCACGGACCTTGGCCGCTATTTCTGCCGGCGTACCGAACAGGTGCTCGGTGCCGGCGACGTCGGCGAACGCTTCGTCGATAGAAATGCGTTCTACAAGCGGCGTGTAGTCGTCCAGCACCTTGATCGCAGCATCACCGAGCTTCTGGTACTGATCGAAGTGGCCGGTGACGAAGAGGAGTTGAGGGCACAGTTCCCTGGCGCGACGGCCGGGCATGCCGCCCTTTACGCCGAAGCGCTTGGCTTCATAGGAGGCGGCGAGGACCACGCCTCCGCCAACGGCGATGGGTTTGCCCAGAAGCGAAGGGTCAAGCATCTGCTCGACCGACGCATAAAAAGCGTCGAGGTCGGCGTGAAGAATGGTAGCCGCGGCCATGACGCCCCCGCGAGGATGGGGAACAAAAAGAGAACAGATTGGACCGAGAGTCAAGCCGCCCAATTTGCAGTGCGGATGGGTAACGCGTCGCGGAGTGGCAGTCAGGCCGGGATCTTTGCCTTCCGGGCGGCGCGGGCTTCGTCGATGAGGGCGTAACGCTCCCTGGCGCGTTCCTTGGCGCGGGCCGCCAAGATGGCGCGATCGCGTGGCGGGGCATCGGTGTCGAGGTTCTTCAACAGCTTGCGGACGATCTTTTCGATGTCCTCGACGGCCTCGTGGAAAGGCGCCTCGTTGACGTGCGACGGATGGGTGTAGCCCGAGACCTTGCGCACGAATTGCAGCGCGGCCTCATGGACCTCGTTGCGTGACGCTGGCGGCTCAAAGTTGAACAGGGGCTTGATGTTGCGGCACATGGCGATCTCCGGATCTGCGGAAAAGTGGCATCGGTTCGGGGCGAGAGCAAGGTTGCCGAGTAGCCAGTATTCAGACCGGCGCCCGCTGCAGGGGCGGCATTCCTGCTCGTGAGTGGCGCAAGCGAATGGCGAGGTGGACAATCCTTTCACCGATTCGGAACGCAGGGAGTGTGTGATGTCTCAAGTTCAGCCCAACGACGACGTCGTCCGTGAGCAGGCCTATTACCTTTGGGAAGCCGAGGGAAAGCCGCATGGCCGCGAGCACGAATTCTGGCAGCGGGCGGCTGTAGCGCTCAGCGGTAAGTCGAAGATGTCGACGCTGGCAAAGCCGGCACCCAAGAAGGTGAAGGACGAGGCGCCGAAGGCAAGCAAAGTGGCCGCGGGCAAGACCAAGGCCGCGGCAAACAAGTCCAAGGCGCCGCCGGCCAAGACCGTTCCGGCCAAGAAGCCGAAGAAGAAGTAGCCGTCACCGATGCTGGCGACGTTGCGTGGCGCGAACCTGACGCTCGCGTTCCTGGTCGAGATCGCGATGCTCGGAGCGTTCGCGCTCGGCGGCTGGGTGGGGCCGCAAGAGCTGTGGCTCAAGTTGGTGCTGGCGATCGGACTGCCGGCTTTGGCGATTTTGCTCTGGGCGGTGTGGGCCGCGCCGAAGGCAGGCAAGCGCAGGCTGAATGAGCCGGGACTCACGATCTTCAAGGCGCTGATCTTTTCAGCGGCGACTTTCGCGCTGTGGGCCTCCGGATGGACAACCGCCGCCATCGCGTTTGGCGCGTTGGCGGCGGTGAACCTGATCGGCGCCTGGGCGCTCGGTCAGGTCAGTTTCCGGCGGCCGGCTTGAAGTTCAGCGCGACGCCGTTGATGCAGTAGCGCAGGCCGGTGGGCGGCGGGCCGTCGGGGAAGACGTGTCCGAGGTGGCTGCCGCAGGTGGCGCAGTGAACCTCGGTGCGGGTCATGCCGAAGGTGCGGTCCACGGTGTTCTCGGTGGCGCCGGGCACTGGCGTGTTGAAGCTGGGCCAGCCGGTGCCGCTCTCGAACTTCACCTGTCCTTCGAACAAAGCGGTATCGCAGCCTGCGCAGTGGAAGGCGCCGGGGCGCTTCTCATAGAGCAACTCGCAGCTGCCGGGACGCTCGGTGCCGTGGGTGCGCATGATGCGGTACTGCTCGGGCGTGAGCAACGCGCGCCACTCGGCGTCGGTGCGGGTGACGGGATAGGTTTTTTCCATTTGCATTTTTGGCTCCCGATGATGTCGGGCGAGATATAGGCGCCGGACGCCAGAAAATCACGCAATCGCACAGGCTTGTGCTCGGTACGTGAAAACGCCGCCCCGGTTTTGGGGCGGCGTTGGTTGGTTGACCCGAAGGTTCGGTTATTCGTCGGCTTCGTACGACGTGATCTTGTTGCGAACCGAGGAGGGCAGGGCATCCATGGTCTCGTCGTATTCGCGGCAGACGCCGGTGAAATCGGAGCCCGTGCAAACGGTGACGAATGCGCCGCCGGTGATCAGGATCGACTCGATGTTGTTGTCGAAGCTGCCGGGAATGTCGTCGTCGCTGTCGCCGGGCTCGACGCAGAAGTTGGCGCCCGAGAGATCCTCGCCCTGGTAGAAGCAGACTTCCGGCACGTCTTCGTCATCGGGCTCTTCGCTATCGCCGCCGAGACCGATGTTGATCTGGTCGTTGCCGATGATGATGTTGAAGTCGAAGGGCAGGCCGCCCTGGGTCTTCTTGAGCAGCGAGCGGGCGACGAAGCCTTCCTTGTTGCCCTTGGTGATGACGCACCAGTCGGTGGGCGTGCAGCCTTCGACCTCGACCTTGGTGTTGGCCGTCAGCTTGAACAGGATGGGGTAGCTGGTGCCCGGGCCGCCGCGGACATTGGTGGATCCCTTGGTGTAGGCGGTTTCGGCTAGCGCAGCGCCGGCCGTGACGACCAGAGCGGCGGCGGCAATGGCAGCAATACGCATGAATTTCGGGAGCATGGTCGCGGTTTCCTCCGGTGGCGCCGATGCGTTGCATCGGGCGGGCGGGGCCGTGATCCCCGCCAGTGCCAGAGTAACCAGAGGTCAAGTGAACGCTAGCTGAACGAAGCGGCCCGAAAGCTGCCGTGATCGTGCCGCCGGAAGGTCAGTAGACCTGCCAGGACGAGATGTTGTTGTCGAGGAAGCCGGAGAGGTTCGGTTCGCTCTCGGTGATCAGCTCGCACCATGAATGAAAGTTGCGGTCGCGACAGACTCGGAGCTTGGCGCCGTCCATGAGCATGATCGACGAGATCGTGTCGTCCTTGCCCCAAAGCTCGGCATCGCGGGCCACGTGGCCGGGGGGGACGCACCAGGACGTGCCGGTGTAGCCGGCGCCGGTATAGAAGCAGACGTCGGCGCCGCCCGGCGGGTAGTTCAGGACAGGACCGGAGAACAGTCCGTTGAACAAGCCGTTCGGGCCACGTCCGAAGTCGATCTCGACCAAGGCGATCCAGCCCTTCATGCCATCGCCGCGCACCTGGCAGAAATAGTGTGAGCAGCGGTCGACGCGCAGTTTGCTCGCCTCGGAGATAGTGCCGACGACATCGTAAGCGACGCCTGGGCCGGCATAGACGGTTGCGTCCGTCACTGCCCAAGCGGCTGAGCCGGCCGGCTGGCCCGCAGCGGCGGGGAGGGTGAAGCCGAAAGCGAGGATGGCGGTGGCGAGGATGGCGCGCAACATGGGTTCCCCCGAAACGATTGTGTTGAGCCTAGCCGCCGCGATGCGCCGGTGGAAGGGCGGTGGCGCAACAAGGCGGGGAAATCCCGCGCAACAAGAAAGCGCCGCACACAAGGTGCGGCGCCTCTCACTCACTCGGCCGTTGTCCGGATTGGAGGTCCCTTACCGGACGCGGAGCGAGGAGATCTCATCGTTCAGGCTGCCGAGCTGGCGCGCTGACGTCGTGTAGATGCGGCAGTTGTTGTAGTTCCGGTCCTCGCAGACGGTGACGCGCAGGCCATCGGGGTTGCGGAAGGACGAGATGCGGTCGTTCCAGTTGGAGGGCAGGCGCGAGATCGAGTCGCCTTCCTCAACGCAGAACTGCGATCCGGAATAGCTGGACCCGGAGAAGAAGCAGACCTCGCCGAAATCCTCGTCCTCATTATTGTTCCCATTTCCGATCCCGATGGAGACGCCGCCATTGCCGACGGTGAATGAGCCCTGCGGGAAGTTGAAGCTGAGATTGAAGTTCGGGTTGATGCGCACGGTGGCGGTGCGGTTGGTCGACAGGTAATCGGCCTTCACGAAGCCACGCTCGGGGCTCGAGATGTAGCACCAGGCGTCGCGGCAGCCTTCGACGCGCACGGTTTCGCCGGCGGTGAGGGTGTCAACACGATCCGAATTGGTGCTGGGGCGCTCGCGAACCGTAACTGTGGTCGTGGCGTAGGCGGTGGTGGCCGCGGACGCGACGCTGGGGAGGAAGACGACCGCCGTGGTGCATGCGATGGCGATGCCGGTAGCGAGCTTCAAAAGCATTCTTTTGGTTCCGATGCGCACTGTGACGCTCCTGTTTTT
>JBEBHC010000303.1:0-2195 GCA_040081185.1 Devosia sp. | reverse complement strand
GTACACGTTGTTGTATCGCGGCTCGCCCTCCAGCCGCAGCCCCGGCAGTCGCCGGAACAGCGTCGACATCGACACCTGCAATTCGATCCGCGCCAGCGGAGCGCCGATGCAAAAGTGGATGCCCGCGCCGAAGCTGACATTGGCGCCATCCGTGCGGAACGGGTCGAAGCGGCCAGCATGGGCGAACTGGGACGGGTCGCGGTTCGCCGCTCCGAGAAGCAAGCCCACCACCTGGCCCTGCTTGAGCGGAATGCCCTCGTATTCTGTATCGGTCAGGGCGAAGCGCGTGAACATATGTAGGGGCGCGTCGTAGCGCAGGCATTCCTCCACCGTCGCCGCGGTCTGCTCCTCCGAGGCAAACAGTGTTTTCGGGTCGAGGCCGCTTTCGAGGATCGTTTTCACACCATTGCCGGTGGTGTGTACGGTCGCCTCGTGTCCGGCATTGAGGAGCAGGATGGCGGTCGAGATAACCTCGTCCTCGCTCAGCCTTTCCCCGTCGCGGGGATCGGCCGTCAGCATGTGGGTGAGGAGGTCCTCCTTCGGCGCGCGGCGGCGCTCGGCGATGACGCCGCGCAGGTAGGCCATGAAGTCTGCGGAGGCCCGGTTGGCGTCGTCCTCGGTCTCGCGGGTGACGCCGTACATGTACATGCGGACCATGCGGTTAGACCAATCGAGCAGTTGCGGCGCCATCTCGGCCTGCAGCCCGATCATCTCGGCAATGACCACGGCAGGGATCGGTGCGGCGAAAGCCTTGATCAGTTCGATCTCACCCCGGCTCTCGAAGCCATCGATGATCTCGTTGGCGAGGCGCTCGATGCGCGGCCGAAGCTGTTCGACATTTCGCGACACGAAGGCACGGTTCACCAGCGTTCGCAGCCGCGTGTGCATCGGGGGCTCGAGCGCCAACAGTGAGTGCTTTTCGGTGAGATCGAAGGCTGCCGTGTGTGCCTTGGGCGGGGGCCAGCCGAGCTGATCGCGGCTCATGACGTGCAGGATTTGTCGGCCGAAGCGCTTGTCGCGCAGCAGGGCGCTCACATCCTTGAAGCCGGCGAAGCACCAGTGCCCGTAGTTTTCCCAGATGAAGGCCGGGCTCTGGGCGTGGAGGGCCGCATAAAACGAGTATGGATCGCGGTAGAAGGCGGCGTCGCGCGGAGCGGCGATGGCGCGGCCTGTGTCGGCAGTAATCGAAAAGGCAGTCATTTCCTATCGTTCCAGCAGGCTGGCCCCCACGTAAACCGCCATCACGGCGAACAGGAACAGGTCCGAGGCCAGGGCCCAGTTTTCCTTGGCTGTTCGTTTGGTGGTGAACACGTGCTGGGTGCCGGCAAAGCCGTAGAAGAGACCGCCGCACATGGCGGCAGCAAGGGTCCAGACCGGCAGCAACAGGCTCAGCACACCGGTCGCGCCTATTGCGAGATTGCCGAAGCCCAGTTCGCGCACCAGCACCTGGGCCTTTGAATCTTTGATGTCCAGCGCCCCGGCGGTGAAAGCGGGAGCGAAAACTTGTACGATCCCGGCAATCGCGAGCCTGACGCCGACGCCCCAGAAGACGAACCATTTGCCGATCAGCGCGATCCAGGAGGCCTCCGGATGCCAGGCGAGCATTTCCACCAAAACGGATGCGGCTGGTACCACAAACATCAGCAGCAAAATCATTGCGAAGTACATCGAGACCCCCAAAACGCGCCGCGGCACCTTTGGGCGGGGCCACACCTGCGCTAAGACAACCGGCGCGCCGCACTGCCCACACGACCGAACCGGAGACCCAAGTTGAGCGACCTGACCTTGGCCGAGGCCACCGAAAACATCTACGCGTCTCTCAGGCAGGACAACAAGGACCTCGACGAGCATATCGCAGCGTTGAAAGCAGCGATGGCCCGCGAAGGCGCGAAAGACGCCGTGTTTGAGCCCGGCAAGCTGGCGCAGAATAACCGTTCGGGGCGCAAGCTCATGCAGTCCTATTTCCGCAAGAAGGGCATCGCCGTCACCTTTGCTGGCGACTGAGCCAGGATTTCGTCGCGCCGCCGTCGATCTCGGTTTCCACCGCTCGTCGTGGCAGTGAAATCGCATCATGGAGGACTAAATGGCGAGCGTGAAATCCAAAGACGGCACGACGATCGGCTACACCAAAACAGGCAGCGGCCCGGTGCTCATCGTGGTCGCCGGCGCCACCCAGTTCCGGGCGTTCGACCCGA
>JBEBHC010000135.1:0-8410 GCA_040081185.1 Devosia sp. | reverse complement strand
GGTACGGGCAGGGCGACCAACGGACCAAGGCGCTGCTGGCTGCAGCCGGATTCGCCATTGAAAAGCAGGACAAGCCGATCACCACGCTGAGCTTCGGCCAGCGCGCCCGTCTTGGCCTGCTGGCGCTGCGCTTGAGCGAGCCCAATTTCTACCTGATGGACGAGCCGACCAACCACGTCGACATCGCCGGACAGGAAAAACTCGAGGAGGAAATCCTGATCCACGAGGCGAGTTGCGTGCTGGTTTCGCACGACCGTTCGTTCGTGCGCGGTATCGGCACGCGTTTCTTCGAGATCGTCAAAGGAAAGCTGGTCGAAGTCGACGGGCCGGAGCAGTTCTTCAAGTCGATGTCGGAGGAGGCACAGTCTCCCGCTTAGTATCGGCGGGTTTGATTTAAGTTTTCCGGTGCTTTCCGGGGGCCAGTAACGGAGCGTTCAGCCTACGCTGCCAGTATTGGGCATCAAACTTCGCAAGGGGCTGCGATGTTAAAGCGACACCAGACGATCACGCCTGCAGCGGTGCGGCCACTGGTCGATCGGCGGATGAATGCCCGCTATGTCGGTCCGATCAACGGCAGCTACATGCTGTCCGATCGGCGTTCGCTGCCAAAGGGCTCAATGAGCGTCTATGCCTGCCGCTCGGACAGCATGTCGCCTTCTGCTGCCTCCGTCACCGCACCCGTGCGCGGCGGCGAGGGTGAGTGGCTCACTGCCCGTTTCGACGGGATCGGCATTATCCGCGGCCTCATCGAGAAACTGACGCAGGAAGGCTTCATCTTCCAGATCGTCGCCTCCGACGAACACCGTGCCAAGCTCGCCGCCAAGATCGACTGGTTGCGGCGGCACAATGCCAAGATCCGTGACGACAAGCGCCGTTTCGAGCGCTTCGTGCCGCGCGATCCGCGGTCGGCGATCACCTTTGCCGATGGCGTCGTCGCCAAGTGCTTCGTCATCGACATCTCGCGCAGCGGCGCCGCAGTTTCGGCCCAGCATCGTCCCGAGATTGGCGCGTCCGTCGTGCTGGGCACGCTGGCCTGCCACGTCATCCGGCACCTCGATGTCGGCTTCGCGGTGGAATTCGACGCCGCGCAGGATGCAGCCGGCCTCGAAGATCTGGTCACCGGCTTCGAACCAAAGCACGAAAAGCCGAACGTCTGGGTCAAATAGGCCGCCCGCGCAATTGGATGGAGCGACCATCCCGCACAGACACCGCAGCAAGTGTCGCGCCGCTAGAGCGTGCGCTTCATGTCGGGATGGACGGTTCGACCGAAGATGGCGCTGTCCTGGCCGATCACCGCTGACGACGAGCCAACGATCAGCGGATCGGGCCCATGCACGACGTGATTGTCACGGTCGGGGTAAGGCAGGGACGACAGCAGGAATTGCATGGCGTTCAGCCTGGCGCGCCGCTTGTCGTCCGACTTGATGATCGTCCACGGGGCGTCGGCGGTGTCAGTGTAAAAGAACATCGCTTCCTTCGCCTCGGTGTACTCATCCCATTTGTCGAGCGAAGCACGGTCGATGGGCGAGAGCTTCCATTGCTTCAGCGGGTCGGTCTCGCGCGCCTTGAAGCGGCGTAGCTGTTCTTCGCGCGTCACCGAAAACCAGAACTTGAAGAGCCGGATGCCGTTGCGCACCAGCATGCGTTCGATCTCGGGCGTCTCCCGCATGAACTCGAGATAATCCTGCGGCGTGCAAAATCCCATGACACGCTCGACGCCTGCACGATTGTACCAGGAGCGGTCGAACATGACGATTTCGCCACCCATCGGAAGCTGCCCGATGTAGCGCTGGAAGTACCAGGCGGTGCGTTCGAGATCGCTGGGCTTGTCCAGCGCCACGACGCGCGCGCCGCGCGGATTGAGATGTTCCATGAAGCGCTTGATGGTGCCGCCCTTGCCCGCTGCGTCGCGCCCCTCGAACAGCACCACGACCTTCTGGCGCGTCTCCTTGACCCAGTTCTGCAGCTTCAGCAGTTCGACCTGCAACGGCATGACGTGATCGAGGTAGGCCTTCTCCGTCAGGCGGGTGCGGTAGGGATATTCGCCGGTTTCAAAGGTCCGCCGGATGGCAGCCGGATCGTGTCGCAGTTGATCGAGCGGCGGGGCCATTTCATCCGACGGTGGGCGCGGCGGTTGCAAGTCGTGGGCCGCCGCAGCAATGGCGTGCGCGCCATTCGTCGACGGGAGTGGCATGGCCGATGCGCCCTCGACGGGGGCTTCCGGCGCAGGCGTCGGCCTTTCGACCAATGCGTCGGCGGTCGCGTTGCTGGGGTCGGTTGTCATGTCGGCGCCTCGCTTGAACTCACCTCCACGTTGGAAGCCTGTCGGCGCCTTGCGCTTTGACCTGCATCAATGAGCGCGACGTTTTCCGTTCCGGCGCCATTAATGGCTGGATTTCCAGCCAGAAAACAGAAGGGCTCCCGAGGGAGCCCTTCCAATCGCAACGATGCACTCCAGTCTTAAGCCGAGTAGTACATCTCGTACTCGACGGGATGCGGAGTGTGCTCGAACTTGATCACTTCCGTCATCTTGAGGTCGATGTAGCTGTCGATCTGGTCGTCGACGAACACGCCGCCGGCCTTGAGGTATTCGCGATCCTTGTCGAGGCTCTCGAGAGCTTCGCGCAGCGAGCCGCAGACGGTCGGGATCTGCTTCAGCTCTTCCGGTGGCAGCTCGTACAGATCCTTGTCCATCGGGTCGCCCGGGTGGATCTTGTTCTTGATGCCGTCGAGGCCGGCCATCAGCATCGCGGCAAAGCCAAGATAGGGGTTGGCGAGCGGATCGGGGAAACGGACTTCGACGCGCTTGGCCTTCGGCGACTGGCCGAAGGGGATGCGGCACGAGGCGGAACGGTTGCGCGCCGAGTAGGCGAGCAGCACGGGGGCTTCGAAGCCGGGTACCAGGCGCTTGTAGGAGTTGGTGGTCGGGTTGGTGAAGGCGTTGATCGACTTGGCGTGCTTGATGATGCCGCCGATGTAGTAGAGCGCGTCCATCGACAGGCCGGCATACTGGTCGCCGGCGAAGAGCGGCTTGCCGTCCTTCCAGATCGACTGGTGGCAGTGCATGCCAGAGCCGTTGTCGCCGTAAACCGGCTTCGGCATGAAGGTGACGGTCTTGCCGTAGGCGTGGGCCACCTGCTGGATCACGTACTTGTAGATCTGCACAGAGTCCGCTGCCTTGATGATCGGGCAGAACTTGATGCCGAGTTCGTGCTGGGCCGACGCCACCTCGTGGTGGTGCTTTTCGATCGGCACACCCATGGCGCCCATCGCAGCCAGCATCTCGCCGCGCATGTCCTGCGCACTGTCGAGCGGCGGAACCGGGAAGTAGCCCTTCTTGAGGCCGATATGGTGACCGTGGTTGCCCTGGTCGTAATGCGTGTCGTTGTTGGTGGGCAGTTCCGAGGAGTCGACCTCGAAGCCCACCTTGTAGGTGGTGTTCGAATACTTCACGTCGTCGAAAATGAAGAATTCGGGCTCGGGGCCGAAATAGACGCTATCGCCGATGCCGAGCGTCTTCACGTATTCCTCGGCCTTCTTGGCCGTCGTGCGCGGGTCGCGCGAATAGGGCTGGTAGGTCAGCGGCTCGAGCACGTCGCAATTGATGGCGAGGGTCGAAGCACCGAAGAAGGGGTCCATGTAGGCGGAGTCCGGATCGGGCATCAGGACCATGTCGGACTCGTTGATCGCCTTCCAGCCTGCGATCGAGGAGCCGTCGAACATCGTGCCTTCTTCGAAGATGTCGTCATCGATCATGGTCTGATCGAAGGTAACGTGCTGCAGCTTGCCGCGCATGTCGGTAAATCGAAGATCGACGTACTTGATGTTCTCGTCCTTGATCCTCTTCAGAATGTCCTTGGCAGTCGTCATGTCGGTCCCCGTTGGTAATCCAGTTTGTAATTAGTTGCTGCGCCGGCGCTAGAGCGCGTCGTCGCCGAATTCGCCCGTGCGGATACGGATCGCCTGTTCGATCGAATAGACGAAAATCTTGCCGTCGCCGATGCGGCCGGTCTGCGCCGCGTTGCGGATGGCTTCGATGGCCTTCTCCGCGAACTCGTCGGCACAGACGACTTCGACCTTCACCTTGGGCAGGAAATCGACCACATATTCGGCGCCGCGATAGAGCTCGGTGTGGCCCTTCTGCCGGCCGAAGCCCTTGGCTTCGGTGACGGTGATGCCCTGGAGCCCGACTTCCTGAAGCGCTTCCTTGACTTCGTCCAGCTTGAACGGCTTGACGATCGCCTCGATCTTTTTCACCTCTCAGGCCTCCAAATCTCTCTTCGGGTGTCGCCCCGCGGGTTTTCGCCCAACAGGATGCACGGGATGTGCCAGTGCGTTGCAACGGCTCCATTCACAAGCTCCATCAATGGTTTGCGTGTTGGAACCAAGTTTCGCGGGCATCTTAGCCCGAGCCTTGCTGACTAAGGAATAGGCAATGTGCCGCGCAATTGTGCGACACAACGCGCAGGTCACACCGTGATGCACCTCAATTGGGCGGGGCGTGCGGGGATCGTGCAAAGCGGTAAGCGCAGATTGGACGGTCGAGTAACCGCTTCGCCGAAGCGGCGCAAAACGTGCTCGGCTTCGACTGCGCGTCGCTCGGCCCCTATCTGGTGATCAGCGAGGATTTGCGACAGCGTCCGCGGCATCTTCGCAGCCGGCGACCTCGCCAGGCCCCGGCAGATGATCAACGGTGCGACCCGTGGCGGGATGATCGCCGCGGTAGAAATTCACCGGTCGCTGCTGGGCCTCACATGAGGCTTTGACTGCCCGGAACACTTCCTATATCCACGCGCAAGCCCGGCCGTAGGGCGGCCGCGGGTGTGGCGAAACTGGTAGACGCAACGGATTTAGGTTCCGTCGCCGCAAGGCGTGGAGGTTCAAATCCTCTCACCCGCACCAGCTTCGCGGCGTTCCCCGCCTCGGCAACAACGAAACACACGGATTTGTCTCTTATGCAGGTCACCGAGACCCTCAATGAAGGCCTGAAGCGCAAGCTGAGCCTTGTGATCCCCAGGACGGACCTCGCGACGCGCCTCGATGCGCGGCTGGGCGAGCTCAAGAACCAGGCCAACATCAAGGGCTTCCGCCCGGGCAAGGTGCCCGCCACCTACCTCAAGAAGATGTACGGCAAGTCGGCGATGGCCGAGGTTATGCAGGACGCGATCAATGCGACCGTCGGCGACGCGCTGACGTCCCGCTCCGAGCGCGCCGCGACGCAGCCCAAGGTCGATCTGCCCGAAGATCAGGGCGTGCTGAACAAGGTGCTCGATGGCGAGCAGGACCTGGCGTTCGACGTCTCCTACGAAGTGCTGCCGGCCGTCGAGCCGATGGACTTCAAGTCGATCAAGCTCGACCGTCCGGTCGTCGACATCACCGAAGAGGAAGTCGACAAGGAAATGCAGCGGGTATTCCGCCAGAACCGCGGTTACGAGCAGAAGGGCGACGACGGCGCCGTTGAGACCGGCGACAATCTCGGCCTGAGCTTCGTCGGCAAGGTCGACGGCAAGACCTTCCCCGGCGGATCGTCGGACCACGCCCACCTCGTCGTGGGCTCGGGTGAGTTCATCCCCGGCTTCGAAGAGCAGCTCGTCGGCATGAAGAAGAACGAGACCCGTTCGGTCGACGTCACGTTCCCCAAGGACTACCAGCAGGCGGACCTGCAGGGCAAAAAGGCCAAGTTCGACGTCACGATCCTCCACATCGACGGCCCGCGTGGCGGCATCGAGTTGAACGACGATTTCGCCAAGACGCTGGGCGTCGACGATGTTCCGGCGCTGCGCGAAGCCGTCCGTTCGCAGATGGTCGCGGCTCTCGCTTCGATGAGCCGGCAGGCGGTGAAGCGCCAGATCCTCGACGCGCTGGACGAGGGCCACAAGTTCCCGGTTCCGCAGGATCTCGTGAACGCCGAGTTCAACACGATCTGGGAGCGTGTGAAGCACGAAGTCGAGAATCACGGCCGCTCCTTCGAGGACGAAGGCACGACGGAAGCCGAAGCCACTGAGCAGTATCGCAAGATTGCCGAGCGTCGCGTGCGCTTGGGCCTGGTGGTCGCCGAGATCGGCAACCGCAACAAGGTCGAAGTGTCCGAGGAAGAGCACCAGCAGGCGCTGATCGCCGAAGTGCGCCGTTTCCCGGGTCAGGAGCAGCAGGTTTACGACTACTACCGCAAGAACCCGCAGGCTCTCGCCGGCCTCCGTGCGCCGGTGTTCGAGAACAAGGTCGTCGATTTCGTCGCCGAGCTGGCGCAGCAGACCGACAAGAAGATGAGCCGCGAAGATCTGGCCAAGATCATCCAGGACGAGGGTGATGTTCCGGAAGAACACCATCACGATCACGACCACTAGGGCGAGTGGCTGGACCGAATTGCTGAAAGGGCCGCCTCCGGGCGGCCCTTTTGTTTTGCGCGCTGGACGCGCCGCTTTCCCGGTGATTTGCTCGCTTCCGGTTGGAGGAGCCGTTCATGCCCGGCTGGGTGGCGTTCCTGTTCAACGATGCTTCGCGCGTCATCCTCATGGTGGCGGCGCTGACGAGTTTGACCGCGTTTATCGGCAGTTCTTTCGGCTGGGTGACTGGAGCGCAGTCGGCTTATGCCAGGCACGTCGAGCTCGAGGCCTCCCGGACGGTGCACGCGATGATGCGGACGCACGCCGCTGCATTGCGCGAGCTCGCTGATCGCAAAGTTCCGAACGATGCAGCCCTCGCCACGCTGATGTGGGACGTGCAGAAGACCAAGGATGCGGCGTTCAACGACCTCACCGGCGCGTTCCCGGATCGCGACGTGAGCGGTATATTCGCCGCACCTTTGGCGCCCCTCGCGCGGGAGATGGAAGGCTCGTTCAACAAGGTTCATTCGGACTATCGCTGGGCGCTCTATAACTGGGCCAACCGTCTGGCGGATTTTGCGCTGACGATCGGGTAGGGTCCTGCAGATCGCCGTCTTTCGCACCGCGTTGAACGCTTCACCATGACCAACGAACTGCTCACCCCGTTTGAAATGTCCCGCGCCGACAGGCTGGCGGAGGCGTCGGGAGTGCCATCTCTGACCTTGATGGAGAATGCGGGCAGGGCGGTGACGGATGCGATCACCCGGCGTTACGGCAAGCGCCACGTCGTGGTTTTCTGTGGGCCCGGCAACAATGGCGGGGACGGTTTTGTCGTTGCGCGGCAGTTGCGCGAAGCGGGCTGGCCCGTGCGCGTGGCCCTCGTTGGCGATGCGGCGAGGCTCAAGGGTAACGCCGCAACGAATGCCGCCCGCTGGGGCAAAGCAGAGGCCGGACTAGTGGGCGATGCCGAACTGATCGTCGACGCCCTGCTGGGTGCCGGTCTCGACCGCGATGTTGAGGGCCAGATCGGCGTCATGATCGACGCCATCAACCGGAGCGATGTTCCGGTTGTGTCGATCGACGTTCCGTCCGGGGTTGACGGCACCACCGGAGTGGTGAGGGGAAAAGCCGTACACGCCGACATGACGGTGACGTTCTTCCGCCAGAAGCCGGGCCATCTCTTGATGCCGGGCCGGGAGCTGTGCGGCGAGTTGGTGCTAGCCGACATCGGTATTCCGGATGCCGTGCTGGCCGAGATCGGACCGCAGGCGTTCGCGAACGGTCCGAGCCGTTGGCAGTTGCCGAAATTCGGGTTGGACGCGCACAAATTCACGCGTGGTCATTGTGTGGTTGTCAGCGGCGGACCACTGCAGACGGGCGCAGCAAGGCTTTCAGCGCGGGCGGCGCTTCGCGCAGGTGCCGGGCTGGTGACTTTGGCGGGCAGTGAAGATGCGCTCCGGATTCACGCGGCGCATGTCACCGCGATCATGCTCAAGCCTATCGAGCGCGCGGCGGACCTTGCGTCGATCATTTCGTCCGGGAAGGTGAGAAGCGTGGTTGTCGGCCCCGCCGCGGGCGTGAATGATGCGACGAAGACCAACGTTCTCGCCGCGCTCCGTAGCGGTGTAGGCGTGGTGCTCGATGCGGATGCGCTGAGCAGTTTCGCGGCAGGGCAGGATGAGTTGTTTACCGAAATTCGCATAGCCGGCCCCGTAATCATCACGCCGCATGAGGGCGAGTTTGCCCGCATCTTCAAGCTCACGGGCAGAAAGGTCGATCGGGCGCGAGAGGCCGCCAAGATCATCCAGCGGACCGTGATCCTCAAGGGTGCCGACACGGTGATCGCGGCGCGCGATGGCCGCGTCGCCATCAACAGCAATGCCCCGGGCACGCTGGGGACCGCCGGCTCCGGCGATGTCCTCGCCGGCATCGCGGGCGGCCTGCTGGCGCAGGGGATGGATCACTTCCAGGCGGCGTGCGCCGCAGTCTGGATTCACGCCGAGGCGGCGAACCGCTTCGACAAACCGGGGCTGATCAGCGAGGATCTGCCCGATTTGATCCCGGCCGTCCTCGCGTCGCTCACC
>JBEBHC010000134.1:0-8490 GCA_040081185.1 Devosia sp. | reverse complement strand
ACCACGGCATCCGCGACATCGTCGGCGGGCGGTCGGGCGCTTATGAGCAGGTGCTGCGCGATGCCCGTAACGAGGCCATTGCCGAACTCGAGCAGGAGGCCGCCAAGCGCGGCGCGGATGCCGTGGTCGCAGTCGATATCGACTATGAAGTCGTCGGCGCCAACGGCTCCATGCTGATGGTCTCGATTTCCGGCACCGCCGTAAAGCTTTAGCCACCCCTCACGCTAACGCTGTTTCCAGCCCGCGCTTGGGTCTCCCTCCGCAAAGTGGTTCACTGCGGTAGCAGCCGCGGGAGGCGCGATTGGTGCTGGACGCGGACGCGCTCGCCAACAGGAAGATCGCGAAATGGGCCGGGCGCGAGATCGATCTCGCCCAGCCGCTGGTCTTTGACGATCACGAATTGCTGCTGACCTTCGACGACGGCCCGACGGTCTCCACTAAGGACAATGTCGAAACGCTCGGCAAGTTTGGTCTGACTGCCGTCTTCTTCATGATCGGCCATCTGGCCGACCAGCACCCTGAGATTGTGCGCGACACGCTGGCGCAGGGTCACGTCGTCGGCTCGCACACCGCGACCCATGCCGACCTGCGGACGCTTTCCATCCACGCCGCGCGGCGCGAGATCGACGAGGGCCACGCCGCACTGATCCGTGCTTCGCGGCCCGCCGCCCCTGCCCCATTCTTCCGCTTCCCCTACCTGCGCGACAACGCGCAGTTGCGACGCATGGTCGAAACGCTCGGCCTCACCATCATGGATATCGACGTCGACACCCGCGACTGGTCGCGCCGCTACGCGTGGACCAACCTCTACCGCTCGATCAGTCGCATCGAAGAAGGCGGGCGCGGCATCGTGCTGTTGCACGATGTCCCGGTCACCCGCAACGCCCTGCCGGCCATGCTGCAGAGTCTCGGTGCAAGGGGCTTCCGGTTCCTGCGGCCGGTCGTCGGGAAGTAGCTTCCGGCTACCGGTACTTCGTCTCGATCTCGTCGAACACCGCGTCCGCCAGCCGTTCGAACTGCTTGTCGTCGAGCACGATGCGATCGCCGATTGCGAGGCCCGTTTGCGACTTCTCGGCCTTGTACTTGATCGTCGAGTTGGCGGTCAGCACGCCGTCATTCTCCTTGATGGAGTCGCACAGCATGCGCAGTTCATTGAGCGGACCGCCATCCTTGCCTTCAAAACTGCGCTGGCGGTGCAGGAAGAAGTGGTCCAACCCCAGCACCATGACGACGAAGTAGCCCGGCACGAAAGCCGCCACATCGGCGGGCGCGGCCTTCTTCAGCTTGCGGAGCGACTTGAGCTGGCTTTCGGCGCCCGCCCGGCAGGCGGCGACATAGTCCTTCTTGTAGCTGGTGACGGCGAGCATTTAGGGTCCTCCCTGTTGGTTCTGAGCCAATGACGCGCTGGCCGCGCCGATTTCGACTCTAACCCTGCGGTGTCACCACTTTTTCTTCCGGCCGCGTCCGCCCCAACCGTTGTTCACGCCACAGGATGAACAGCCCTGACCCCACCACGATCAGGCCGCCCACGATCATCTGCCAGGTCGGCACGTCGTGGAACACGAGATAGCCGACGGCCACAGAGAGGATGAGTGAGGTATATTCGAACGGCGCGATGACGCTCATATCGGCGTGCCGGTAGCTCTCCGTGAGCAGGATCTGCGCCACCCCGCCGCAGAAGCCGGCAAGCACGAGAAACAGCGCCTGTTGCGGCGTCGGCATCACCCAGCCGAACGGCAACGTGACCAGCGAGATCACCGCAGAGCTGGCGAGAAAGTAGAACACGATCGTAGCGGACCGTTCGGTCTCGGTCAGCCGCCGGACGAGCAATTGTGCTACCGCTCCAAGCGAAGCGAAGCCGAGCGACGCCGCGACACCCAGCGCCGCGCTGTTGCTGACGCCGTTGGTAAAGAGCGTCAGGCTCGGCCAGGCGATGATGACCACGCCGACAAAACCGATGGCGACCGCGCTCCAGCGATAGAGCCGCACCACTTCGTGGAGGAACACTGCTGAGAACACGACGATCAGCAGCGGCATCGCGTAGCCCAGCGTCGTCGACTCCGGCAGGGGCAGCTGCGTCAGCGCGAAAAATCCCAGCATCATCGACAGGGTGCCGACCGAACCGCGGGCGAGATGCCCTTTGAGGTGGGTGGTTTTCATCCCCTCGCGCAACTCGCGTCGATAGGTCAGCCAGGCCAGCACCGGAACAAGCCCGAAGAACGAGCGGAAGAACACCAGCTCTCCTGACGGCACCCCCGGGGTGGCCTTCAGCAATGTGGCCATGCTCAGGAACACAGCCACCGACGCCACCTTGAGGCTGATGCCGAGAACGGGGCTGTTGCGCGAGGCAGAAACCATGCGCCCGTAATGCCCCGGCGGCGGCCCCGCGTCCATTGACTTCCGAGCCTCCGGCGGCAACAACCCGGCCCATGAAACTGAGCCAGATTTCGGTCCCGCTCACTCGCGAACAGGCCTTTGCGCTGGTTGATGCGGTGATGGAGCGCGAGGACCTTGCCCTCACAGCGTCGGCCCACGAAGACGCCGATACCGGCGAATGGGTGTTCGAGGCAACCTGCGGCGCCCTGCCCGATCTCAACGCCTTCGAGGAGTTGTCGCGCACCGCCCTCGGCGGCAAGGTCGGCTTCAGCATCGCGGTCGTCGATCCCGATGTGAACTGGGTCGCAAAATCCCTCGAAGGCCTGCAGCCGGTCATCGCCGGCGGCTTCTACGTTTACGGCAGCCATGAACAGGCGCCCCCGCCTGCCGGGCTCATCCCCATCCGTATCGACGCGGCCGAAGCCTTCGGCACCGGCCACCACGAAACGACGACCGGTTGTCTCGAAGCCATCGAGCGCGTGCTGAAGCGGCGGAAGTTCAAGCGCATGCTCGACGTGGGCACCGGCACGGGAGTGCTGGCGATCGCGCTTGCCAAGCGCACGCGCCTGCCTGTGGTCGCCAGCGACATCGACCCGGTGGCGACACGGACGACCATTGCGAACGCGCAGGACAACAACGTGAGCCGGCTGATCGTCGCCGTCACGGCGCCCGGTCTCGAACACCGGGCAATCGCGCAATCCGCGCCTTATGATCTGATCGTGGCAAACATTCTCGCCGCGCCGCTCGTCGAGATCGCCCCCGCTATCGCGCGTGCCGCGGAACACGGCGCAACCGTCATCCTCTCTGGCCTGCTGGTGAAACAGGCGCCGGGTGTCACCGCCGCCTATGCGCGCGCGGGCATCGTACTGCGCCAGCGCCTCGAACGGGGCGATTGGGCGACGTTGATTCTGGAGAAAGCCTGAGGCTTAGTTCGGGCGCTTGGTGAACGCGCCGAGGAGCATATGCTCATGCGTCCGCCCGATCTGCCGCGTGACTTCGCGGGTGCGAGCAAGCGTCACGCCCTCGATGGATTTGCGGAAATCAGTCTGCGCGGAAGTCATGGTTCTCATCGTCTGTTTGGAATCGCCGCTAAAGCGGACATCGGTTATCTAGTCTTACAACTTGCCGGTCGGTAGGCCGGCTCCATCAACCCAGCCATGCCACTCGCGCAGGTCGGCTTAACAAGAAATGAACCATGGATAACAACGGCTTCGGTCCCGCAGTCTTTCAGCAGTTCGACGTTCGCACGACCCCCGCGACGGTCAAGGGGCGACTCAAGGCGCTGCGCAAGGAACTGGCCGAAGCCGGGCTCGACGGCTTCCTGGTGCCGCGTGCCGATGCCCATCGCGGCGAGTCGGTGCCGGCGAGCGAGGCTCGCCTCGCCTATGTCACGAGCTTCACCGGTTCTGCCGGGATTGCTGTCGTCTCCACCAAGAAGGCCGCACTTTTCGTCGACTCCCGCTACACGCTGCAAGCCCCGGCGCAGACAGACACCAGCGTCATCGACGTCGTGCAGACACTGCAGGCTGGCATGGATGCACGCATCGGCGACTACGTCCCTAAGGGCGGCAAGCTTGGTTACGACGCCTGGCTTCATACACCCGGCGAAATCCGCGACCTGACCGAAAAGCTCAGGGGCAAGGTCACGCTCGTCGCGACCCACAATCTCGTCGATCGCATCTGGACCGACCGCCCCGCCCCGCCCGTCGGCATGGTCGAGTTCCTCGGCCACAACCGCGCCGGCCGCAATGCCGATGACAAGCTGGCCGAAGTGCAGAAGGCGCTCGCCGAGGAAGACGCCGACATGCTGATCCTCAGCCTGCCGGAATCGATCAACTGGCTGCTCAATATGCGCGGCCGCGACGTACCAAACGTTCCGGTCGTGCTCGCCTTCGCCGCAGTGCCCAAGAAGGGCCTGCCGACGCTCTATGTAAACAAGGCAAAGATGAGCGACGAACTGAAGCGCGGCCTCAAGGGCATCGCCAAGCTCGCCGACACCACAGCGCTCGTCGCGGACCTCCGCAAGCTCGGCGCCGGCGACAAGCGCGTCTGGCTCGACCCCGCCAACATCCCGCTCGCCATCGTCGATGCGGTGAAGGGCGTGAGCGAAGCCACCATCATCGAGAAGCGCGACCCCACGCTGCTGCCCAAGGCGCGCAAAAACGACGCCGAACTCGGCGGCATGCGCGAGGCGCACAAGCTCGACGGCATCGCGATGGCCAAGTTCCTTCACTGGTTCGATGCCGAGGCGCCCAAGGGCAAGCTCACCGAGATCAGCATCGTCGAAGCGCTCGAGTCCTTCCGCCGGGAGGAAGAGACCTGCATCGACGCCAGCTTCGACACCATTTCCGGCGCTGGCCCCCACGGTGCCATGAATCACTACCGCGTCGATAACGGCTCCAACCGCGGGCTGAAGCCGGGCGAGCTGATGCTCGTCGATTCCGGCGCGCAATACCTGAGCGGCACCACTGACATCACCCGGACCATGTCCACGGGCAAGGTCACGGCCGAGTTCCGTGCCCGCTTCACCCAGGTCCTGCGCGGAATGATGGCCATATCCATGGTCCGCTTCCCCCGCGGTACCTCCGGCGCCCAGATCGACGTTCTGGCCCGCCAGTTCCTGTGGCAGGACGGCGTGACCTACAACCACGGCACCGGCCACGGCGTCGGCGCGTTCCTGTCAGTGCACGAAGGCCCGATCGGGATCTCGGTTCGTTACCCCCTGCCCCTCGAGGCGGGCATGATCGTTTCCAACGAACCGGGTTTCTACAAGGACGGCTCGTTCGGCATCCGAATCGAAAACCTCATCAACGTGGTCGAGAGCGAAGTCGGCGGCGGCAACTTCCTCGAATTCGAAACGCTGACGCTCGCGCCGATCGACCTGCGGCTCGTAGACGCCGAAGTGATGACGCAGCCGGAGCGCGACTGGCTCAACGCCTATCACAAGCGCGTCTTCCGCGAGATCGGCCCGCATGTGAAGGGCGCCGTAAAGACCTGGCTCAAGGACGCGACGCGCGCCATCTAGCGCGCGGGCTGGTGACCGCTACTTGCCCGCGATCGCCAGCCACTCGTCCTCATCCATGACCCGGATGCCGAGTTCCTGGGCCGACTTGAGTTTCGAGCCGGCGCCCGGCCCCGCCACCACAATGTCCGTGTTCTTGGAGACTGAGCCCGCCACCTTGGCGCCCAACCGCTCGGCCATCGCCTTGGCCTCGCCGCGCGACATCTTTTCGAGTGAACCGGTGAACACCACCGTCTTGCCGGCCACTTCGGAGTCGGCTGAGACCGTCACCACGTAAGCCTTTGGTTTCACCTCTTCGAGCAGCGCGTCGAACGCGGCGACGTTCCGCTCATTGGCGAAGAAATCGCGCACGGCGCTGGTCGCCGTCTCGCCGATACCGTGGATGGAGGGAAACTCGCCCTTGGTCCCGGCCTCGCGGAAGGCTTCTACGTTGGAGAAAGTCTTGGCGAATAGGGCCGCCGTTGTCTCGCCGACATGCCGGATGCCGAGAGAGAACAGGAAACGGTCAAGCTCGGGTTCGCGCTTTGCGTTGATGTTGGCAAAGAGCTTGTCGAGACCCTCATAGGTGCGCTCCTCCGCTGCCAGCACCTTTTGCCGCTTCTTCCCGCTCGCCTCTTCGCGCTGGCGCGCCTGTTCCTCGCGGCGGTCGTGCAGCGCGCTCTCCACCGCCTTGCGGTTCCGCTCTAGGCGGAAGACATCCGCAGGCGTGTGCAGCAGGTCCTTCTCGAAGAACAGCTCCACATTCTCCCCGCCCAGCCCCTCGATATCCATCGCACCTCGCGCGACGAAGTGCTTGAGCCGTTCCACCGCCTGCGCCGCGCAGATCAACTCACCGGTGCAGCGATGTCGCGCATCGGCCTTGCCGGTCTTCTCGTTGAATTCGCGCACGGCGGGTGAACCACACACAGGGCACATATCGGGGAAGACATATGCCTTGGCGCCGTTGGGCCGCTTCTCGACGATAACTCGCACGATCTGGGGGATCACGTCGCCCGCACGCTGGATGACCACCGTGTCGCCAATCCGGATATCGATGCCCTCGCGGATCGGCTCGCCGAAGCTGTCGATGCCCTTGATGTAGTCCTCGTTGTGCAGCGTCACATTCACCACGGTGACACCCCCGACGCTCACGGGGTCGAGCCGCGCCACCGGCGCAAGTGTCCCGGTGCGCCCGACCTGGATATCGATCTGGCGCAACACGGTCGTCGCCTGCTCGGCAGGAAACTTGTGCGCCACCGCCCACCGCGGCTCGCCGGTCACGAAGCCCCAGCGCTGCTGCAGGTCGAGCCGGTCGACCTTGTAGACGACGCCATCGATGTCGTACCCGAGCGACGAGCGTTGCGCCTCGATCTTCCGGTATTGCTCGATCAACTCGTCGACCGTGTGCGCGCGCACCATCAGCGGGCTGACCTTGAAGCCCCAGGCTCCGAACTTCTGCACTGCATCGTACTGCGTGCGCGCGGGCTCTTCGGATGCCGCGCCCCACGCATAAGCGAAGAACTTGAGGTTGCGGCTGGCAGTGATCGAAGCATCCTTCTGCCGCAGCGATCCCGCCGCCGTGTTGCGCGGATTAACGTAGTCCTGTCCGCCAGCGGCCGCTGAACGCGCCTTGAGAGCCTGGAAGTCGGCATAGGTCATATAGACCTCACCCCGGATCTCGATGTTCTTTGGCCAGCCCTTGCCTTTCAGCTTCTGCGGAATATCGGCAATCGTCTTCAGATTCTCGGTGATGTCCTCACCCACTGAACCGTCGCCACGCGTCGCGCCGCGAACAAAAACGCCGTTCTCGTAGAGCAGCGACGCCGACAGGCCGTCGATCTTCGGCTCGGCGGTGAACACCAGCTCCAGGTCTTTGTCGCGCTCGAAAAAGCGCTTGCCGCGCTCAGCGAAGTCGATCACGTCCTGGTCCGTGTAAGCCTTGGCAAGGCTGAGCATGGGCACGGCATGCTTGACCTTGGCGAATCCCTCGGCCGCAGGCGCACCGACTTTGCCGCTGAGGCTATCGGGCCGTCTCAGGTCGGGGAACGCTCCTTCGATCTGCAGGTAGCGCAGCTTGAGCGCGTCATAGGCCGCATCGGTGATCTCCGGAGCGTCGTTCTGGTGATACGCGATGTCGGCTTTGGCCAGCACTTTGTGCAGCCGATCGAGTTCGGCCCGCGCCTCGTCCTCGGACAGGCTCTCGATCTCGCGCGTTTCCGTCATGCGACCTCTGACAATAACTTCCCGGCCGCAGCACGCGCCTCGTCGGTGACGCGAGCGCCCGCCAGCATGCGCGCGATTTCCTCCTGCCGCGCGGCACCATCGAGACGCCGGACATGGGTGCGCATGAACGCCCCTTCCTGAACCGCCTGCTTTTCGATGAGCAGATGCGCATCGGCACGCGCCGCCACCTGCGGTGCATGCGTCACCGTCAGCACCTGTACCTTGCCGGCCAGTCGCTTGAGGCGCCGCCCGATAGCATCGGCCACCGCACCACCCACACCCGTATCGATTTCGTCGAAGATCAGCACCGGGGCCGAGCCGCGATCGGCCAGCACCACCTTGAGCGCGAGCAGGAAGCGGCTGAGTTCGCCACCCGACGCAACCTTCATAATGGGCCCAGCCGAAGTGCCCGGATTGGTCTGCACATGGAAGGCGACCTGATCAAAACCGGACGCAGCAATACGAGCCTCGTCGGTCTGCAGATCGACGATGAATTTCGCTGCACCGAGTTTGAGGTCCGGCAGTTCCGCCTCGACCGCTTTGCTCAGCCCTTTGGCTGTTTTAGTCCGGCCAGCGCTGAGCTTGCGCGCGGCCTTGAGGTAGGCGTCGCGGGTCGCTGCCGCATCCGCCTCGAGCCGTCGCAGGTTTCCCTCGCCCGTCTGCAGCATGTCGAGGTCGTTGCGATACTTGTCGAGGACAGCGGGCAGTTCGGCGACTGAGGCGTGATGCTTTCGCGCCATGCCCCGCAGCGCGAACAGGCGGCCCTCGACGCGCTCAAGCTCGGCCGGATCGAACGCCATCTCCCGCTTGATCGTCTCGATGGCGTCAGTAGTTCGATCGAGTGCCGTCAGCGATGCATCGAGCGACTCGATCAGCGGCTGGAACACCGC